>DATLGC010000066.1:0-9890 GCA_035540655.1 Sphingomicrobium sp. | reverse complement strand
AATTTGCGGCGGCCTTTGGTCAGGAATCCAGGATTTGCCTCACCTTCCGTGCCAGGGCGTCATAGGTGAAAGGTTTGGTGATCAGCGCCACCCCCTCGTCGAGCCGGCCGTTGTGAACGATCGCATTGCGGGTGTAGCCTGTGGTAAAGAGAATCTTGATCCCCGGGCGAAGGACCGCCGCCTCATCCGCGAGTTGCCGGCCATTGAGACCGGGCAGGACGACGTCGGTGAACAATAGCTGGACTTCCGGAGTGTCGCGCAAGACCTTGAGCGCCTCGTGCGCATCGCACGCTTCGAGAACTTCATAGCCAAGCTCCCTCAGGACCCCGCTCGAATAGCCGCGCAGCCCCTCATGATCCTCGACCAGCAAGATGATCTCCGAGCCGCCGTCGGCGCGGGCCTGGGTCGGTGACTCGTCCGGCTCGGCAGAGCCCCTCCCGGAATGTCGCGGCAAATAAAGCTTGACCGTCGTGCCGGCGCCCGGCTCGCTGTATATCCGAATGTGCCCGCCCGACTGACGCACGAATCCATAGACCTGGCTGAGGCCTAGCCCAGTGCCCTTCCCCACCTGCTTGGTCGTGAAGAAAGGTTCGAACACGCGGTCGAGCGTTTCCTTGTCCATGCCGTGGCCGTCGTCGGTAACCGCAACCATGACATATTGCCCAGGCGGCACCGGCTCCATCAGCGCTTCGACATAATCCTCCCCGAGGTTCGCGTTCGCGGTCTCGATGGTCAGCTTTCCTCCGTCCGGCATGGCGTCGCGAGCGTTGATCGCCAGATTGACGATTGCGCTCTCAAGCTCGGCCGGGTCGGCCCGCGCCAGCCACAAACCGGCGGATGAAACGGCTTCCAGGGCGATTGTTTCGCCTAGCGTCCGCTGCAGCAGATCGCTGAGGCCGAGGACCAATTTGTTGAAATCGACCGCCTTGGGCGCAAGCGGTTGGCGGCGGGCAAAAGCAAGAAGTCGCGAGGTCAGGTTGGATGCCCGCTCGGCGCCCTGAAACGCCATCGCCTGCAGCCTGCGAATGCGGGCGATATCCGGCTCGCCCGGTCGGTCGAGTTCGCGGCTAATGCTGTCGAGCCCGCCCATGATGACGGTGAGCAGATTATTGAAGTCGTGCGCCACGCCACCCGTGAGCTGTCCGATCGCTTCCATCTTTTGCGCCTGGCGAAGCGCCTCTTCGGCCTGCATCCGCTCGTGGATTTCGTCGAAGACCCGTTGCTCGAGAGTCTCGTTCAGCCGCTCCAGCTCCTCGTTGGCGTGGTCTGCCGTGGCCAGAGCACCGGCCAGTTCCCGCGCTTTATCGGCAAGCTCACCCCTCGCCCGATCGAGCGACCGAGCAAGGTTCGATGCGCGTTCACTGGCCTCGCCCGCCGCTCTGACTAGACCGGCCTGGGAATCCAGTTGCGCCTCGGTGACAAGCAATTCGGCGAGCAACGGAACTTCCTGGAATGCCTCGATCGGGAGTCGCGGGTCGTCGCCGACGAACAGGAACACTGCAGTTCGGTGAACGAAGACCTGAACGGGCTTGAGTGAGTCGATGACCGGAAAAGGAAGCTCCGTCCTGGATACGCCCTTCGGAGGAAGCTGACGAATGAACGCGCGCCACAAAGGGCCGCCTGGCAAGGTCTGGGGGAAGCCTGGGGCAGGTGTAAGCGCGCCGATCGCCCGATCGAGCAAAAGGACAAGGAGCGCTTCCACGCCGATCTCTTGCGCGATCTTCCGAGCTTCGTCGGCGCGATCGGCCCGCAAGGCAAGACGGTGTGCCAGCTGATGGATGTCGGTGCTCACTTTCAGCCGGGGAAAACGCAAACCACCGCCGTGCAGTTGTGAAAGCCTTCGAATTGGCCGTCGGCTCTGGCGATCTGGCCATGCGTGTTGCAGCCAACCAGAGGCGCATCGCCGATCCTTTCTCGAACCGCAGCCACTTCATTGACGAATTGATCGCCGCAGCGAAGGCGCGTGGCGACGCAGTCGAAAAACAAGGCGGCCTGGGGCTGGTGATCGCCGATCGCCAGGACGGCCGCTTCGGTCGCGCGTGCCGCCGCTTCGGCCGCGGAGGCGTGCGAGCTCTTCATGATACGAACGATACTGCCTTGCGGGACTTCGGCGGCGCAGTGGATCGATCCGTCGTCGTGGACGATGAGCGGCACGCGCAGCCTGTGCCCCCCGGGGGTTTCGATCCCAAGAATGTTCTGGAGGAAGAAGGGAATTGGGGAGGAGCGATCGAATTTCTGACCCTGGGCATCGGCGTGTTCTTCGAATGCTTCGAGGGCGGGCAGGCCGTTGAGACTGATCAACGTCAATCCCCTCGCCTCGGTCACCCGGAGCGGCTGCGATCCCGGCTCCCAGCCATGGCTGACGCCGATTCCAAGCGGCTTGTGCGACAAAATTTCCAAGGCAACGGCCGCATCGCTGAGGACCTGCGTGCCACAGAAAACCGTCGTCCGCTCGAAGCTGGCATTGTCCCCGGCGCCACCCCCGAAAAACTGATAATCGCCCGCGGTTTCCACCGTCAGCGCATCAGTCAGCGCGTCGGCAAAGCCCGCAAGAGCGTCGCTAAGGACCAGCGCCGAGCGATAGCGGAAGCGATGGATGGACGGGCCGGCGAAGTTGCCGACGATCTGGCGTGCGGCCTGTGCCGGGTCGCTCTTGAGGTTACGGCCCACCCCGAGGGAAAAATGCGATTCCGGATCGTGAATGGCGAGCGCGGTCGCGAGACCTACTCCGAGCGTCTCGTTGGCGAACTCGCCTGCCGAAGACGCCCCAACCATCAACTCCGGGGAACAAGCCTCGCTCAGAGCCCGAAGCAGGGCTTCATGGTCGAAGGTCGGTGCTGCAAACACAATGACGGCGCTGGGATTCTCGCCAAGCGACGCGCGGATCTGGTCGCCAAGAGCTCTACCGGCGGCGCCGCCGTCGGTCTGCGTTGTTGAGACCGCAACAGTTTGCATGGGCATCACCTCGGTGCAGCCCCCCGAGAGCGGGATAGCGGCAGAGACCGGCTGGTCAAGGCCGGTTGACCGACGGCCACTCAAGCTCGACCCAAATAGGCGCATGATCGCTGGTTTTGTCCCATCCACGCGGCGTCCGATCTAAGCCGGCCGAGCGCAGTGCTGCCATCAGCGCCGGGCTCACCAGCGCATGGTCGATGCGAATGCCAGCATCGCGCTCGAACGCATTTCGCCAATATGGCCAGAAGGTGTAAATGCGCTTCTCGGGATGGAGACTGCGGATGGCGTCTGTCCAGCCCTGGTCGATCAGCTCTGCATATTTGGCTCGCGCCGGCGGCGAGAATAGCGCGTCCTTGAGCCAGCGCTCGGGCTTGTAGACGTCCTGGTCGGTCGGAATGACGTTGAAGTCACCGATCAGCAGGGCAGGCAGGTTGCTGGCGAGCAGGCTCTGCGCGTGGGCGTGAAGCCGGTCCATCCAGGCGAGCTTGTAGTCGAATTTGGGCCCCGGCCAGGGATTGCCGTTGGGAAGGTAGAGATTGCCGATGAGGATGCCGTTCACGGCCGCCTCGAGATAACGGCTGTGACTGTCGCCGGGATCGCCGGGCAGGCCGCGGCAGGTCTCGACCGGCTCGCCGACTCGGCTGAGGATCGCCACACCGTTCCAGCTTTTCTGGCCGTGCCACGCGCTGGTATAGCCGACGCGCTCGAGATCCCGGTTTGGAAAGCGCTCGTCCGGACATTTGAGCTCCTGCAGGCAGGCAATGTCGGGCTCGAATTCTTCCAGCCAGCGCAGAAGTACCGGCAGGCGGCTGTTGATTCCGTTGATGTTGTAGCTGGCAATCTTCAGGCGGCGGTCGGGCATGGCCGGATGAACGGATTAGAGCTGGCGCGGGTCCGCGTGTTCGAGAACCAGGCGGTGCGACCGATCCGGCAGCGGATATTTGTTGCCGTTCGCGCAATTGAACACCAGCGCCGTTTCGTCACGGCCGACGAGACCCCGATCGACCGCCATTCGCCATGCGGCGAGCACCGCCCCGCCTTCGGGACACAGCAGTATGCCATCGTCTCGAGCGACATCTTCGACCGCCGCGAGTATCGCATCTTCTTCGACCGCCAGCGCGCAGCCGCCGCTTTCGCGGACCGCTCGCAGGATCAGGAAATCGCCGACTGCCTTGGGCACTCGGATTCCGGTCGCGATTGTCTCCGCCCCTTCCCAGCGCTCCGCGGTTTCATGGCCAAGTTCAAAGGCACGAACGATCGGCGCGCAGCCAGTAGCCTGCACCGCGATCATCCGCGGCCGTTCAGAACCGATCATGCCGATCGCCTCAAGCTCGCCGAACGCCTTCCACATTCCGATGAGGCCAGTGCCTCCACCAGTTGGGTAGAAAATGACGTCGGGAAGCTTCCAGCCGAACTGCTCGGCAAGCTCGAGGCCCATCACCTTCTTTCCCTCGATTCGATAGGGCTCCTTCAGAGTCGAGCAGTCGAACCACAGGCCTTTCGCTGCGCCCTCGCCGACCAACCCACCGCACTCGTCGATCTGGCCATCGGCGACATAGACCTTCGCACCATAAGCGGCCGTTTCGCGCACGTTGGTTACAGGCGTTTCGGCCGGGCAAATGACCAGGGTTTCCATTCCGGCCCGGGCGCCGTAAGCGGCGAGCGCCGCGCCTGCGTTGCCGTTGGTCGGAAGTGCCATTCGGCTAATACCAAAATGTTTTGCCATGCTGACCGCCATCGCCAGCCCGCGCGCCTTGAATGACCCGGTCGGAAGGCGGCCTTCATCCTTGACCAGCAAAGCCTTGGCACCGGCCCGAGCGGCGGTTCGTACGAGAGGGATGACCGGCGTCTCCGGCTCGCCGAGGCTGACCGGTTCGACGCAGTCGGGAAGCGGCAGAAGCTCGCGCCACTTCCACATGTTCCGATCGCGCCCGGCAAGTTCGGCGCCCGTAAGCGCGTGCGCAGCAGCCTCGAGATCGTAGCGCACCAGCAAGGGCTTCCCCGCCCGGCTGAGGTTGTGCGGCTCGCCTGCCGGATAATGCTCACCGGTCGCCGAGCATTCGAGATGGGTGACGAACACCGCCGGCCTCTAGCTGCGATGGGCGCGATGGGCGAGCATTTCCGGGTCGGCGGTCTTAGGGGCGTGAAGGCCCGGACCACCGCCAATTGCACAAATGGCCGAATGCCAGAGCAACGCTTCCAAGCACGGTAACACTTGTCTCGACGAGGAACGGGAGGCCAGCCAGCGCCCCTGCCCCGATCAGCACCAACCCCAACAGGGCGATGGCACCGGGCAGTAGCGCTCCGTGCCGGCGATAGCCCGCGAGGATCGCCACCGCGCTGATCGGCACGGCAGCGAGGAACAGCAACAGGTGCGCGCTCTCCGGCACTCCGGCCAGCGAACCGAGCGCCGGCACGAAGGCGATTACCATCGGCAGCACCAGGCAATGGATCAAACAGAGCAGCGAGGCGCCGACCGCTGCTCCGTCGGCCGCCTTCGCGGACAATCGAACAGGGCGCACAACCGCCCCGCTACGACTAGAAGCTGAACCGAGCGCTGAGGCGGATGTCCCGCCCGGCAAGCGGCACGAAATCCTTGGTGAACGAGGCGTGGCGCCGAGCATCGACGTCGAAGATGTTGTTCGCCGAGAGCATCAGAACCGACTCGTTTGCGCGGCCCCACGGCTTCCAGCCAAGCGACGCATTGACCAAGGTGTGGCTGCCGGTCGGATTCTCGAATTCGGCGACTCGATTTTGCCGGGCTACCCACTCGACCTCGACCCGCCCGTCGAGACGGTCGGACTGTGCGCCGATCCCTCCCAGCAATCGGAGCGGCGGGATTCGGGGAACCGGGCCGGCGCCGCGGATGGTCGCCCGGACATAATCAGCCACCGCGTCCGCTACGAAGCGGAAACCCCCGGCAGTGAACAACGGTGCCGAAGCTTCCGCTTCAAATCCGACAAAGCGCGCGCCTCGCTGACGATGCTCGAACACCGGCAGTTCATCTTCTTCTTCGCCGGTCGCGGCGAGGTAGATGAAATTGTCGATCCGGTTGGCGAACAAAGTGGCGCTGAAATTGATGTCGCTGCGCTCGGCCCGGACATAGGCTTCAGCGCCCCAGCTGCGCTCCTTCTTCATGTCGGGATCGCCGATCTCGAATGCCTGGGTAGCGATGTGCGGACCGTCGGCAAACAGTTCCTCGGCGGACGGTGCCCGCTCGGTGCGCGAAAGGTTGAGGCCGACGCGAATGCGCGGAGCGATCTCATATCCTGCCCCGGCCGCCAGCGAAAAGGCGTCGAAGCGGCGGGTGAGGCCAAGGTCGCGCGTGCGCACGTCGCTGTGCTCGAACCGGGCCGAGCCTTCGAGATCGACACTGCCGAGGTCCAGTTCCTGGAGGGTGAAGATCCCGAACTGATCGGTTTTGTTGGGTGGGACGAAAGCCTCGGCGCCAACAGCGCTGAAATTGCGGCGGAAATATTGGAGACCGCTGGCTCCGCGCCAGCCGGCCTGGTCGCGCTGGACCAGCTCCAGCCGTCCCTCGGCGCCCTTGGACCTGAAGACGGTGCCAACTTCGCCGCCTTCAAATTCGGTGTGCCTGTAGTTGGCCGCTCCCAGCCGTAGCCGGATTCGGTCGAGGAAGCCCGCGGCGAGCTGATATTCGCCGCGCATGTCGTAGCGAGTCTGCTTGAGTCCGATCCTCACCGATCCTTCGTGTCCATGATGATCGTCGTCGTGATGATCGTCGTGATGGTCATCATGATCGTCATCGTCATGATGGTCATGGTGGTGCGCGGCGCCGGGGCGCATCGGAACCCCGTAATCGCTTTCGAACCGGCTGATCGAAGCGCCGATATTGAAATTGTCGCGGATCAGGGCGAGCCCCGCCGAGGCGGTCTTCTGTTCGACGTCGCTGTTCGGGATGCGCCCGCGAAGATTGGCGAGCTCGAGCGCCTCCTCTGCCTCCTCGACATGTCCCTCTTCGAGCTCCTCTTCGGCAATCTCGAACTGTTCGGCACGCAGCCGTGGCGAGAGAACATAGCCGCCGGCTCGCAGGTCGTCGGTCTTGCGCCAGCTGCCGTTCAAATGGAACACCAGCCCGCCGCCCAGAGACAGGTCGGCGGCCGCACCAACCGACCGCTCGTCGGCCGCGCTGCCGTAAAGGCCGATGACGTCAACGTGATAGCCATGCTCGGGAACTTCCCGCGGAATACGGCGGTCAAGCACGTTGACCGCTCCGCCGCTCGCCTGGCTTCCGAACAAGAGGACAGCCGGCCCGCGCAGCACCTCGACCCGGTCGGCGGTCAGGGGGTCGATGGTCACGGCATGGTCGGCCGACGTGTTGGACACGTCGATCGAGCCGATCCCGTCGGTCAGCACCCGCACCCTCTCCCCCTGGAACCCGCGGATCACCGGCCGCGAGGAGCCGGGCGTGAACGAAGTCGCCGAGACCCCGGGCAGCCGCGCCAGGGTATCGCCGATCTGCGGCCGCACCTCGCGCTGCAGCTCGGCTCCCGAAAGAACCGACGTTCCGGCGAGGATGTTGAGCTCGCGCACGAAGGGCGCGGTCACAATAATGTCCTCGGCCTGGCCGTGCAGGCGTTGAGGTGCCGGAGCCGGCGCTTCGGGCTGCCGAGTCGCCTGTTCTTGATCGCTCTGCGCCCAGGCAGGGCCGGCGGTGATTATCGTCGAGGCGAGCAGCAAAGTTAGTCGGTTCACGGAAAATCGCTCCTGTCAGGATTTCGTGCCGATTACGGGATACAACATATCATCACAAGCCCTTTCGAGCGTCCGCCGTCGATGGCTTGTCACCATTCGCCGAAATCGCCGCGCCGCAAAAAAAGAAGCGGTCCGGCCAAGGGGGCAGCCGAACCGCTTCATTGGGAGCGGCTTGGGGAGTGGCCGCTCGGGGATGTGGGCCTAGATATCGATTCCGGCGGCGATCGCCTCGAGCTTGCGAACCCGCTCGCGAAGGTCCGCAATCTCGATCCTGCCGCCGGCCGGTGGCAGGCTCTTGTCGCCGGCGGCATGGGTCAGCTCGAAACGCTTGAGCTCGAGCCAGCCCTGCCACCCCTTGAGCGCCGCCCAGCTCGCCGCGCCAAGGCCGGCGAGAATGCTTGCCGACAGCAGGCCGATCGTGATCGGTTCCATCACTTCTCCTCCCGCAGCGCGTCAATCTCGCGCGCCAGCTCGTCATTGGGTGAGTTGAGATGATCGTCGATCGCCATCAGCCGGCGATCGATCGGGTCCAGGTCCTCGCGCATCGTCTTGACGGATGGACGCACGGTGCTCGCCCGGTCCATCCGCTCGAACTCGCTCAGCCCGCCGGAGTCGATCTCTCGCTTACGCTGGATGGTGAAATAGATTCCCAGCGCGGCGTAGGTGACCAGCGCCACTTCCCAGCTGATCAGGAAAATCGCGGCGACAAAGCCGATGCGAAGAAATGTCGGATCAATTCCGAGCCTCTCGCCCAGGGTCGAGCACACTCCGACCAGCTTTGCGTCCCTGCGGTTCAACGAATAACGATATTGCTTGCGGGTCATCCCTTTTCCCCTTGTGTTAATGCATGCGCGCATTGAGCGCGGCCTTCATGGCTTCAAGTTCCGCCTCGACCTTTTCCGACGCTTTGAGCTCGGCGATCTCTTCCTCGAGGCTCTCCGCCCCCGTTAGCCCGAGAGCTTCGGCACGGCCCTCGGCAAAGTCCGCGCGCCGCTCGAGCAGCTCGAACTTGGCGAAGGCGTCCTCCGTTCGGCTGCCATGCATCACTTCACGCGCCTTGGCCCTCGCAACTGCGCTTTCCAGCCGGGTGGCGATTGCATTCTGCCGCGATCGCGCCTCTCGCAGCTTGCCCTGCAGTTTGGTGATGTCGGCCTCATAGCCGCAGAGCACCTGCTCGAGCTGCTCCATCTCGGAGCGGAGCCCCTCGGCCATGTCGCTCGCCTTTTGCCGCTCGTGAAGCGCGGCCTTGGCAAGGTCCTCGCGATCCTTGGACAGCGCCAGTTCCGCCTTTGCGGTCCAGTTCGCGCCAATTTCGTCGAGCCGCACGCATGACCGCCTGATCTCCTTGAGGTCGGCGATCGTCCGCGCCGCCGAGGCGCGGACCTCGACCAGTGTCTCTTCCATTTCGAGGATGATCATCCGGATCATCCGCGCCGGGTCTTCGGCCCGGTCGAGAAGCTCGGTCATGTTCGCCGCGAAAATGTCGCGGGCGCGGCTGAACACGGGACCGCCCAGCCAGCCGGCGATCGAAGCGGTGCGCGCGGCGCTCCGATCCGTCGGCTGGTGCGGCGTACGCGGCGGGACCCGGGCTTCGATCACTTCCAGCTCAGGCATGGGTCGCGCTCTGAACGGGATTGGCGACTGCCTGTGCCGGACCGACCGCGGCTCCGATAGCAACGCTGCTCATCAGCAGCGCCGCGACGCTGGCGAAGAGGTTCCGCGTGAGTTTGGACTGCCCTGACATCTTCAATTCTCCCTTTTATTCCCGCCCTTCTCGGCAGGATCATGCCCAATCCTATTCAAGCGGCGTGCCAATCGCAGAAAACCGCCAAAAAAGACCGTAGGATATCGATCCAAGAAAGAATTTGGGACTTTCCACCACCGTTTTTTGGGAAATGTCGCCAACCCTTCGCTTGGCTCGGGCGAGGAACCAGTCCGCGCGCCGCGGCTTATTGTCGCGAAAGGAACAAGACGATGCTGGGTAGACTTGCAGGCGCGATGATTGGCAAGCGCATGGCGGGGCGCAACAGGGGCCTCAAGGGCGCGATCCTAGGCTATGGCGTTGCCGCGGTTGCCAAGCGCGGACTTGGCCCACTGGGGCTTGCAATGGGCCTTGGCTGGGGCGCGAAGAAACTGTGGGAACGGCGCCAGGAACGGCGCCATCCGCATTATCCTTCGGAGGCGGCCCCGTCCTCGCCGTCGGGCACAGCCGAATTTTC
>DATLGC010000065.1:0-16820 GCA_035540655.1 Sphingomicrobium sp. | reverse complement strand
GCGCTTTGGCGGAACCGGCGAGTATCTGTTCGGCGACTGGTGCGCGGTGGACATGATGTACGCCCCGGTCGTCACCCGCTTCATCACCTACGGAGTGCGGGTGCCGCCGTTCGCCGCGCTCTACATGAAGGCGGTGCTTTCGCACGATCACGTCCAGGAATGGATCGACAAGGCGCAGGACGAGCCTTGGGTCATCGAGCAATATGAAAGCGAGGCGGCGTGAGCATTCGCGCGCTGCTCATTGCTGGCCTCACCGCCGTCGCCCTTGCTCCCTGCGCGCGGCCGTCGGAGCGGATCGCGACTACTCTTGTCGGCTATGGCGTGCTACAGGCCTAGGCCGACTGCGTGGGTCAGAGCCTCGAGCGCGATTTGTCGCCGGCCCAGCTGCTCGAGCTGGTGCGGCTAGTCCGCGCCTATCGGCGGAATGACCCCGATCCCGACAGGCTGTCGCTCCAGGACCTGCTTCGAGTCGCTTCGCAGATCCGCGATCCCCAAGTTCCGATCATCGTCGCCCGGAGCGCCGCCAGCTGCGGGCTGCTCTACTGAGAATCAGGCACGCTTCGTTTCATATTCGCTGCCATCCTTGCGGATGTATCGCCCGTCGGCGGTGAACAGCATGTCGATGTCGGAATAGCCGCCGCCGGTGCTGGTCCCGCCACCGATGACGACGAATGTACAATCCTCTTCGCTTTCGTTGATCAGATGGTGGCCGTCGCCGGTGCCTTTCGGCCAGGCGGCCAAGTCACCGGCGCGAAGGACCGTTCGGCCCTCGTCCTCGACGAGAGTAACTTCGCCCGACAGCATGACCAGGAACTCATCCTCGCCGTCGTGCCAATGGCGCTGGCTCGACCAGGCGCCAGGCTTGAGCACGACGTGGCTGACCCGGAAGTCGGTCAGTCCCGTTGCCGGTGCGAGGCGCCGGTAGAAGCGCCCCTGCACCTGGAGGTCGAATGGCGACGGATAGCCGGTCCGGTTGGTTCGCTCGATTCTGTCGAGGTCTACCTTGGGCATGTCCGTTTCCTTTGCTAGTCGGCCGCAATGCCGATCGACCCCATCG
The DNA here is from genome assembly GCA_035540655.1 of Sphingomicrobium sp. Classification (GTDB taxonomy): domain Bacteria; phylum Pseudomonadota; class Alphaproteobacteria; order Sphingomonadales; family Sphingomonadaceae; genus Sphingomicrobium. The sequence goes on along the minus strand of DATLGC010000065.1, from coordinate 15,763 downwards.
CGCTTGCGTCTTCCCTGATCAACTGCCCGAGCGTCACCCCGGCCCGCGGCGAGGTGTTCGACGTCCTCGCAGAAGCGCTGGACGCGCTCGGTTTCACCGTTCACCGCTGGGTGCTCGGCGAGGCGCCTGACGGGCCGACCGAGAATCTCGTCGCCATCCGGGGGGATGGCTCGCCGCATTTCGGCTTCGCCGGCCATCTCGACGTCGTCCCGCCGGGCGAAGGCTGGACGGGAGATGCGTTCGAGGCGCGAATCGAGGACGGCCGGCTGATCGGCCGCGGCGCCAATGACATGAAGAGCGCCATCGCCGCTTTCGTCGCCGCGGTTTCGCGGGTCGAGCAGCGCAAGGGCACGCTCTCCTTCCTGATCACCGGCGACGAGGAAGGCTATGCGACCTATGGCACTCCGCGGATCATCGACTGGCTGAATGAAAAGACGATCCGTCCGGACATGATCCTGATCGGCGAGCCGACGTCGGTCGACCGCCTGGGCGATACGGTGAAGATCGGCCGCCGCGGCTCGGTCAACATGTGGATCGACGTTCCCGGCACCCAGGGCCATGTCGCCTACCCTCACCGGGCCGACAATCCGGTGCCGAAGCTTGCCAAAGTGGTCGCTGCGCTGGATTCGATCCGCCTCGACGAAGGCACCGACGTCTTCCCGCCGTCGAACCTCGAGTTTACCGCGATTTCGACCCCGACCTCGGCCAGCAACGTCATTCCCGGCTCGGCGACGGCGCAGCTCAACATCCGCTTCAACAACCTGCATTCGGGCGCCGACCTGGTCCGGCTGGTCGAGAAGACGGCCAGTCGGGAGGCGGCGGGGGCCGAGGTTCGATCGCGGATCTCGGGCGAAGCCTTCCTGACCCCGCCCGGGCCGCTTTACGACGTCGTGGTCGGCGCGATCGAGGCCGAGACCGGCCTTGCGCCCGAGCTGTCGACCAGCGGCGGCACGTCAGACGGCCGCTTCCTCATCAAGCTTTGCCCCGTGGTCGACTTCGGCCTGCCCAACGCGACCATGCACAAGGTCGGCGAAAGCGCGTCGGTCGAGGACATCCGCGCATTGTCGCGGATTTACGAACGGATTGTCTCGAAGCTGGTCGGCTAGGCGGACGCGCGCGAGGTCAGGCGACGGTCTTGGCCTGGCGGTCGGCATTGCCGCTCCAGGCAATGAACTCGTCCTCGAACATAGGCTGGGCGAAAATATAGCCCTGGACCGTCTCGCAACCCATCGCCCTGAGGATGTCCGCCTGGGCGACCGTCTCCACTGCTTCGGCGACGACCTCGCAGCCGACCCCGCGGATCAGCTGGACGACCGCCTGCACCACCACCCGTGCCCGTTCGCAACGTTCGATATCGGCGATCAGCGACGGGTCGAGTTTCACCCGGTCCAGCGGCAATGAGCGAAGGCGGGCAATGTTCGAATAGCCGGTGCCGAAATCGTCGATCGCGAACGTCGCGCCGTCGGCGCGCAATGCGCTGATTTCCCGGACCACCGATTCGCTGACCTGCATTGCGGCGCTTTCGGTGAACTCGAGCTCGATCAGCGAGAGCGGCACATCTTGTTCGGCGAACGCCTGGCGAAGCCGCGGAAAGAAGTCCGCCCGGTCGAGCTGGCGCGGGCTGACGTTGAAGGCGACCTTTCGGGCAACGCCCCTTCGCCGCCAGGAACCGAGCGTTGCCGCAACCTCGGCGATTACCCAGTCGCCGAGCTCATTGATGATCCCGGTCTGCTCGGCGACCGGGATGAAGCTGTTCGGCGGCCGCAGGCCGTCGCGCGGATGGTTCCAGCGAAGCAACGCCTCGGAACCGATGATTTCGCCGGTCACGAGGCTCATCTGCGGTTGGTAGGCGAGGACGAACTCGCCACGTTGCACCGCCTCGGTCAGCGCCTTTTCGGTATCCACCTTGTCCTGGTGCTCGGCCGCAAGCGCGTCGTTGAAAAGGCAATGCTGGCCGCCGCCGAGCGACTTGGCACGGTACATGGCGATGTCGGCGGCGCGCATGAGCGACTCGATGCTCCGGCCATGGTCGGGACAGATCGAAACCCCGACCGAAGCGCCGATGTCGACGCTATGACCGTAAAGCTCGAACGGCTCGGCAATCGCCAGTGCAACCCGCCGGGCAACCCGCTCGATTTCGGCTGGCGAGTCGATCTCGGGAAAGAACATGGTGAATTCATCGCCGGCAAGCCGGGCGAGCAAGGGCCGGCGGGCGAGATTGTCGGTGAGCTCGGCGGTTACTACCACTCGAAGCCTGTTCGCAACCATGATCAGCAATTGGTCGCCGCGAGCATGGCCGAGATTGTCGTTGACTGCCTTGAAGCGGTCGAGGTCGACGAACACCATTGCGCAGCGGCGATCCCCCGGCGCTTCGCCAAGGAGCTTGTCGGCCTCCGAACGGAAATGCAGACGGTTCGGAAGCGACGTCACGGGGTCGTACATGCCGAGCGCGTGGGCGTTCTCGATCGAAGCGCGGACTTCGGAAAATAGTCGGTCGACCGCGGCGGCGAGCTTGGGCATCGTCTGCCGGACCACCGACGGCGCAGGTGATACGAGGTCCCCGTCCTCGACCGCCAGCAGCCGATCGCGCAGTGCGGACATGGCGCGCGTGGTTTCACTGTTAGGCCGTTCCGACGCGACATAGCTGATTAGCAGGCAGAAAGTGCCGGCGGTGATCGACGCCAGGATCTTGCCGTCGAGCTCGGTGATCGAAAGGAAGGCCCACAGCGAGAAGACGAACGAGGCCGCTCCGGCAGCGCCGGATAGCAACACGTTGCTGAATTTCTGGGCGGTACCTTCTTTCATCAGCTGCGATTTTTCGCCCCGCGCGACGGCCAGCCCGTCTTCACGCCTGCGTTAAACTCGGGCGGTTAATAAACGGTGGAAGATTCTCGTCGGCGACGAAGGATAATGTAGAGGCTCCCGCCTCCTCCGTGACGCCCGTGAGCGCCGCGCACCGCGGCAATGCTGGCCGCGTGCCGCGATACTGCCAGCCAGTCGTGGACGGCGGCGCGGATTCGGCCCCGCTCGATGGGCGGATCGCCGGGCCGCTCATGGCCCGTTACAAGCAACAGCACCCGATCCCCGGAATCGCGCGCCTGCTCGAGGGCACGATCAATCGCGCTCCACGCCGAATCGAGGTTCATTCCATGCAGATCGACCACGCGGTCGGGTGCGATGGTCCCGTTTTTCAGTCGCCGGTCCCAGCTGCCGTCGAGTGTCCGGAGTCGGTGCGGCCCGGGAACCGGAGCATTTTCGAGCCTTGCCGGCCGCTTGTGCGGTACCCGGCCCTTGGGTCTTGCCTCAGGATGCGTCGGCTTCGCGTTGTCGGGCGCCTCGGAGTCAGGTCCGGCGACGCTCGGATTGCGCGACAGGGGCCGGATGGTCGCGGTCACCCGCGCCCATAGCTCGGCTTCGTCAGGGTCGAGCGAGCGCACGGCTGATACTGCCCTTGGGGAGCAGGATCAGCGCCTGGCCGTTGGCGGCCATTCCACCGGCAATCTGTGTCGCCTCGATGCCCGCCCCCCAGAAGGTGTCGAAGCGGTTCGCCCCTTTGATCGCCCCGCCGGTATCCTGCGCCACCCACAGGCCGTTCGCTTCCGGCCGGTCGAGGGTCAGGAACACCGGCGCGCCGAGCGGAACGAACAAGGGGTCTGCGGCGACGGTCGCCCGGGCGGTCACGGGAAGGTTCAACGCTCCCAGCGGCCCAGGGCCGGTCAGCTCGCGGAAGAAGATGTAGGAGGGATTGTCGCGCATAAGCGCCCGCCCGGCTTCGGGATTGGCACGCATCCAGGCGACGATCGCCTGCATCGAGGCCCCGCCGGGGGGAAGGATGCCACGTTCCCGCAACAGCCGCCCGATGGCGACATATTCGCGGCCGTTCTGCTCGGCATAGCCGATCCGAAGAATGCTGCCGTCGGGGAAGCGGACCCGGCCCGACCCCTGGATGTGGAGAAAGAATAGCTCGATCGGGTCGGCGGCCCAGGCAAGCTCGAGGCCGCGCCCGGCGAGCGCTCCATCCTCGATCTCAGCCCTCGTGAAATAGAGTACGCAAGTACCGGTCTGGTCGGTCCTGCCTCGGCCGGTGCCGCCATCGGGCCGGGTGCAACGGACCAGATCCGGCGGGGTCCGGTAAATTGGCGTGTCGTAGAGACCCGGCACTCGAACCCGCGAGCCGGCAAGCTCGGGTTCGTAATAGCCCGTGGCGAAGGCCTTGCCCTCACCGACTCTCGCCCATTCGAAGCGGTCACGGAAGAAGGCCGGCGCCTGTTGCGGGGTGACCGTTGCCGCCTCGGCGCACAAAGGCGCCCAGTCGGAACCTCGGGTCAGCCCCGATTGATCGGTTCGGCGAACCAGTGCCGGGCAGCTGATGCGGAAAGCCGACAGCGCCCGCGCCGCCTCGGCCTGGCCGATAACGGCTGGCGAGGCGACCACCGCCGCTCCGGCCTGAACAGCATTCGTGGGCGGAGGCGGCGTTGGAACAGGCGTCGGGGTGGGGGTCGGAAGCGGAGTCGGCGTAATCGGCGGCGGCACCGGTGGCTCGACCGGGCGCGAAACGCAGGCTGACAGAAGCGCGAACGAAGCCAGCGCCAGGGCGTGCTTGAGTCGCCTCACTCTTCCTCGTCAGTCTCGATCAGGAGCCAGTTGGGATCGCTCGAAGCGATGTCGCGGCGGAACGTCCACAGGTCGCGGGTCTGGACCGCGTCGCTCAGCGTTCCGGCCACCACTTCGCCAGCCTCGTTGCGGGTGATTGCGGCGATGTCGGCCTCGAAGCGCACCGTGATCACCGCGACGCTCTGCTCGAGCAGCGCATTGGCGATCACCGCATGCTCGATGTTGACCAGACGGTTATCGAGGGTGAGCCCGTTCTTCTCGCGCTCGGCGATGGCATCTTCGAACGTCTTGTAGACATGGTCGTCGACATGCGGCCGAAGGGTCGCAAGATCGCCCTTCCAGAAGGCTTCGAGGATCATTCGGTAGGCCGCCTTGCCGCCTTCCAGGAAGCGGGCGACGTCGAAACCGGGATCGGCGGCGAGGATCGCCCGGACTCCCGGCCCGGCGAGCGGCAGATACGCCATGTCGCCGGTATCCGGCGCCGACGCCGGCGCAAGCGGCTGGGCGCTTACCCTGGGCTCGACGACGGCCTCCTGGTCGGCGGGCTTGAGAATCGGCTGCTGCTCGTGGCCGGTGCGCTCGCCGAGCACACTATAGAGGCGAAGCCCGATGAACAAAGCGACCAGCGCCAGGATGATGATGACCGTCAAATCGACTTCCGTTTCCGAATTTACGCCCAACTACATAATGCGCGGCCGAGGCGGTTTCAAAGCCCACATCGACGGCGTGCGCCATTGCGCCCCATTTAAGCGGCTGCTAGGCGCCCTCTCGCAACGCGCGGACCGCGATCAGGCTCCGCCACCAACACCGGAATTGCAAGGCAAACCAGCATGGCCGACCAGGATTTGAACAATCGCGGCAACGGGGGCGGCGGCGACGCTTCCCTTCCCCAGGCCGCGACGCTTGCCCAATATATCAAGGATTTGTCGGTCGAAAGCCCGAACGCGCCGCTCGTCTTTCAATGGCAGGCCCAGCCGCAGCTCGACGTTCAGTTCAACATCAATGTCGACCGGGTCGGCGACGACATGCATGAGGTCGTTCTCAAGATCGAGGTCGGGGCTCGGTCGGAGCAGGGCGTCCATTTCCTGATCGACCTCAGCTACGGCGGCCTGTTCGCCCTTCGCAATGTACCAGAAGACGCGGTCGGCCCGTTCCTGCTGGTCGAGGCGCCGCGCTTGCTCTTCCCGTTCATGCGCCAGATCGTCGCCGATTGCAGCCAGCAGACCGGATTTCCGCCGCTGCTGCTCGACCCGATCGATTTCGGCGCGGCCTATATGGCGCAGCTCCAGGCTCAGGAGCAGGGCCAGAACGGCGCTGCCGGCGCGGGGAGCGAAGGTAATGGCGACGACTCGACCGCGGAGCCGTCGGACGAGACGCCGCAGAGCTAATCCTCCGGCTGGACAGAACAGCCGATGAACCTCCTAAAGGCTGGCGGCACGATCGGCGGCCTGACCATGGTCAGCCGGATACTCGGCTTCGCCCGGGAAATGATCTTCAGCCGGGTGATGGGCGCCGGAATGGCCGCCGACGCCTTTGCCCTCGCCTTCCTCATCCCGAACCTGTTCCGCCGCCTGTTCGGCGAAGGGGCGTTCAGCCAGGGCTTCGTGCCCCTGTTTAGCCAGCGGCTGCATGGAGAAGGCGGGATGGAGGAGGCGAAGCGCTTCGCCGAAGAAGTGCTGGCGGTGTTCCTGCCGATGCTGATGGTCGTCACTCTTGTCTTCATGGTCTTCATGCCGGGCTTCGTCTGGGTGATCGCCTCGGGATGGCGCGATGATCCGACCAAGTTCGCGCTCGCGACCGAGCTTAGCCGGATAACCTTTCCCTACCTCGTCTTCATCAGCCTGGTTTCGCTCTTTTCCGGCGTTCTCAACTCGCTGACCCGGTTCACTGCCGCCGCCTTCGCTCCGGCGCTGCTCAACCTCGCTTTGATCGCGGCGCTGCTGCTTGCGCCGACCGGCGGTCCCGACACGGCCCGGGCGATGGCAATGGCGGTGATTGCCGGCGGGGTGCTGCAGCTGGGCCTGTGCTGGGGGGCCACCGTCCACGCCGGAATCAGGCTCCGACTGATCCCGCCGAAGATGACTCCGCGAGTCAGGGAGCTCTTGATTCTGATCATCCCGGCGACGCTGGGCGGCGGCCTCTATTACATCAGCCAGCTGTTCTACGCGTATTTCGCCACCAGCCTTCCCCAGGGCAGCCTCGTCTATCTCGGCTTTGCCGACCGCCTGAACCAGTTGCCGCTGGCGATCATCGGCTCGGCTTTGGGAACGGCGATTCTCCCCGCCATCAGCCGTCATGTCGGGCAGGGCCGGCCGGGAGAAGCGGCCAGGCTCCAGGGGCAGGCGACCGAACTGGCGATGCTGCTGACGCTGCCTGCAGCCGTTGCTCTTGCAGTGACTTCGGGGCCGATCGTCGCCGCTCTCTTCCAGGGCGGCCGCTTCACCGCCGATGATGCCGCCACCACCGCGCTGGTCCTCTCGATCATCGTCGCCGGCCTTCCGGCCTATGTGATGATCAAGGTGCTGACCCCTGGCTTCTACGCGCGCAAGGATATGAAGACCCCGGTGCTCGTGGCCTTCACCGCGCTGGTCATCGGGGTAACCGCCAATTTCATCCTGATCCCGATCCTCGGCATTGCCGCCCTTGCCGCGACGACCGCCGGCTCTGCCTGGCTCAATGCGCTGGTCCTCTATGTCATCCTCGCGCGCCGGGGTCACTTCCGGTTCGAAGGCTGGCTCGCCTCGCGACTGATCCGGCAGGTGATCGCAGCGGCGGCGATGGCGGCCGCCCTCTACGGCGTCGAAATACTGCTCGCCGGCCGCTTCGCCGGCTCGGTCGGCGACCGGATGATGGGCGTCGCGGCGCTCGTCTCGGTCGGCGGCTTCGTTTATTTCGCCCTCGCCTGGATTATCGGGGCATTGGACCGGGAGGCGATCCAGGTGCTGCTGCGCAGAAGGAAGTCACAATGAGCCAGCCCAGCGCGGCGATGCGCGTCGTTTCCGGAATCCAGCCGACGGGCGGTCTTCACCTCGGCAATCTGCTCGGGGCGATCCTGCGATGGGTGCGCATGCAGGACGAGGCCGAATGCCTGTTCTTCCTCGCCGACCTTCATGCGCTGACCGTAGACGTCGACCCCGCCGAGCTTCGCTCCAACGTCCGCGAGATGGCGGCCGCGCTGATCGCCAGCGGGATCGACCCGGCCAGGTCGACCCTGTTCGCGCAGAGCGACGTGCCGGCCCATTCCCAGCTCGCCTGGATCCTCCAGTGCACCGCCCGGGTCGGCTGGCTCAACCGGATGACCCAGTTCAAGGAAAAGTCCGGCAAGAGCCGCGAAGGCGCCTCGGTCGGGCTCTACACCTATCCGATCCTGCAGGCGGCCGACGTGCTCGCCTACCGGGCGACGCACGTGCCGGTCGGCGAGGACCAGAAGCAGCATATCGAGCTCGCCCGCGACATCGCCATCAAGTTCAACACCGACTTCGACGTCGAGCTGTTCGTCCCGCCCGAGCCCTATATCGGCGGCGGCGCCGCGGCGCGAGTGATGAGCCTTCGCGACGGAAGCTCGAAAATGTCCAAGTCCGATCCGTCGGACATGAGCCGGATCCATTTGACCGACAGCAACGATGTGATCGCCCAGAAAATCCGCAAGGCGAAGACCGACCCCGAACCACTCCCCGACGATCCGGACCTGCTCGACGGCCGGCCGGAAGCGAGGAACCTGGTCGGGGTCTATGCCGCGGTTACCGGGGAGACGCCTCGGCAGGTGCTTGCCCGCTTTGCCGGACAGGGATTCGGGCAGTTCAAGCCGGCGCTTGCCGACGCCCTGGTCGAATTGCTGTCCCCGCTCCGCACCCGGCTCGAGCAGCTGCGCTCGGACCCGTCGGAGCTCGACCGGCTTTTGGCAAAAGGAGCGAAACGCGCTTCGGAGCTTGCCAAACCCACGCTGGCCGAAGCCTATCGCTCCGTCGGCCTGACGCGCTAGAACCACGCTTCATCGACAGTTCAGCAGTGCTGGTGGTATAAGCCCCGGATATCAATCGGATTTCCGAGTCGAGGTGTATCATGCGTATCCGTAACCTTGCCGCCGCAATGCTCTTGGGTGTCGCGACCATTGGCGTTTCCGCCTGCGCGACCAATCTGCCAACCCAGGTTTCCCGCTTCCAGGCGATGCCGGCTCCGGCCGGGCAGACGTTCCATGTCGTTCCCGGCGAAGGCGCTCGAGGAGGGCTGGAATTCAGCCACTACGCCTCGCTCGTTGCCCGCCAGCTGGAGGCCCAGGGCTACCGGGCTGCCAGCAACCCGCAGGCGGCAGACATGGTGGTCCGGCTGAGCTACGCAGTCGACGAAGGCCGCGTCGAACGCTCGATCGACCCCTTCGCTCACTCCCGCTACGCCGATCCTTTCTACCGCGGCTATTTTGATCCGTGGGGCCGTTTCTATGGCCGGCCATATTGGTCGCGCTTCGGCTATTACGGGGGGGTCAGCCGGTCGCCCTTCTATTACGGCTGGGACGATCCCTTCTGGTATCGCTCGCCTTACGCCGGTTACGGCCGCGGCTTCCGTGATCCGGTCCGAGAATACACGGTCTATCACGCCAATCTGAACATGGACATCGTTCGGCGGGTCGACAATCAGCCGCTGTTCGAGGGGCAGGCGCAGGCGCGTTCGCAGACCGACGAGCTCGGGGTCCTGGTGCCCAACCTCATCGAGGCGATGTTCACCGGCTTCCCGGGCCGGTCCGGTGAGACGGTGCGGATCACGGTCCCGGCGCGCAAGCGCAGCTAAAGGCTTTCCGCAGCGAGGGCAGGATGGGCCCGGTCGGAGTGTTCTGGCCGGGCCTTTTCCTGCGCGGCGGTTATTCGACCATATCGCCGGAACCAGTGATGGCCTGCCGTTGTTTTTCTTGCGAACAGGGATCGGAGCAGGAAATGCGGCTCCTGATAGCGGCTGCCCCGGCAATCGCCGGGGCTGCTTTTGCAGCGGCGCATGCGCAGCCGCTTCCGGCGCCCGCCGCCGAACGAAGCTCGTTGCTCGAACCGGTCGGCGTGATTGCGCCCAAGGCGCGCGGATTCACTCTGCCCTCCTCGACGGAGATTCACCAGACGGGGTCGGTAGCGCGGCGCAACGGCTTGATCGCGGGTGTGGACGTGGCGCCCAACGCCGTGATTGGACTGGGCTTTTTCCGGATGCGGACTCGCCAGGTTCCTGGCGACGATACCGAACCCAGGATGAAATCCCGAAAGGTCGCGGTCGGGGTGAAGCTGGGCTTCTAGCGTGGCGAGGCCCGGCCGGAAGATTCCGGGCCGGGCCCCTTTTTCCGGCCTTTGGGGCGACCGGAAAACCCCTCCCCGATCTCAGCCTTCGAGCTGGCGCGTAAGCAGCCGGATATCCGCGTCGAGCTCGGAATCGCTCGCGCGCAATTTCTCGATCTGTTTGACGGCGTGGATCACCGTCGTGTGATCCCGTCCGCCGAACCGCCGGCCGATGTCGGGCAGCGACTTGGGAGTCAGCTGCTTGGACAAATACATTGCCACCTGGCGCGGCCTGGCGACCTCGCGAGCGCGGCGCGCCGACGTCATCTCCGCCTTTCGAATTCGGTAATGCTCGGCGACCTGGGTCTGGATTTCGTCGATCGATATCCGGCGCTGATTGGCTCGTAGCACGTTCGCCAGGACTTCCTCGACGAAGGCGATGTCGATCGCACGTCCGGTCATCATCGCATAAGCGGCGATCCGGTTGAGCGCGCCTTCGAGCTCGCGAACGCTCGAGGTCACCCGCCGGGCGAGGAATTCGATGACGTTGCGCGGCATGTCGACGCCGGGCAACTGGGCGACCTTGGCTTCGATGATGTTGAAGCGAAGCTCGAAATCCGCCGCATTGATGTCGGCGACCAGTCCCCACGACAGCCGCGACAGGATTCGCGGAGCGATTCCGTCGAGGTCCTGCGGCGCTCGGTCGGAAGTGATCACCAGCCGCCGCCCGGCGGTGATGATCTCGTTCATCGTGTGGAAGAATTCTTCCTGGGTCGAATCCTTGCCGGCGATGAACTGGACGTCGTCGATCAGCAGCAGGTCGGCGCTTCGAAGCCGGCTCTTGAAGCCGATCGTGTCGTTTTCCTTGAGCGCCCGGATGAATTCGACCATGAATTTCTCGGCCGACATCGACACCACCCGGGCGCCGGGGTGAGTAGCGAGGAAGGCGTGGCCGATCGCATGCAGCAGGTGGGTCTTGCCCCGGCCGGTGCCGCCATGGACGAACAAAGGGTTGAAGCTGACGGTTCCGGCTGTCGCCAGGGTGCGGCCGGCGGTCGCCGCGACTTCGTTGGCCTTGCCGACGATGAATGTCTCGAACCGATAGCGCGGATCGAAATTCGGGGCGTGTGGGTCGCGAACCGCACCCGGGGCCGGCGCTTCCTCGAGGATTAGCAGCGGCGCCGGGCGCGGCGCGTCGCAGGCGGCAACCACCCGCACTTCACAGACGATCGGAAGCACCGTCTTCCACGCGAGCGCCAGGCGGTCGCCGAAGTGCGACCGCACCCAGTCGGCCATGAACTGGCTCGGCATGAGGATGTCGAGAGCCCCGCTGTCGGGATCGAAGTTGCCGAGCGCGGCCGGCTTCAGCCAGCCGTCGAACGTGCGGGCGCCAAGATCACGGCGCAGACCCGTTCGAATCGATTCCCACGCTGCCTCCAGTGGTGCAGCGATTCCCGCTTCCACCGTCGACTGGGACGAGTCCAACCGTTCGCCCTGCACTGGCCCCGCGCCTCCTAAGCTCCCCGTGGCAGAGACAAAGAGGGACCGTTGCGCGTGACGCGAGTCGCGCGCTCGAGGCTGCCTCTCTCTCTTGCCCCCAAGACGCAGATTCGCGTCTGGAAGCGATGTTTCTGAAAGTCTGCGGCCCGCCTTTCAAGTGTGATTTTTTCACAAAGGTGAAATAAATCGCCTTGACAGCGAAAACCCTAGGAATCCCGGGAAAACCCCGGAAAACCGGCAATTTTGCGGTTAGAATCACGTTTACGGCAGCGCGAATCGCCGGAATCGCTCACTTTTTTGAATTGAGCCGATTCGGCGCTGACCTGGGATCGTCGCGAACTCCCGCCGAAACGGGTCAGATCGGGACAAAAAGGTTGAGCTTAAGCCAGGATCTCAGCTGAGCGCGGCAACCCTTTTGGCCAGGCGGGAGAATTTGCGCGAGGCGGTATTCTTGTGAATGACTCCGCGCGAAACTCCGCGGAACAGCTCGGGCTGAGCGCGCTGCAGGGCGGCCGCGGCCTCCCCCTTGTTGCCCGACTCGACCGCCGATTCGACGGCCTTGATAAAGGTGCGAATCCGGCTGATCCGACTGTGGTTGATGGCCGCGCGCGTGGCATTACGACGGATGCGCTTCTTGGCCTGCGGCGTGTTCGCCATTCCTGGTCCTTCTTGGTCGTCTCAACGAAAAAGCGGCGCAAAAGCCTCTCAAGGCTGCGCCGACGCGAGCGCTCCCTATAGTGAGCAGGCTTCCGGGTCAACGCTCCAGACTGCTCAACGCTGGCATCGGGGACAGAAAAAGGTCGATCGGCCGCCCTGAACGATTCGCTTCACCGTCCCGCCACAAGTGCACGGCTCCCCCTCGCGATCGTAAACGGCGAACTTCGACGAGAAATAGCCGAGCGTGCCATCAGGGCCGACGAAATCACGAAGGCTCGACCCTCCCGCAGCGATCGCTTCGCCTAGCACCTGCCTGATCGCGGCGGCCAGTCGGTCGAGCCTCGCCGCCGACACGGAGCCGGCCGCCCGAGCCGGGTGGATTCCCGACCGATGGAGTGCCTCGCAGGCGTAAATGTTGCCAAGCCCGGCGACGATTCGCTGGTCGAGCAGGAGCGTCTTGATCGGTGCCGCTCGCCCGGCGAACCTCGTGCGGAACCAGCTTCCGTCGAGATCGAACGGCTCCGGCCCAAGCGCGGTGAACGGCGGCCAGTCGCCCAGCGAGTCGCTGGCGACCAGATCAAGCGAACCGAACCTGCGGGGGTCGTTGAGCGCCAGTCGCCGGCCCTCTTCGGTCTCGATCAGCAGATGATCGTGGCGGCCGATATCCGGGGGGTCGATTCGCCAATGGCCCGACATTCCGAGGTGAAAAACCATCGTATCGCCCCGGTCAGTGGCGATCAGGCCATATTTCGCCCGCCGCCCAAGGCTCGTTACGCGCGCCCCCGTCAGGCGCTGCCCAAGGTCGGATGGAATGTCCCGCCGCAGGTCGAGACGGCGCGGCTCGACCCGCGCAAGCCGCCGCCCGTCGAGCACTGCGGAGAGTCCGCGGACGGTGGTTTCGACTTCGGGAAGCTCGGGCATCGCTCGGGCGATATGGCGAAGGCGTGGCAACCCGGCTAGAGGCGCTGCGCTATGGACACGGTCAGCTTCGGCGATGCGCTGGTGACACCCGACGAGAAGACCCGCCGGGTTGGCGCCGTCTTTTCGTCCGTCGCCCGCCGCTATGACTTGATGAACGACCTGATGTCGGGCGGGATGCACCGGCTGTGGAAAGACCGTTTCGTCGCTCGAGTGAAGCCGCGCGCGGGCGAGGTGATTCTCGACGTTGCCGGCGGCACCGGCGACATTGCCTTTCGAATGGCGCGGCGCGGTGCTCGAGTCACCGTCACCGACATCAATCCCGACATGCTTGCCGTCGGGCGTGAGCGAGCCGAGGCGCGCGGGATCGAGGGACTCATCTGGAAGCAGGAAAATGCCGAAGCATTGAGCTTTGAGGACGCCGTCTTCGACGCCTGCACAATCGTTTTTGGAATCCGGAACGTGACCGATATCCCGGCGGCGCTGGCCGAGGCGCACCGAGTGCTGAAGCGCGGCGGGCGATTCTATTGCATGGAATTTTCGACCAGCGACTGGCCAGGGTTCGCGGAAGCCTATGAAGCCTATGCCGGCGCAGTCATTCCGCGCCTCGGCGAAGCGGTCGCCGGCGATTCCGAAAGCTACCGCTATCTGATCGAATCGATCCGGCGATTTCCCCGCCCCGAGCCTTTCCGCCGGATGGTCGAGTCCGCGGGCTTTGTCTCGACCCGCGGCGAGCCGATGCTTGGCGGCCTCGTCACCATCTTCAGCGGCTGGAAGATTTGACCTCTCGGGTCACCCATCTGTGGCGACTGCTTAAATGGGGGCGGACGCTCGCCCGCCACGGCGCGCTTCAGGGGATCGAGGACGATCCGATGACTCCGCCGCAAGTCCGGCGGATCGTCCGGGTCGCGCGCTTCGGGGCGCGAATCCCGGCCACCCCGGATTATGCGAAAGCCATGCAGGAGATCGGCCCGGCCGCGATCAAGCTCGGCCAGGCTCTCTCGACCCGGCCGGACCTGGTCGGCGAACGTGCGGCCGCCAACCTCTCCCAGCTCCAGGACGCCCTTCCGCCCGCGCCCTATCCGGCGATCAAGGAGGCGGTCGAAGCCGCGTTCAACCGGCCTCTCGAACAGCTTTACGAAAGCTTCGACCCCGAGCCTGTCGGATCGGCGTCGATCGCCCAGGTCCATCGGGCGGTCACGAGTGGCGGCCGGCAGGTTGCGGTCAAGGTGCTCCGCACGGGCATCGAGGACGAATTCGCCCGGGCGCTCGAAACCTACGAATGGGCGGCGGCGCGAGTCGAACGGCTCGGTGTCGAAGCCCAGCGCCTTCGCCCGCGGCTGGTCGTCGCTCATTTCCGCCAGTGGACCAACCGCGAGCTCGACCTCCAGCGCGAGGCGGCGTCGGCCTCCGAGCTCCGCCAGAACCTGATCGCCGAGCCCGGCTATTACATTCCCGACATCGACTGGCGGCGCACCGCCAGGCGCGTGCTGACCCTCGAATGGCTCGACGGAATCAAGCTCAACGACCGCGAAGCGCTGATCGCCGCCGGTCATGACTGCAAGGCGCTGGCTGCGACCCTGGTCCGCGGATTTCTTCGCCAGGCGGTGGTCGACGGTTTCTTCCACGCCGACCTGCATCACGGCAATCTCTTCGCTCTGCCCGACGGGCGAATCGCCGCCATCGATTTCGGAATCATGGGCAGGATCGACCGCCAGGCGCGGCTTTGGCTTGCGGAAATCCTCTATGGCCTGATCACCGCCGACTACCGCCGGGTCGCCGAGATTCATTTCGAGGCGCAATATGTTCCGCCGCACCACAGCGTCGAGGAATTCGCCACCGCGCTCCGCGCCGCCGGCGAGCCCATCCGCGGACTTCCAGTCAAGGAAATTTCGGTCGGGCGAATGCTCGAAAGCCTGTTCGCAATCACCCGCGACTTCGACATGCCGACCCAGCCGCACCTGCTTCTCCTGCAAAAGACGATGGTGATGAACGAGGGCGTGGCGACAGCGCTCGATCCCGACATAAACATGTGGGAAACCGCCGAGCCTTTCCTTCGCGAATGGCTTCGCTCCGAGCTCGGCCCGGAAGCTTATTACGCCGATCGGATCACCGAGACCGTACGAGCGCTGAAGCTCGTGCCCAAGCTGATCCACCGGATGGACCAATATTATCCGCCGTTCGGAGCCGCGCCGCCTCCGCCGCCGCTGCGGGAGATCGAGATTCGCGAACGCAACGGTTGGTGGCGATTGGGACTGGTGGCCATGCTGTCAGCCGCTGCGGGCGCCGCCGCGGTCTTTGTGCTAGGCTGAACGCATGGCGCGGGTGCTGCTCATCGTCGGGGGGGGGATTGCCGCCTATAAGTCGCTCGAGCTGGTGCGCCTGCTGAAGAAGGCTGGCCACGGGGTTACCCCGGTGCTGACAAAGGGCGGCGAGCATTTCGTCACCCCGATGAGCCTCGGAACCCTCGCCGAAAGCCCGGTCTATTCCTCGCTGTGGGAATTGAAGGACGAGGTGGAGATCGGCCATATCCAGCTGAGCCGGGCGGCGGACCTGCTTCTGGTCTGTCCGGCCACCGCCGACCTCCTCGCCAAAATGGCGGCGGGACTAGCCGACGATCTCGCCACCACCTTGCTTCTCGCCACCGACAAGCCGGTAGTCGTCGCGCCGGCAATGAACGTGCGCATGTGGCAGCATCCGGCGACAATGCGCAACGTCGCGCAGCTGAGGTCCGATGGCGTGCAGGTGATCGAGCCCGACGAGGGCGAGATGGCGTGCGGCGAATATGGCCCGGGACGCCTTCCCGAGCCGAAGACGATCGT
>DATLGC010000064.1:0-9217 GCA_035540655.1 Sphingomicrobium sp. | reverse complement strand
GCACGTGGTTCGGCATCAGGCAATAGGCCCAGACGCTCGCTCCGGCACGCCTGGCCGCGTCGGCGAGCAGGTCGATGTAGAGCGCGTAATCGCCATCTTCGAATAAGGTCTGCTGACGCCGGTTGCCGCGCTGCGTGACGTGGTAGGGAACACCCGGAATCACCAGGCGACGAAGGCGGGCCAAAGCTCCTCCAGTCCGAGCGCGCGGCATCTTGCCAAGCGTTTGACGGCAGGGCAAGTCAAAGCGGGAGAGCCACCTAGAGGTGTATTGAGTAAACTGTCACCGTAATTCCTGTCACCGTAATTCCGCTAGTCCTCCATGAATCAGGACATTCCATGGGAAGGAAAGACCTTCCTGTACCCATAGGGGACCCACGATACCAAAGACTTGGACGTCAAGGTTGGAACGGAGGGTCGACTAGGTTCTACGGTTGGAATGCGTCATCTGCTCTTGCCCGCCACAACCCAGGCATGGCCGCAAAGAACAACGATAATTATGCATGCTTCGTTTCCGTAGTAGGATGCCCTGAGTAACGCCGGGAGAGTTCCATTGAGCCACAGATTAGTAGCATTCTGCCTCCTCTTATTGCCGGGATGCGCGGACAACGTTCCCGGACCCAAGAGCGTCACGATTAGGGTTGAATCAATTGCCCCTAGCGGTGAGATTGAATATAGGATTGTTAACAAATCTGGTCGGCAATTATGTACGTCCTCGCTTACATCCGGTCGCAATGTTCAGGAAAACGTCTTCAAATATTTCGATGGCACAGGCTCTCCCCTAGAAATAGTTAAAAATAGCGGATTAACAGAAAGTTTCAATGACCGAAAGTACGAAGAAATAGTTTTAGAAGGAGACTCCTCTATCTCGTCGCGTGCGAACGTATTTGATTTTTTCTACTTCACTAGAGTTGGTACTTATCAGTTTGATATCTCAATTCCTGTATTCCCGTGCGGGGACCAAGAGGTTGCCCTAATAACTCGAGACTGGGAGGATGCTTACGGACCGGAATATCTAAAAGAGCGAGGAGTCCTCTTTCCAGTCTCTCCCCGTTATAGACACACAGTAGACAATCTTGAAACACAAAGGCGCAATCGTTCCGAATAACCACACAGAAGCGTATACCCAATCCTGCAGCCTCAGCAGTTTCGATTGATGAACCCGAGTGTACCTTGGATTACGGTGACAGTTTACTGAATACACGCGACTTTCTCCATCGGCGGCTTTGGACCGGGCTTTCGGCGCGCAAGCGAGCGGCCGGTCGCCTGTTCGAGCTGCTCGATCCAGGCGGCGGCGCCGAGCGGCCGGCCAGTGGTTTCCGCCATGCGCAACGCACGGGTCGCCTGCTGATCCTCCTCCATGCCGAGAAACGCATCGAAATCGCCCACCCGCTCGAGCATGGGTGCGACGGTGACCAGCGCGTCGTCCTTGCCGGCGCAATGCGCACGGGCGCTCGACCAGCGCCAGAGGAATTACGGAATTACGGTGACAGTGCACTTAATTCTGCGGAATTACGGTGACAGGAATTACGGTGACAGTGCACTTAATTCTGCCGTCACTGCTGCCGCGCCTCCGCGCCTCCACGCCTCCGCGTGAAAAAAAGCTGTCCTACAGGCCCGCCTTTGAGTCATAGACTGGGAGATGTCGGCACTGCCCGCCTCTCTCACGCAAATCCGCGCCGCCACGCGCGACTGCTCAGCTCACCGCCGTCACCCTCGCTTTCGCGAAACACCGTCAAGCGAGTCAATTTCGCTGAAGGGAAAAATTGGATTTGGCCGGGTAGGGGCCGAGGCGAGGGTGACAATGCGGGCGATAGCGGCGGCGCCAAGCGGTTCGGCCATCGCCGGCCCGGGCGCGAATCTGCCCGGTCAGGCGGTCAGCGAAATCTGCGAGAAGCCGGCGGCGCGCTGGGCGAAATCCTCGGCCAGCTTGGCGTGCCAGGCACGGGCCGGTTCGGTGATCGCCCGCTGCGCGGCCATCCGCTCCTCGACGGCCCGGCGGTAGTAGTAACGCGCGTTGGATTCCATGTTCCAAGCCTCCCCCAACCGGGCGACCATGACGGGCAAAGCCCTAAGGGATGGTTAATATCCACAGCTGTCCCGGGGCGGAACAGACTGTTGCATGCCGGTTACGAAAGGGGGGTGAAGCGATCTATCGTCGAAACCTAACGATTCGCCGCTCGTTACTGCTGCAAATGGTCGGGAAGGAATCCACCATGTTGAGTAGGTTAGAGACACGACGCGACCCGTTCGATCCGCGCCAGCGCGGCTATCATGCGGCCTATCGCGAGAATGAGATCAATCATTGCCCGGGCTGCGGCCGGACCCATTGGTATCTGGGTCGGATGCTTGCCGAATGCGCCTTTTGCGGGACGGCCCTGCCGCTGCAGGAGGCGGGCAACCACGGACCGGCGCCGGCTATCGTCGGCTGGAGCAGCCGGCCGAGCTATGCCGAGCTGAACGCGGCCTAGGGAAGGACGCACTGTCCGGCGGGCGCCGGATGCGATAGGGTGAGGCGATGAAGAATCTGCCGTTCCTGGCCGTTGCCGGCGCGCTGGCGCTGGCCGCAAGCGGCGCCCCGGCGTCGGCGGCCCGGGCCGGCAATTTCACCATCGTCAACATGTCGGGGGCCGACTGGCAGGCGCTGTCGATTCGCCGCTTCGGGACTCAGGATTGGCGGCCGCTGGGCGCGACTCCGGCCCACGGCGCGCGCGGGCCGATCGCGTTCGACGATCCCGATTGCGCCTTCGACATCCGCGCCGATATCGCCGGGATCGGCCCGGTCGTCTGGCAGGGGGTCAATCTGTGCGGCGCGAAAGCGGTGATCCTTCACCGCAACGCGCGGGGCGCAGCCTGGGTCGATTACGAGTAGGCGCTCGCCGCCGGGCGAGCGGCGCATGCGGGCCCAGCTTCACTTTCGCCGGCTGCCGGCGCACCGAATCGAGCAGCTTTGCCCCGGCGAGGAAGACCACTCCGGTGCACAAAAGCGCGAGCAGCCAGCCGGTCCAGCCGGGATAGGCCTCGACATAGTGGCGCGCCCGTTCGACCGCGCCAAGGGCGATGGCGTAGATGATCAGCCACGCCTCGGTCCGGGTCTTGATGGTGAACAGTCGGGCGAGGCGCTTGAGCATCGGCATTGGTTAAGCAATGCTCGTGCCAGTCGCGGAGTTCCGCCGTTCCCGGCTTAAGCGAAATGGTAAATTGTAAATTTACCTTACACTAATTGCTCGAGACCCAGGGCCTCCAGCAGGGCCGCACGGGCCGCTTCGATGTCGCGGATCAGGGCCGGATTTCGCAATTCGTCGTTGTGAATCTGGACCGGCCAGCATCGCTCGACGATGGTGCTCAGCCGGTCGAGCTTGGCCTGATCGACTAGGAAGCGGGGATCGAGGGTGGCCGGGTCGGCGACCACTCGGAGGCGAAGGCATGCCGGGCCGCCGCCATTGGCCATCGACTGGCGGACGTCGACAATCTCGACCCGGCGGATCGGCCCGTTGCCGGCCAGATGGCGCTCGAGCCATCGCCAAACGCTTTGAGTCTCCCGGCATTCGGTCGGAACGACCAGGGTCATCTCCCCGTCCGGCGGGCTGACCAGCTGGGCGTTGAACAGATAGGAGGAGATGGCGTCGGCCAGCGGCACCTGGGCATCGGCGACTTCGACAAACTCGAAGCCCCGAACCCTCGCCTGGCAGAAATCGAGCATCGCGGCCTTGTCGGCGAATGCCTTCTCGTGGGCGAACAGCACATTTTCATTGGCCACCGCGACGACATCGTTGTGGAAGGCTCCGGCAGCGATCGCCTCTTCCGATTGCTGGACAAACAGGGTGCGATCGGGGTCGAGCCGGTGGAGCCTGGCGATGGCTTTCGACGCCTCGACATGTTGGCGGGCGGGGTAGGGGCCGCCCGACACGCCATAGACGAACAGCTCCACTCCCGCCTCGCCATGCGCCGGGGCGAGCCGCATGTGGTTGGCCGCGCCCTCGTCGCCAAACGCCGGGGGCACCGGTTCGTGAACCGCGAAGACCGGATCGGCGAACGCCAGCCGAAGCTGCGCCAGGGTCGCCGGCCATTCGTGGCTGCGGTGGGGCATTGTCCGAAGGTTGGCGATCGTCAGGTGGCATCGGCCGTCCGCCGTGTCGGGCGCCGGCGACACGGTCGCGGCATTGGCCGCCCACATAGCCGAGGCCGACATGGCATTGGCGGCGATCGCAGGCTCTGCCTGGTCGATGTTCGTCCCAAGTCTGCCGAGCCAGTCGCGGTGCGGACGCGGGTGGGGCAGGAAAATGCCCTGGGCAAGGCCGAGCGCGAGATTGGCGCGCATCTTGTCGAGACCCTGAAGAGCCGCGGCGCGCGGCTGCGACACTTCGCCGGCATTGCGCTGGGAAGCGAGATTGCCGAGGCTGAGCCCCGCATAATTATGGCTCGGGCCGATGATCCCGTCGAAATTGATCTCGGTCAGCGGCATATCATTCCCGTCCGTCCCGAGCGAAGTCGAGTAGCGCTCGTGTCTCGACCAGGCTCGACACGAACTGCATCGAGGAGGCCCATCAGCGCCGGACCGCCAGCACTTCGTCGCCGACCTTCAGGTCGAGGAGCTCGGCGGTGTCCGAGTCTATCGCCAGTCCGTTGCGGCTCGCTTTCCTGACGGACGCAACTCCAGCGCGGAAGTCGCCCAGGCGGCCGGCGGCCAGCAGCATCTTCTGCTTTCCGCCATCGCCGATCTCGGTGATGGTCTCATGGCAAGCCTCGCGAACCGTTCGGATCTGGTCGGTGCGCGCGACGACCGTCGGCCCGCCGTCGAAAATGTCGATGTAGCGGTCGTAGGCGAAGCCCTCCTCCTCGAGCATCCGAAGCGCCGCCCGGCCGCTCGGGTGCGGATGGCCCATCACCGCCGCGCCTGTCTCGGCGAGCAATGCGACGTAGACCGGAGTCTTGGGCATCAGGTCGGCGATGAACTTGGTGCCGTGCATGGCATTGAACTGGTCGGCCTCGGGAAAGCTCATTCCGAAAAAGCGTCCGGCAAGCGCATCCCAGAAAGGCGAATTGCCGGCCTCGTCGAGCACCCCGCGAAGCTCGGCGAGCATGCGTTCGCCGAACCGCGCGCGATGGTGACGGATGAACAGGTAGCGGCTTCGGGCGAGCAATGCGCCCCAGCCGCCGGCGCGGCACTGCGGATGGAGGAACAGGCCGCCGACCTCTGACGCGCCCTCAAGGTCGGTGGTCAGGCTCAACATCTGGTTTCGGAAGGTCTTGCCAAGCTCGGCGCTCGTCTGGGTGAGCGTGCTGATGTGATAGCTGTAGAAGGGCTGGATTACCCCGACCTGGCCGAAAACCTGGCAGGTGCCGCGGATCGTGCCCGCTTTCGGATCTTCCAGCACGAACATATACATGTCGCCGGCTTGCTCGTCGGTTTCGCGGGCAAAGGAATCCTCCGACCGGGCGAGCTTGGCGACCAACGTGCCGCGGTCTGGAGGCAGGTTGGTGAACCCGCCGCCGGTCAGCTTCGACATTTCGTAGATGGCGTCGAAATCGCCGGGTCTTGCCGGGCGGACTCGAAAGCTCACGCCGCGCCTCCGGCAAGCCGCAATATGGTCAGCGCCGACAGTGCCGCGCGCTCATTCAGGCTGTCG
The DNA here is from genome assembly GCA_035540655.1 of Sphingomicrobium sp. GTDB lineage: Bacteria > Pseudomonadota > Alphaproteobacteria > Sphingomonadales > Sphingomonadaceae > Sphingomicrobium. The sequence goes on along the minus strand of DATLGC010000064.1, from coordinate 3,590 downwards.
ACGATCAGATATTCCTCCATGCTGTGAATCTTGCCGCCGCGAACGCCCATCGTGTCGACCACCGGCACTCCGCAGGCGGCGATATTGTTGCCGTCGCACACGCCGCCCGACGGCTTCCAGGCGATCGTCTGGCCAAGGTCGGCGCCGGCATTGCGGACCAGCGCGAACAGGGCCTCCGCCTCGGCCGTCAGCGGCTTTGGCGGCCGGCCGAAGCCGCCATGCGGCTCGATCGCCACGTCATGCTCGGCGGCGACAATAGCGACGATTTCGTCGATCAGCTGGCGCGCCTCCGCTTCATCCTCGGGCGATCGAGGCCGAAGGTTGACGTCGAGGATGGCGAGGTCGGGGACGACATTGTTCGGCCCGCCGCCGCCGATCCGTGCCGGATTGATCGCCAGGCCGTCGCGCTTCACGCCGGCGAGACGAAGCGCGAGGTCGGCGGCGGCGACGACGGCATTGCGCCCGTCCTCTGGATTGCGTCCGGCATGGGCCGATCGGCCGCGCACGATGAGCGAGAAATTGCCGCTCCCCGGCCGGGCGCCCGCCAGGGTTCCGTCGGGAAGCGCCGCCGGCTCGTAGGTCAGTGCCGCTTTCTTGCCGCGCGCCGCCGCCGCGAGCAGCGCCGCCGAGCCGGGCGAGCCGACCTCCTCGTCGCTGTTGATGACGACTTCGTAGCCGAAGCTGCTCGCCGGGCCGCTCGACTCGATCGCCTTGAGCGCCGCGATCATCACCGCGATCCCCCCCTTCATGTCGGCGACCCCCGGACCGTTGAGCACGCCATCCTCGAGCCAACGAGTCTGCTGGAAAGGGTGGTCGACGTCGTAAACGGTGTCCATGTGGCCGGTGAAAAGCAGCTGGACCGGTGCATCGGGCCGCACCGTCAAATGCAGGTTGCGGCCGTGATCGATGGAGACGCGTCTGCCGGCAGCATCGATATCCTCGACAGGCGACGGCTCGAGCAGGTCGAGCTCGCCCGGAAGCGCCGAGAATGCGTCGGCGAGCATCTGCGCGATCCGATCGAGCCCCGCCAGGTTTCGCGATCCGCTGTTGACCGCGCTCCATTCGAGCACCCGGTCGAGCATCGGCTCGTCCGCCGCCCGCTCGACGCATGATCGCTCGGTGGATGAAAGCGCCCCCATGGCGCTTTCCCTAGCCGCGCCAATTGTCGAACGCCACACCGCGCTGGGGAGGCAGAGTGCAACCGTTTCGCCATTGCTCGGTTGTGGCAGCCATGAAGCGCCTGCTGATCGTCGCCGGCTTCGCCGCGCTGGTGGTCCCGGTGGCGGAAGCTTATGCCCAAATGGTCGGAACCTTCCGGGTTCGCGCCGGCCTGGGAGCGCAGGTCCAGCCCGAATATCTCGGTTCGGGCAAAACCGAATGGGCGCCCTATCCGACCCTGTCATTCACCCGCGGTGACCGGCCATTCGGTTTCGGCGCGCCGGACGACAGCTTGAGCATATCCTTGCTGTCGAGCGATGGATTCTCTGCCGGGCCGGCCTTGTCGCTACGCGGCGGCCGCAAGGAATCCGATGCGGGATTGCCGATCGGCAAGGTCGGCAGCACGATCGAAGCCGGTGGGTTCGTTCAGCACCAGGCGAGTGAATCGCTTCGCCTGCGCGCCGAATTGCGCAAGGGCATCGGCGGTCACGGCGGGCTGGTCGGGCATGTCGGCGCCGATCAGGTCTGGCGCCACGGCGACCGTTACCTGTTCTCTATCGGCCCGCGCCTGCGTTTTTCCGACGGCAAGTTCCAGCGGGCTTTCTTCGGCGTCGGGCCGGAGGAATCGCTGGCCTCCGGGCTCCCGCAATATCGGCCCGGCGGCGGCATCCATGCCATCGGCCTGGCCAGCGGCATGCACTATTCGCTTGGCGGCCGCTGGGGTCTGTTCGGCTATGCGCGCTACGACCGGCTGATCGGGGATGCGCGGAAATCGCCGATCATCCGCGAGATCGGCTCGCCAAACCAGTTTTCGGCCGGCGTCGGGGTTTCCCACACCTTCACGCTCAAGCTCTAGCGTCCTGCCTGCAGATAGCGGGCGAACGCGTCGAGTAGCCGCGCGTACAGCTCGCGCTTGAACGGGACGATGAGGTCGGGCAGCCGCTCGGGCTCGACCCATTGCCACTCGCGGAATTCGGGATGGTCGTCGGCTGCCAGGTCGATGTCGCTGTCACGGCCAAGGAAGCGGGCGAGGAACCAATGCTGCTCCTGGCCGCGCCACTTGCCGCCCCACAGCCTCGGCCGCCATTCCTCGGGAAGGTCGTAGCGCAGAACCTCGGGACATTCGGCGATGCGCTCGATGAGGCTGGGGGGGACGCCAGTCTCCTCCTCGAGCTCGCGAAGCGCCGCCGCCCAGGGCTCGTCGCCCTCCTCAATCCCGCCCTGAGGCATCTGCCAGGCGTCGTCCGGATTATCGATGCGCGCGCCGACGAACACCTTGCCCTCGCGGTTGAGCAGCATGATCCCGACCCCGCGGCGATACTCAGCTTTGTCTGTCATTCTGAGTCCTTGCGGGAAGCTCGGCGGCGAAAGCAATCCAGAATCACGGTGGCGCAAGGTCGGGAACAGGCCTAAATGGAGTTGCGCAGTGCAACGCGTAGCTTTGTGAAGGACTCGCCCGTGGCGACGGCCACCCATCTTCTCACCGAAAAGGAAGCCCGCGCCCGGCCTGAGCCGGAGGCGGTGGTGGTCCGCTTCGCGGGTGATTCCGGCGACGGAATGCAGCTGACCGGCGGCCAGTTCACCTTGTCGACGGCGCTCGCCGGCAACGACCTTGCGACCTTCCCCGACTTCCCGGCCGAAATTCGCGCGCCGCAGGGCACGACCTTCGGAGTGTCGGCTTTCCAGATCAATTTCGGCAGCTGCTCGATCGAGACCGCCGGCGACCAGCCCGACGTTCTGATCGCGATGAACCCGGCGGCGCTGAAGGTGAACGCCGACCAGCTTCGCGACGGCGGGCTGATCATCGCCGACGAGGGCGAGTTCACTCCGCGCAACCTGACCAAGGCCGGCTATGAGTCCAATCCGCTCGAGGACGGAAGCCTTGCCAGATGGCAGCTCGTCCATTTCAACATCTCGCAGCTGACCCTGGATGCGGTGAAGCCCTTCGGCCTTGGCAACAAGGAAGCTTTGCGCTGCAAGAACATGTGGACGCTGGGCCTCGCGCTGTGGATGTTCGACCGCGACCGCGAACCGATCGTCCAGTGGCTCAAGACCAAGTTCGCCAAGGCTCCCGAGCTCGCTGAGGCCAATATCGCCGCTCTGAACGCCGGCCATGCTTATGGCGAGACGATCGAGATGGGCGCGCCGTTCAAGCAGCACCACATCGCCGCCGCGCCGGCCGAGCCGGGCCTCTACCGCACCGTCACCGGCGCCGAGGCGCTGGCGCTGGGCCTCGTCGCCGGCGCCCAGCTCGCCGGGCTTCAGATGTTCTTCGGCTCCTATCCGATCACTCCAGCCAGCCCGCTGCTCCACCATCTCGCGCGGCTCAAGGAATATGGCATCGTCACCTTCCAGGCCGAGGACGAGATCGCCGCCATCTGCGCGGCGATCGGCGCTTCCTATGCCGGCCAGCTCGGGGTCACGTCCTCCTC
>DATLGC010000063.1:0-12099 GCA_035540655.1 Sphingomicrobium sp. | reverse complement strand
TCGAGTTCCACGTCCGGGGCCAGCGGCATGCCGCGCGTGTGGATGCCGAGGATTTCGCGCCGCCCTTGCTCGTCGGGAACTCCGACGACGATTTCGCGGTCGAACCGACCCGGGCGGCGGAGCGCCTCGTCGAGCGCTTCCGGGCGGTTGGTTGCGGCAATCACCACCAGATTCTGCCGGGGTTCGATGCCGTCCATCAGGCTCAATAGCTGCGCGACCAGCCTTTTCTCTGCCTCGCCAGTCACCTGGCCGCGCTTGGGAGCGATGGAGTCGATTTCGTCGATGAAGATGATCGACGGTGCCGCGGCGGCCGCTTGCTCGAACAGCTCGCGCAGCCGTTTCTCGCTCTCGCCATAGGCCGAACCCATGATCTCCGGGCCGGCGATGTGAAAGAAGCGGGCATCGCTTTCGTTGGCCACAGCGCGCGCCAGCCGGGTCTTGCCGGTGCCGGGTGGGCCGTGCAGCAACACGCCCTTGGGCGGGTCCACCCCGAGCCGCTGGAACAGCTCGGGATGACGCAGCGGCAGCTCGACCATCTCGCGAAGCGCATCGATCGTATCGCCCATTCCGCCAAGGTCATCGTAAGTGACGTCGGCGCGCCGCTCGCCGTCCTGCTCGCGATATTCGGGGAGCAGCTCGACCTGAGTCTTGGCGTCGATATGGACGATGCCCTTGGGAGTCGTCGTCGCCACCGACAGCCGCACTTCCTGTAGAGCGAAGGCCGGAGCGTTGAGCATTTGCCGGACATGGTCGGGAATGTCGGCGTTGACCCTCTGGTGCCCGGCCGTGGCGACGACGTCGCCTTCGGAAACGGGGCGCCCGGCAAAACTTCGCTTCAGCGCCTCGGCCGAGCCCTGCAACCGGACGTTGTTCTGTGCCGGGGCGAAGACCACCCGGGTGGCGGGCTTGGAACGGGTCTTGCGGATTTCGACGAAGTCGCCCGAACCGACGCGTGCATTGGACCGCTGAAGCCCGTCGAGACGGACGATGTCGAGTCCCTCGTCCTCGCCGTAGCGATGCAGTGCAACCGCCGCGGTCGATCGCTTGCCGACGATTTCGATGACATCGCCTTCGTCGATCCCGAGCGCTTGCATCAGCTTGAGGGGCAATCGGGCGACTCCGCGGCCGCTGTCGGCCGGCGGCAGGTTGGCGACCTGCACGCGACGCGTGGCGGGTCGTTCCAGAGTGTCAGTCTCGGCCATCAGCCCTCTTTCGCTCGAAGCCGCTTGTGCCGTTCACGTAACGACCATGCGCATGTCCGGGTTCAAAAGGTGGGAAGGCGCAAGGACGATAAAAGGTCCATGTCAGTTGATCGCTCCCACCAACTTTCGAACCAGCGCGCGCGGCGTCAGCTTGACGAGCGCGGCTCCAGACTTGTTCACCAGGCCGGGAATGACGACGGCGCGATTGGCGTCGAGTCCCTCGAGCCCGGCCCGAACCACCGGCCCTGCCTCCATCGACATGCGCTTGAGCGCGCTGCGCTCGCCGAAACCGGCGACTTCGCCGAATTCGGTCGCGGTGGGGCCGGGGCAGAGCGCGCTCACGTGCACTCCGTGCGGCTTCACCTCCTCGTGAAGCGCCTCGGTGAAGGACAGAACATAGGCCTTTGTCGCGAAATAGACCGCCATTCCCGGCCCGGGCTGGAAGGCGGCGGTCGATGCGACGTTGAGGATGCCGCCTGATCGCCGCGCGATCATCATCGGCACCACCAGTCGGCACAAGTCGGTCAAGCTTCCGATATTGAGGTCGATCATCTCCCGCTGGCGCGCTGCGTCGAGCTCCGCGAAGCGGCCGCTCAGCCCTAAACCGGCATTGTTGACGAGCAGGTGTACTGCTTCCCCGGCCTGCGCCACGTTCTCGATGAGTTGCGCGGCCGCGCCGGGAGCACCAAGGTCGATGGCGACCGCTCGAGCATTGCCGAGCTCCGCCGCGAGCGCCTCCAGCCGGTCCTTTCGCCGGGCGGCGAGCACGACCCGGACACCGCGGGCAGACAGTTGCCGGGCGAATTCGACACCCAGCCCAGCCGATGCGCCGGTGATCAGCGCGACGCCGCTCACGATGCTCGCGAAACGGTCGCCTTGACGATCTTTCCAGGGCTGCTCGGCGGCTCGCCGACTGGAAGGGCGTCGACATGCTCCATTCCGCTCTCGACTTGTCCCCACACCGTATATTGGTTGTCGAGGAAGGTCGCGTCGTCGAAGCAGATGAAGAACTGGCTGTTGGCGCTGTTCGGATCGGCGGTGCGCGCCATGGAGCAGGTGCCCCGGACATGGGGTTCGCTGGAAAATTCGGCCTTGAGGTTGGGATGTTGGGAGCCGCCGGTACCACGGCCGGTCGGATCCCCCCCCTGCGCCATGAAGCCGGGGATCACCCGGTGGAAGACAACTCCATCGTAAAAGCCGCTCTCGACCAGGGTCTTGATCCGCTCGACGTGGCCAGGCGCCAGGTCGGCGCGCAACTTGATGACGACGTCGCCGCCGGTGGACAGGGAAAGCGTTAGGCGGTCGTCGGCCATGGCGGCAATGCTCCGTGATTTGGTGAAACCCACCGGCCATTTAGGGGCCCGCGCCTGCTTGCGCCAGAGCGGCCGCCCCAATAGGGGTGGCGCCGATTTTTCGGTTTCGGGGGATTATAGATGAGCGATAGCGAGCCGATCGCCACCGCGCCCGAGGCCGAGGCCAATATGGTGATGGACGAGGAAGACCGGCTTCGACCGCAGTTCGTCGAGCGAGTCCTCGACGCGGTGGCCGCCGGCGACGACGAGACCGCGCGCGAGCTGGTCGAGCCGCTTCACCCTGCCGACGTCGCTGACCTCATCGAACTGGCCGCGCGGGATGAGCGCGAGGGTCTGGTCAAGGCGCTTGCCGGCCTGGTCGATGCCGACGTCGTCGCCGAGATGAACGAGCACGTCCGCGAGACTTTGCTCGATGCGCTCGGGCCCCAGCAGGTCGCCGATCTCGCCGGGCAGCTGGAGACCGACGACGCGGTCGCCATCCTCGAGGATCTCGAGGAAGACGAGCAGCGGGCGGTGCTCCGGGCGATGGAGCCCGACGATCGTGCGGCGATCGAGGAAGCGCTTACCTACCCCGAGGAATCCGCCGGCCGGCTGATGCAGCGCGACCTGATCGCGGTGCCCGAGCATTGGACCGTCGGCCAGGTCATCGACTACATGCGTTCGACCGACGAGCTGCCTACCGATTTCTGGGAAGTGTTCGTCGTCTCGCCGAGCCATCATCCGGTCGGCACCTGCAAGCTGTCGACCATCCTGCGCGCGCCCCGCGACCGCAGGGTAAGCGACATCATGCTTGCCGAGCAGACCTTGATCCCGGTCGACATGGACCAGGAGGAAGTCGCCCTGCGCTTCCAGAAATATGCGCTGATTTCCGCGGCCGTGATCGATGGCGAAGGGCGGCTGGTCGGAATGGTGACGGTCGACGATATCGTCCACATCATCCAGGAGGAAGCGAGCGAGGACGTCCTTCGCCTGTCGGGCGCCGGCGACGACGGCGACATCAACGAGCCGGTGATGGAAAGCTACCGAAGCCGGGTGCGCTGGCTGATCGCCAACCTCGGCACGGCGCTTGTCGCCTCGATGGTCATCAGTTTCTTCGAGGGGGCCATCGAGCAATTGGTCGTGCTCGCGGTCCTGATGCCGATCGTCGCCGGGGTTGGCGGCAACGCCGGCACCCAGACCCTGGCGGTGACGGTGCGCGCGCTGGCCACCAACCAGCTGACCGGCTCCAACCGCTGGCGCGCCGTCGGCCGCGAGCTCAACGTCGCCCTTCTCAACGGAAGCACCGTCGCGGTCATCCTTGGAATCGGCGTGATGCTGGTGTTCCGCGACCCGATGCTCGGCGGAGTGATTGCCGCGGCGATGATGACCAACATCCTGATTGCCGGAACCGTCGGCTCGCTGGTCCCTCTGACCCTCGAGCGGATGGGGGTCGATCCCGCCGTCGGCTCGTCGATCTTCGTCACCATGACCACTGACTCGATGGGTTTCCTGATCTTCCTCGGGCTTGCGGTGGGGACGGGTCTGGTCGGCTAAACCATTGTCATGTATGGCCCGAGCGGCCATCTCTGGACGGTGCCGAACCTGCATTTGACCAAAGTGGCGGTGAGGTGCCGCGACCTCGAAGCGCTTCGAGCGCGCAACGCCGAGCGGTCGCTCGCCGGCGAGCGGCGCATCGTCACCCGGATGCGGCCCAGGCGAGAAGGCGAGCTCGTCGGCGGCTCGTTATACTGGATTGTCAGGCATCGCCTGATCGCCTGCCAGCAGATCCTCCGGTTCGAGGATCGCGACGACGGCCGCATCGACATCGTCTGCTCTTTCGAGCTCGAGCCGATCGTCCCGGTCCCCCGGCGAGCCCATCAGGGGTGGCGCTATTATGAAGGAGCCGCAGCGGCAGCCGCCGACGCAGGTTCGGGCGTCGCCCAGCTGCCGCCGCATCTTTTCGGGCGTCTTGCCGCCCTGGCTCTCGTCTGATCGTCCGCCGCGTTCGCGGCGCCGAATATCAGAACAGGATGATCAGCAGGATGATGAGCAGGATGAGGCCGCCGATACCGATATACATGAGGGATTCCTTTCCTTCCTTTGTCGGATCTGGAAACGAACGCTTGTTCGTTGCGGTTCCGGGTTCTTTCGCTCGCTCAGGACCGGGCGCCGGCGTCGCGGTCGCGATGGAAGAAACCGAAATAGGCCGCGGGTGCCGCCAGCAGCACGTGCAGCCAGACATCGTTGCCGTACAGCGGAACCAGGCCGAAGGTCGTGTTCAGGCCTGGGATGAGCCCCATCACCACGAACATGCCGTAGACGATCGCGACTGCCTTGGCGAAGGTGCGCGCGGCGTCCCAGCTGCGCGATGCGACCAGGCCCCAGATGCCGAATGCGAGGTGGACGAGCGTGTGCAGGATGTTGAACGGCCAGATTCCCAATCCACGGCCGTGCATCGTGTCGACGGCCAGGTCAGGGGCGTCGGCGGCCGGCGGGTGAAGCAGGCCTGGGATTAACCCGGTAGCGGTGAGGCCGAGAAAGACGATTCCCCAAACGAGTGCGAAAGTGCGCGTGTTCATTTGTCGTTCCTTCCAGCGTGGTGGATGGGAACGGCTGAATCCCCGCCAAGTTGCAGCAGATTAACGCAGATCAGCTGCTGCAGCCGAGGACGGTGGCCGATCCCGCCGTTCGGACGATGCAGGCCGGCCGGCCCGTGATTTTGACCTGAGCGGCTCCGATCGCGTCGACTTTGGCCGTTCCGCTGATCCTGGCCCGAATGGTCGATGGCCCTTCGGCGCCGAGGACCGCGTCCTTGACCGCCAGAGACCCTGCCTCGAGCAGCGAGCTTCCCCGGACCATTGCCGACACTCGCGCCGATCGGCCCGACAATTGGGCTGTGCCGGAGCCAGCAACGGATAGCTTCAACTGGTCGACCTCGAGGCTGGCGATGCTGGCCGAGCCCGCCCCCTGGACGGATAATTCGAACGCCAGGCTGCGCACCTTGTCGATGGCCAGGCTGCCGGATCCGTTGACCCATGCCGCCGAAAGCTCGTGGGTGCCGATGGCGATCTCGACCGGCCCGGCCTGCTCGCCGGGATAGCCGCCCCAGGACGAGCGGCTCGGCCTGACCACCAGGGTCCGGCCCTGGACGTCGAGGGCGACGCCCTCAAGCGCCCGGGGCGATCCGCTCGCACGTGCGAAAGGAGCGACACCGACCGTCAGCCTGACGCTATAGGGTCCCTCGACCCGCACCCGGTCGAACCCGGAAACGCCGAAATTGCGCTCGGCCGCTGCGGCCGGGACGGCGCTCAGCGCGCAGCAGGCGAGGATCAGTCGAAGTGGCGCCGTCATCCGCGCATGCTTCGCCTCAGAGGGTTAATATCGCCTTTAGGAGCAGCGGACGTTTCCGGATCCCTGCTTGGAAACCGAGCAACGCGCTCCGCCGGTGATCTCGACATCGCCCGATCCGGCAATCTTCACGTTTGCGGTGGCGCTGGCGTGGCCGGCGACATTGCCCGATCCGGCGATCGATATTTGGGCGGTCTCGGCCTGAACCCCGCGACTGTCGATGTCGCCGGATCCGGAAATCGCATATTTCACGCTTCGCGCCCGCCCTTGACGCACTGCTGCTTCACCCGACCCGGCAACCCCGATCGAAAGATCGGCGACATCGACAGAATCGACCCTGAGATCGCCCGATCCGGCGATTCGCCCGTTGAACCGGTCGCCACGCACCGAATCGATCCGAATGCCGCCCGACCCCGCGATCGCGGCTTCGCGAAGCGCGGGCACGGTCACCAGGACTCGAACCTTGTCCCCGCTGCCCCAGCTGAAATCGAGTCCCTTTTGCCGCTCGCTGCGGATCCTCAGCTCATCGCCGCGAACCTCGACGATCATCCGCTCGATCCGCTGTTCCGGCCCCTCGGCCCGGACGCTCGGGTCGGCGCCGGTGCGCACCTCGACCTCATAGGGGCCGGCGACCTCGATCCGATCGAAGCTTCCGACCGTATAGGCCCGGCTGACCGAGGGGCCGGCGTCGCCTCGCGCCTGGCTGCACGACGCCAGCGTCGCCGCTGCGGCCATCAGCCCGATCGAAATCGCCTTGTTCACCGTCACCTCCCAAGCTGTATTACCTTTGCAATACAGCAAGGTTCGGCAAATGCCAAGCACAAAAAAAGGGAGCGCCCGGCAAGGACGCGCCCTTTCTTGAACTCAACCCTGGCCGGGATTCAGGCGGCCAGTTCCTTCTTGTGATGGATGAGAGCGGCCTTGTTGAGAATGTCGAGGATCTTGGCCAGCGCCGCTTTCTCGTCGGTGCCTTCCATTGCGCCAAGCTCGCGCGCCAGGCGGGAGGAAGCGGCCTCGAAAATCTGCCGCTCCGAATAGCTCTGCTCCGGAGCGTCGTCCGGGCGGAACAGGTCGCGGGTCACTTCGGCGATCGAGGTCAGATCGCCCGAATTGATCTTCGCTTCATATTCCTGGGCCCTGCGCGACCACATCGTACGCTTGACCTTCGGCTTGCCCTTCAGCGTCTCGAGCGCGTCCTTCATCGTCTTGTCCGACGAAAGCTTGCGCATGCCGACGCTGTCGGCCTTGTTGACGGGCACTCGAAGCGTCATTCGCTCCTTTTCGAAGCGCAGCACGTACAGATCGAGACGGGTGCCGGCGATTTCGGTGCTTTGCAGCTCTACGACGCGGCCAACGCCATGCTTGGGGTAGACAACATAATCACCAACGTCGAAGCTCAGCGCCTTCGCAGCCATTGCATGCCTTTCCATTTATGGCAGAAAGAGCCGATACATTCCGCATCGCCCCCCAAAACGACCAGCGGTCGTGGCTCCCTGCCTTTTCTACGGTCCTGCTAAATTAGAGGCCGCTGCGGAATCGCTGCGGCCCGTGGGTCGATTTTATATCACAACCGGCCTCAAATTGCGAGTCCGAGCTGAACCGGTTTCTCGACGTCCGATTCCGCGAGATTGTGAAGGCCGAGGCCGAGCAGTCGAACGCCCTTGGGCACCGGGTGAAGCGCCGCCAGAAGACCTAGCCCCGCCCGCTCAAAGGCCTCGAGACCCCGCACCGGCTCGGCGAAGCTGCGCGATCGGGTGATCAGTGTGAAATCGGCGAACTTGACCTTCAAGGTCACCGTCCGTCCGCTGACCTGCGCCCGCTCGACGCGGTCCCAGGCATAGCCAGCGATCCGCCGGAGCTCTCCGGCAAGGGCCTCGGGATCGGCGAGGTCCCGGTCGAACGTCCGCTCGGCGCTGACCGACTTGTAGGGCCGGTCGGGACGGATCTCGCGCTCGTCGATTCCCTGGGCGATCTGCCAATACCAACGGCCGGAGCTGCCGAACTGCCCCTCGAGCTGCGCCAGCGTCCATTGCCTGAGATCGGCGCCGGTGAAAATCCCGAGCCGCTCCATCTTGCGCGCCGTCACCGGTCCGACGCTGTGAAAGCGCGCGACCGGCAGGGTGGCGACGAAGGCCGCCCCCTGGCTCGGCGGTATCACGCACAGGCCGTCGGGCTTGTTCTGGTCGGACGCCAGTTTGGCGATGAACTTGCAATAGGAAACTCCGGCCGAAGCGGTCAGACCGGTTTCCTCGCGAATTCGCCGGCGAATGTCCTCGGCGATCGCCCGCGCGCTGCCCAGGCGGAGCCGGTCCTCGGTCACGTCGAGATAGGCTTCGTCGAGGCTCAGCGGCTCGATGAGATCGGTATAATCGGCGAAGATCGCCCTGATCTGGTGCGATACGGACCGGTAGACGTCGAATCGCGGCTTGACGAAGATCAGCTCGGGGCAGCGCCGCCTGGCGGTGACCGACGGCATCGCCGACCGGATTCCGAACCGTCGCGCTTCGTAGGACGCCGCGGCGACGACTCCGCGATGGCCGCCGCCGACCGCGACCGGTTGGCCCCTCAATGCGGGGTCGTCGCGCTGCTCCACCGCCGCGTAAAAGGCGTCCATGTCGACATGGATGATCTTGCGGGTCGGGCGAGGGTCGCTTTGCATCGCAACGAGGTTCTGATTAAGGGCCGCGTCCATGAACATCCACGAATATCAGGCCAAGGAGCTTCTGGCGAAATATGGCGCGCCGGTGCCGGCCGGCCATGCGGCGATGAGCGTCGAGGAAGCGGTCGCCGCCGCGGAAAAGCTTCCCGGCCCCTTGTGGGTGGTCAAGGCGCAGATCCATGCCGGCGGCCGGGGCAAGGGCCGGTTCAAGGAGCTCGGCGAACAGGCCAAGGGCGGAGTCCGCCTCGCCCGATCGATCGACGAGGTTCGCGCCAACGCCGAGGAGATGCTCGGTAATACACTCGTCACCATCCAGACCGGCCCCGCCGGCAAGCAGGTCCAGCGGCTCTATATCACCGACGGAGTCGACATCGCCCGGGAATATTACCTCGCCCTGCTGGTCGACCGCGGCACCGGCCGGGTCGCGATCGTCGCTTCGACCGAAGGCGGCATGGACATCGAGTCCGTCGCCCACGACACGCCGGAGAAGATCCACACCATCACCGTCGACCCGGCCACCGGGCTGATGCCGCATCACGGCCGCTCGGTCGCCGCCGCGCTCGGCCTCTCGGGCAACCTCGCCAAGCAGGCGCAAAAGGTGCTGGCGAAACTGTACGACGCCTTCCTCGGCACCGACGCGTCGCAGATCGAGATCAACCCGCTCGCCGTCACCGACGACGGCCAGCTGCTGGTGCTCGACGCCAAGGTGGGCTTCGATTCCAACGCCATGTTCCGCCATCCGGAGCTGGCCGAGCTTCGCGACCTTAGCGAAGAGGAGCCGATGGAGATCGAGGCGTCGAAGCATGACCTCGCCTACATCAAATTGGACGGTAATATCGGCTGCATGGTCAACGGCGCCGGCCTCGCCATGGCGACGATGGACATCATCAAGCTCAATGGCGCCGAGCCGGCCAATTTCCTCGACGTCGGCGGCGGCGCCAGCAAGGAAAAGGTCACGGCAGCATTCAAGATCATCCTGTCCGACCCGTCGGTCGAGGGCATCCTGGTCAACATTTTCGGCGGGATCATGCGCTGCGACATCATCGCCGAGGGCATCGTCGAGGCGGCGCGCGAGGTCGAGCTTGGCGTCCCGCTGGTCGTCCGGCTGGAGGGCACCAACGTCGCCCAGGGCAAGGACATATTGGCGATGAGCGGCCTGCCGATCGTCGCCGCAGACGACCTTGGCGACGCGGCGCAGAAGATCGTCGCTGAAGTGAAGCAGTTTGCCTGAAATGTTCCCCGGCGAAGGCCGGGGTCCAGTCTGGTCCCGGCCTGCGCCGGGACACAAGGGAGCATAAGATGAAAGTCCTGGTCGCGGTCAAAAGGGTGATCGACTTCAACGTCAAGCCGCGGGTCAAGATGGACGGCTCGGGGGTCGACCTCGCCAACGTCAAGATGAGCATGAATCCGTTCGACGAGATCGCCGTCGAGGAGGCGATCCGGCTCAAGGAAAAAGGCGCGGTGAGCGAGATCGTCGCCGTGTCGATCGGCCCGCAAAAGGCGCAGGAGACTTTGCGCACGGCGCTGGCGATGGGCGCCGACCGGGCGATCCTCGTCCAGAGTGACGAGGAGGTCGAGCCGCTCGCCGTCGCCAAAATCCTCGCCAAAATTGCCGAGGAGGAGCAGCCCGGCCTCGTCATCCTAGGCAAGCAGGCGATCGACGACGACAATAATGCGACGGGCCAGATGCTCGCCGCCTTGCTCGGCTGGCCGCAGGGCACCTTCGCCTCCAAGGTCGAGATCGGCGAGGCTAAAACAACCGTCACGCGTGAGGTCGACGGCGGCCTCGAGACGGTCGAGCTGAAGCTCCCGGCGGTGGTCACCACCGACCTTCGCCTCAACGAGCCGCGCTACGCGAGCTTGCCCAACATCATGAAGGCCAAGTCGAAGCCGCTGGCGACGAAGACTCCGGACGAGCTCGGGGTCGACATTTCGCGCCGCCTCGAAACGCTGAGCGTCGCCGAGCCGCCCAGGCGGCAGGCGGGCGAAAAGGTCGGCTCGGTCGACGAGCTGGTCGGCAAATTGAAGGTCCTGGGGGTCGTGCAATGAAGGTTCTGGTACTGGTCGAGCATGACGGCGGGCAGGTCCGCGACGCGACGCTCGCCGCGGTCACCGCCGCCGGCAAGCTCGGCGAGGTCCACGCGCTCGTCGCTGGCCACAATGTCGGCCCTGTCGCCGAAGCCGCGGCGAAAATCGCCGGCATCGGCAAGGTGCATGTCGCCGATTCGGCCCAGCTCGAGCACGGCCTCGCCGAAGCTGTCGCTCCGGTCGCGGCGAGGCTGATGGAAAGCCACGACGCCCTGGTCGTGCCGTCGACCACCTTCGGCCGCAATATCGCCCCGCGGGTCGCCGCCTTGCTCGACGTGATGCAAATTTCCGACATCATCTCTGTCGAGAGCGAGGACACGTTCACCCGGCCGATCTACGCCGGAAACGCCATCGCCACGGTGCGCTCCAGGGATGCCAAGAAGGTCATCACCGTGCGCGGCACCGCCTTCGACAAGGCGGCGCGCGAGGGCGGCGGCGCGGCGATCGAGCCGGTCGATGCCGGCGGCGATTCCTCGGGCAGCAAGTTCGTGTCGATGGACGCGTCGGAAAGCGAGCGGCCCGAGCTGACTTCGGCCAAGATCATCGTCTCTGGCGGCCGCGCCTTCGGCAGCAGCGAGCAGTTCCATGCGCTTCTCGACCCGCTCGCCGACAAGCTCGGCGCCGGGGTCGGAGCCAGCCGAGCCGCGGTCGACGCCGGCTATGCGCCCAACGACTACCAGGTCGGCCAGACCGGCAAGATCGTCGCTCCCGAAGTCTATATCGCCATCGGCATATCGGGCGCCATCCAGCACCTGGCGGGAATGAAGGATTCCAAGGTGATCGTCGCCATCAACAAGGACGAGGAAGCGCCGATCTTCCAGGTCGCCGACGTCGGCCTGGTCGGCGACCTGTTCAAGATCGTGCCGGAGCTGACCGGGAAGCTCTAGAAACCGCCGAGGAATTCGGCGACGTTGTCGCCGAGCGTATCGACTGCATAGCCGCCTTCCATGACGACCAAAGTCGGCAGACCCACTGCGGCGATCCGGCGGCTCATTCGGGCGTAATCGCCGGTCTGCAGCCGGAAGTGGCTGATCGGGTCGCCGGCATAGGTGTCGGCGCCGAACGAGACGATCAGCAGCTCCGGCTCGAACTCAGCCAGCCAGTCGAGCGTCCGCTCCAGCGCCGGCTCATAGTCGGCCCAGCCGGTTCCGCGCGGCAGCGGAAGGTTGAGCGTCGCGCCTTCGCCCTCGCCTTCGCCGCACTCGTCGGCATGACCCCAGTAGAAGGGATAATCGGTCGAAGGATCGGCATGGATCGAGGCGAAGGCGACATCGCCGCGGCTCCAGAATATGTCCTGCGTGCCGTTGCCGTGGTGATAGTCGACATCCAGGATCGCGACGCGGCCGATGCCGGCGGCGAGCGCGGCCTCGGCGCAGATCGCCGCATGGTTGAGATAGGAATAGCCGCCGCAATAATCGGCGCCGGCGTGGTGGCCGGGCGGCCGGCAAAGAGCAAAAGCGGAGCGATCGCCGCCGAGCAGTGCACCGAGCGCGGCAAGCGCGGTCTGAGC
>DATLGC010000062.1:0-21672 GCA_035540655.1 Sphingomicrobium sp. | reverse complement strand
GGATGCTCGGATGATCGCATCGCTTTTTGGAGGCTACTTTTCGTCGACCGGACAAGCCACCGGCATCGGCTACGCCGTGGCTAAAGAAGTTTTGACAGCGCTGGGGAAGGGCGATCGCAGAAGCCGGACAGCAACCGCTTGACCGCGATGAGCTGCTCCGGCTGCAGCGGATCGTGATCGGTGACGCACGCTTTGTCCGCCTCGGGTTCAGGGACGAAGGCGGTTTTGTTGGCGAGCATGATCGCGAGACCCGCATGCCGCTGCCGGATCATGTCAGCGCACGGCCCGAGGATCTCCAGTCGCTGGTCGACGGAATGATCGAGTTCGATCGCGGCCCGGCCTTGAGGCTGGATCCGGTGATCGCGTCGGCCGTGCTCGCGTTCGGGTTCGTGTACATCCACCCCTTCGACGACGGGAACGGCCGTATCCACCGCTACCTGATTCACCATGTTCTGGCGGAGCGTGGCTTCAACCCGTCCGGCGTGGTGTTCCCGGTGTCCGCGGCGATCCTTGATCGGATCGACGATTATCGGGCCGTGCTCGAAAGCTATTCCGCGCGGCTGTTGCCGTTGATTCAGTGGGAGCCGACCGAACGGTTCAACGTGCGTGTCCTTAACGACACCGGCGATTTCTATCGCTACTTCGATGCTACGCCGCACACCGAGTTTCTCTTCGAATGCGTACAGCGGACGATCGAGACGGATCTGCCGGCCGAAGCGGGGTTCCTGCGTCGTTATGATGCGTTCCGGCAGGACGTCGAGGCTCTCTTCGACATGCCCGATCGCACCATCGATCTGCTATTCCGATTCCTTCACCAGAATGAAGGCCGACTGTCCCAGCGCGCTCGAGAGCGTGAGTTTGCGCAGCTTGGCGACGACGAGGCCGGGCGAGTCGAGATAATTTACCGCCGGCGATTTCTAGAGGAGTAGCCCTCCTGCCGGGCAAGGGCTGCTAAGCCCGGGCCCACGTCGGAATGGATCTCGGCGAATCTTTGCAAACCAGATCGGTTGGAATCGTCTTATGTCCTGGTTCGACGAATCCGTCATTTTGTGTCCCGATTTGTGTCCCGATTGAACCTTGACCTGGTTAGAGGCGTCGATTATCGCCTCTAAGGTCCGCAGATTCCTGCGGATTTCGGTTGGCCGGAAAAGCGGCTGCAGAATTTTGGTACCGGCATTCGCAGGTTCGAATCCTGCCGCCCCAGCCAGCATCTGGTACCTAGAGGATCGCCAGATGGCGGTTGTCGAAGGCGTTCGCATATTGCGACTTGATCGCGACCTTGCGTTCGATCGCTTCGAATATCGGCACGGAAAAATCGGTGCCGGCGAGGGCCGAGCAGCTTTCGAGGTTGCCCGGCGAGAATACGTTCACCTCAAGGACCTTGTCGCCGACGATGTCGATTCCGACGAGGAACATTCCGTCGGTCAGCAGCTTGGGCCGGATGATCTCCGCCACCTCGAGCTCGACCTTGCCGATGTCGACCGCTTCGGCCTTGGCCCCGGCATGGATGTTGGAGCGGATATCGTCCTTCGCCGCAACTCGGCGAAGGGCGGCATATTTGCCGCCGATCTCGAGCGGACGGCCGTTCATCATGAACAGTCGGATATCGCCCTTCCTGGCGGCCGGGACATAGGCCTGGGCGATGATGTAGCCGTCGCGGCCGATCGCCTCGATCATCTGGTTGAGGTTGGAGCTGTTTTCCGGGTCGAGCTTGAACACGCCGGCGCCGCCCGAGCCCTGCAGAGGCTTCAAGATGATGTTGCCCGAATGCGCCTTGGCGAAGGCCTTGATGTCCGATGCATGTTTGGTGATCAGGGTCTCGGCCCGGACTTCGGGCGGGAAGCCCTGGAAATAGAGCTTGTTGATCGCCCGCCCGAGGCTGTCGGGGTCATTGAGCACGATGACTCCGCGCTGGACGGCTTCGCGGCCGAATAGGATGCCGGCTTCCATCGCCCATGGCGTCTGGGTGTCGATCGACGGGTCGTTGCGAAGCATCAGGACATCGATTTGCGTGACGTCGATACGCTCGATCTTGACCGCCTTGTCGTCCTTCAGCGCCTTGAACAGCTCCTGGCGGTCCTTGTATTTGCGCTTGGGCAGAAAGCGGCCGTGGACGAAAAGGCTGTCATCGGTATCGAGGACGAAGTCGGAAGGCGTGATGTAGCAGACCCGGTGGCCCCGGCTGGCCGCCTGGAAGGCGAGCACCGTCGTCGTGTAGTTCGCATATTCGCGTTCGATGTCGTTGACGAAAAAACCGATGATCATTGGCGCTCACTCCGAGTCGAAAATCTTGGCGAACGACTGGCCGCGAAGCCGCTCGACCCGGGGCCGGACGTCGTCGCGCTCGAGGAATAAAGGAGTGAAGAGCGGCGGCCGCACCAGCTGGCGCAACAGGAGCTCCTCGATCGCGCCGACATGATCGGGCGCGATCTTGCCGATCCAGAACGGGTCGAGGGAAGCACCCGAGGCGACAAAGCCGATCACGTCCTGGAAGCCCTTGAGGTAGATCATGTCCTTGGCCAGGCCGCCCGAACGGAAGACCCGCGTCGCAACGTCGAAAGCGGAGCGCTTCGCCAGGCCGTGCTCATCGGCCAGAAGCCGGTAAACATCAACGAAGCCGGCGCCGTCGAGCATCGCGTCGACCGCGATCACCCGGCCGGCGAGCAGCCGCATCCGGGCGGGGGAAAGGCCGCCCACCGCCCATTCGGCGAAGACTCCCAGGCCCTCCTGCAGGCCTTCGTAATTGGCGAGGCCGGTGCGAAACACGGTCAGACCCTGCGACGCGCCATTGTAATAAGTCAGCAGGTGGACGCTGATCTCGTGCGACAGCAGGGCATCGAGCCGCGAGCGGAGCATCGAGGTGCCGCTCGGGATCATCAGCTTGCCGCCGGAGACCAGGAGGCTGCCGACGTCGTCGCGGATTTCGATCACCGGGTCGAAACGCGAATCGAGCGCCCTGTATTTGTCGACCAGCGCACGGGCGGCGCTGGCGACCTCCGGCGCCCCGATCGTCCCGCCCGGCGAGCGTGCCGGTGCCGGCCGGGCGAGGATCGCCCGCGCATCTTCGAGCAGCCGCGAACCGGCCGTCCCGTAATGCAGCAGCGAGGCGGCCTTGAATGCCGGCGTGTTGCGGGTCGCCAGCATCGTCAGCTGGTGATCGAGTTCCCGGCGTTTTTCCGACAGCAGCCGCTGCAATAGAGGATCCTCGAGGATCGACAGGTCGACGGCGTAAAGGTCGCGCTTCGCAACGTCCGGATCGACGGTCAGCGGCCGGTAGCGGAATTCAGGTTCCTCGTCGGCGCCGCTCGCGAAGAACCGTTCCATCGCCTCGCGGCCGTTGATCGGCGAAACCGAGAGCAGGAAGTCGAAGCTTCGAGCGACACGGTCGAGCTTCTTGTCGGCGTCGAGCGCGGCGGCGAGGAAGGCGCTCCGGCCGAGCGAGCGATGGTGGGACGGGGATGCGATTCCGCTGTCGGTGACGAACGCGCATGCCGCCTGAAGCAAGGCATCGCCGATCGCCACCGACAGATCGTGGGTCAGCTGCGGATAGAAGGTCGATTCCCCGGCTCGGTGGATTTGCGGAACGGCGATCGAAAGATGCTCGATTCGGAGGCTGGGCGGTTCAAAATCAATCGGCGGTAGCCGGGGCTCGACAATCTCCACGTTCGGCTGGCGAAGGTCGACCGTAATCTTGCCCACCGCTTCGGCGAGGCAGTCGAGCGCGCTGCGAGCGCCTTCTCCCGCCGATGCGCCGAGCTTGACGTCGAACGCGGGCAATTGCTGCGATCCCTCGACCGGAGGATCCCAGCCGGCGTCGGTTACGGTGATCACCAGGACCGAGCCGAAATGCTCCTTCATCGCGGCCGCGACGGCGGCGAAAGCGCGCTCGGCGGAATCGTCGTCTTGCGGCGACCAGATCAGATAGGCGGGGCTGTTGACCGCCACCCGGCGGGCGATGCTGTTGGCCGGCTCGGACGACCGGTTGAGGATGAGGAACGGGAGCCAACGGTCGAGATGGATCCGGCCGGTTTCTCCGACCGGCTGGCGAAGCTCGCCGCGCTGTCCGAATTCGGGCGCGAAGCCTTCGGCGGCTAGGTGCGGCCGGGCGCTCATCGTCCGAGCAATTCCTCGGCTGTTGCGGCAATGTGGGCGACGAAGGCGCGCATCGCCGCGAGTTCGGCAGAGTCCGGCTCGCCGGTCCATTCGTCCATGAAGAATTTCTTGAACTCGAGCGCGATGGCGCAGCCGCGGCCGGGATAGCGCTCGTGGATGAAGCGGGTCTGCTCGCCCTTGCCCTGGAAGGCGACGTTCTCGCGCACGTCGAGGCGGCGGCCGTTGAAGTCGAACGAGCGCATCGCCTCGATCAGCGGGTCGAGAAGGAAGGCCCATTGGTCGCGCGGCATCGAGAAGGTGCCGATGTTGATGTCCGGCGCCTGTTCCTGGGGGGTCGGCGGCCGGTCGGGGCCGCCACGGCGGTGATTGTAGCTGTGGGCGTCGATCACGACGAAGCGGTCGTGACGCCTGGCGACGTCGTCGAGCAATTGCCCGAGCATTCGGTAATATTCCGAATGGAGAGCGAGCGATTGTTCGGCGAGAGCGTCATCGAGGCCGCCGGCCTTCCACAGCTGCAGCCCCCAGCATTGCTCCGGGGTGCGGTAGACCGCGCCTTCGCTGCCGCGGTTGAGGTCGAATTCGAACCGCGAGCGGTGGACGATGACGTGGGTCGGAACGTCGCGCACCGCCTCGCCAGTGAACGGATCCTCCTCGCGCAGCCGGTCGGCGTCGCCCAGCGCCATTCGCGCGGCCACTTCGGCGCGCACATCGTGCCCGTCGTGAATGGCGGTCGCCACGACCGGTCCAGGACCATGCTGGACGGTCCACCAGCGTTCCTTGTCAACAGCAGTGCGCACGGGTGGCTTAGCGCTCGGCGCGGATTTGGGTTGCGTCCGACGCGCCGTGGCATGCATGGGCAGCCGGCAACAGATTACGAATCTGGCAAAGTGGCTCGGAACAGGCCGCCCCAGAAACGATTTAATCTGCAGTTCAGTGGCAGCGTCGCAGGGTGCGCCGAGGAGAGAGACCCATGCGGAGAGAGCGCTTGGCAAACAATTTCAAGGGATTTGGGCAATGAGCCGTTCACTGTTGAAGGCGCCGCTGCGCGCAGTTGGCGTCGCGATCATGTGCATGACTCTGTTCGCCTGCGGCGGCGCCGGGCGCGACCGGGTGGCCGATGCCGCGGCCCGCGATGGAATCCTGCTGATCGGCAACGGTTCGGAGCCGATGGCGCTCGACCCGCACCTCGTCACCGGAGTTCCCGAAAACCGGATCATCGCTTCGCTGATCGAGGGGCTGATCGCCTACCACCCGACCGACGACGACGAGCCCGAGCCGGGCGTCGCCGAAAGCTGGGAGCATAACGCGGATCACAGCCTGTGGCGCTTCCGGCTCCGCGAGAATGCCCGCTGGACCAACGGCGATCCGGTCACCGCCAATGATTTCGTCTACAGCTGGCGGCGAATGCTGAGCCCCGAGCTCGGCTCGCAATATGCCGAAATGCTCTACGTCATCCGCAACGCCGAGGCGTTCCACCAGGGGCAGATCCGCGACTTCAACCAGGTCGGCGTGCGGGCGCTAGACGAGCGGACGCTCGAAGTCGCGCTCAAGGGATCGACGCCTTACTTCCTGTCGATGCTGAAGCATTACAGCTTCTACCCGGTCAATCCGCGCGCGGTCGAGCAGTTCGGCGGAATGACCGCTCGCCAGAACAATTGGTCGACGGTCGAGAATTACGTCGGCAACGGCCCGTTCCGACTGACCCAATGGACCACCAACCAGATCATCAAGGTCGAGAAGAATCCCGATTATTGGGACGCCGGGCGAGTGCGGCTGAACGAGATCCACTTCTTCCCGATCGAGAATGTCCGATCGGAAGAAACCGCCTTCCTCGCCGGGCGGCTGCACATCACCAGCACGGTCTCGCCCGACCGAATCCCGACCTTCCGCCGCGAGAATGCCGAGGCGCTTCGAATCGACCCCTATCTCGGCACCTATTTCTTCCGGCTCAACGTCACTCGTCCCCCGTTCAACGACCCGCGGGTTCGCGAGGCGCTGAACCTCGCGGTCGATCGCCAGACTCTCGTCGACCGGGTGGCGCAGGGCGGCCAGGCCCCGGCGGCCGGCTTCGTCCCGCCGGGGCTCGACGATTATCCGGCGGCGGACCGGGTCCAGTTCAACCCGGATCGCGCGCGCCAGCTGCTGGCCGAAGCGGGATTCCCGGGGGGCCGCGGCTTCCCGCGGAAGGAAATCCTGATCAACACGTCGGAAGCGCACCGCAAGATCGCCGAGGCGATCCAGGCGATGTGGCGGCAGCATCTCGGGATCAACGTCGGCATCTACAACCAGGAATGGAAGGTCTATCTCGATAGCCAGTCGAACCTGGATTACGACATTTCCCGAGCCGGCTGGATCGGGGACTATCCCTATCCGATGACGTTCCTCGAAATCTTCACCACCGGCAACGGCAATAACGACACCGGCTGGAGCAACGCCCGCTACGATGCGCTCAT
This sequence comes from Sphingomicrobium sp., assembly GCA_035540655.1. Taxonomy (GTDB): domain Bacteria; phylum Pseudomonadota; class Alphaproteobacteria; order Sphingomonadales; family Sphingomonadaceae; genus Sphingomicrobium. Next base: position 15,106 of record DATLGC010000062.1, on the reverse strand, counting down.
TCGCCAGGCGCAGTCGTCGGGCAATGAGCCCGACCGGCTGCGGCTGATGCGCGAGGCGGAAGGCATCCTGCTCAGCGAACTGCCGATCGTCCCCATCTACTGGTACACACGGACCTATCTCAAGGACCCGCGGGTGCAGGGCTGGAATCCGACTCTGCTCGACAATCGCCCGTACAAATATGTCTGGCTGGAAGCCTAGCGCGGACGTGGGCAATGATCAGCTTCCGGCCGGCCGGGCGAAGCAGGCCAAGCGCGTGAACGTGGCCGGCGAATCATGCTGAAGTTCATCGCCAAGCGGTTCGCGCAAGGCGTGCTGGTGCTGCTGGCAATCTATGCGCTGACCTTCTTCCTGGTGGCGATGACTCCCGGCAGCCCGTTCAGCGGCGAGCGGGCGATCCGGCCGGAGATCCTCGCCCAGATCGAGGCGCATTACGGATACGACCGGCCGTTCTTCGAGCGATTCTGGACGTCGCTCAGCAATGCGGTACGCGGCGAATTCGGGCCGTCGGCCGTCTATGCCAACCGGTCGGTGACCGAGATCATCTCCGAATCCTTCCCGGTTTCCCTAAAGCTCGGATCGCTGTCGCTGCTGCTCGCTTTGCTCATCGGCATCCCGACCGGGGTCATCGCCGCGGTCAAGCGCAACACCCTGCTCGATTATGTGCCAATGTCGACGGCGATGGTCGGCATCTGCCTTCCGACCTTCGTCATGGGCCCGCTTCTCGCGCTGGTCTTCGGGCTGATGCTCAACCTGCTTCCAGTCTCCGGCTGGTACGGGCCGCGCTACATGGTCCTGCCGGCGGCGACCCTGGGGCTATATTATGCGGCCTATTTCGCCCGGCTGACACGCGGCGGGATGCTCGAAATGCTCAACCAGGATTTCGTCCGAACGGCGCGCGCCAAGGGCGTTCCGGAATCGACCATCGTCTGGAAGCATTGCCTCAAGGGCGGGCTGATCCCGGCCATCACCTTCCTTGGGCCGGCGCTGGCCGGGATCATCTCCGGGTCGTTCGTCGTCGAGACGATCTTCCAGATCCCCGGCCTTGGCCAATGGTTCGTTCGCGGAGCGCTCAACCGCGACGATTTCCTCATCCTTGGTCTGACCGTTTTGTTCGCGGCGCTGATCGTGGTGATGAACCTTCTCGCCGACATCGCCCATGTCCTTCTCAACCCGAGGCTGAAATATGAGTGAGCCGGCGGCCATGACCGGACGGGCGCAATGACCCGCAGCGCCGAAGCCGTCCTTGGCGCGGAAGAGGATGTCCGCCGCCCGCTCGAGCCGATCGAGGTCGAGGAGGGGGCGTCGCTGTGGGGCGACGCCTGGCACCGGCTGAAGCGCAACCGGCTGGCGCTGTTCAGCCTGTTCACCTTCATCGCAATCGTCCTGTTCTGCGTCGTCGGGCCCTATTTCTCGTCCTGGGACGGCGAGCAGCAGGACCTGATCCGCGGCGCATCGGCGCCGTCGGCCGACCATTGGTTCGGCACCGACACGCTCGGCCGCGACCTGATGGTGCGGACCATGGAAGGGGGCAGGATTTCGCTCCTGGTCGGCCTGGTCGCGACCATCGTCGCGCTGCTGATCGGAGTCGTCTACGGCGCCACCGCCGGCTATGTCGGCGGCCGCGTCGATGCGGCGATGATGCGCTTCGTCGACATTCTCTACGCGCTTCCTTTCACCATCTTCGTCATTCTGCTGATGGTCGCCTTCGGCCGCTCGCTGTGGCTGATGTTCGTCGCCATCGGCTGCGTCGAATGGCTGAGCATGGCGCGTATCGTCCGCTCCGGAGTGATCGCGCTGCGCCGGCAGGAGTTCATCGAGGCGGCGGTGTCGCTCGGCTACAGCCACCGGCGGATCATCTTCAGGCACCTCATCCCCAACGTGATCGGCCCGGTGATCGTCATCGCCACGCTGACGGTTCCGGCGGTGATGCTGCTCGAGGCTTTCCTGAGCTTCCTCGGGCTGGGCGTTCAGCCGCCCAACGCGTCGTGGGGGGTGCTGATCAACGAAGGCCAGCAGAATATGGAAATCTTCCCCTGGCTGCTGATCTTCCCGGCCTTCTTCTTTGCATTGACGCTCTTCTCGCTGAATTTCCTGGGCGACGGGCTGCGCGACGCGCTCGACCCGAAGAGCGCGAGGGACTGACTCCATGGCCCTTCTCGAAGTCCGCGACCTTTCGACTTCCTTTTACATGCGCGGCGGCGTCGTCCGCGCGGTCGACAATGTCAGCATCGAACTCGATCGCGGCGAGACGCTCGGAATCGTCGGCGAATCCGGAAGCGGCAAGTCGGTCACCTGCTATTCGATCCTGCGCCTCATCCAGGAGCCGGGGCGGATCGACGGCGGCAGCGTCATGTTCGATGGCGAGGATCTGCTGAAGGTATCCAGATCGCGGATCCGCGACATAAGGGGGAAGCGGATCTCGATGATCTTCCAGGATCCGATGACGTCGCTCAATCCTTTCCTGCGGGTGTCGACCCAGATGGTCGAGGCCTTAAAGCTCCACACCGACATCGACCACAAGGCGGCGCTCCATAAATCGATCGCCTGCCTCGAAGAGGTTGGGATCGCCGACGCGGCCAAGCGAATCCACGGCTATCCGCACGAATTTTCGGGCGGGATGCGCCAGCGGGTGATGATCGCCACGGCGCTGATCATGGAGCCCGACCTGCTCATCGCCGACGAGCCGACCACGGCGCTCGACGTCACCATCCAGGCGCAGATCCTCGACCTAATCAAGCGCCAGCAGGAGCAGCTGGGGACGGCGGTGATCCTGGTCACGCACGACCTGGGAGTCGTCGCCGGCACCTGCGACAGGGTCAACGTCATGTACGCCGGACGCGTGGTGGAAAGCGGCACGACCGACCAGATTTTCTACGAGGCGAAGCACCCCTATACCCAGGCGCTCCAGAAGGCGATTCCATCACTGCACACCAAGGGCGACCTGCTCTACACGGTGCCGGGAATGCCGCCCGACATGGCCAAGCCGATCCAGGGCTGCGCCTTTTATCCCCGCTGCCCCTATCCGAAGCTGGGCGAGCCGGATGGGCCGCCGCCCGAGCTGGTCGAGCTTGGCGACGGGCATTGTGTGCAGGACTGCCAATATTGCGATCGCAGCAAGCCGATCGAGGAGGTCCTGTCCAAGGACGTGCCCGAGGCGGTCGAATGAACGTGCTCAGTGCAAATGGCGCCGCGAAATCGGCTGCCCGAGGAAACAAGCGCGAGGATTTCCTGTCGCTTCATTCGGTCAGCCAGCATTTCGACCGGGGCAAGGACTTCTTCACGCGCAAGAGCAAGGGCGTCGTAAAGGCGGTAGACAATGTCTCGCTGACCATCCGTGAAGGCGAGATCCTCGGCCTGGTCGGCGAGTCCGGTTGCGGCAAGACGACGCTTAGCCGGACGATCATGCAGCTCATCCGTCCGACCTCGGGGCTCATCTGCCTCGAAGGCAAGGAGCTGAGCGCTCTTCCCGACCGCGAAATCCGCCACGAGCGGATCAATTTCCAGATGATCTTCCAGGACCCCTATGCGTCGCTCAACCCGCGGATGACGGTTTTCGACGCGCTGGCAGAGGCGATCCGGACTCGCCATCCTACCGCTCGCGGAAAGGCGCTTCGCCAGCGGGTCATCGAGCTGTTGCGCCTGGTCGGGCTCAACCCGGCGCAAATGAAGAAGTATCCGCACGAATTTTCGGGCGGCCAGCGGCAGAGGGTGGCGATCGCAAGGGCGCTAGCACCCGAGCCCAAGCTGATCATCGCCGACGAGCCGGTGTCGGCGCTCGACGTTTCGATCCAGTCGCAGATCCTCAACCTGCTCAAGAAGCTGCGCGACGACATGGGACTGACGATGATCTTCATTTCCCACGATCTGTCGGTTGTGCGCTACATCGCCGACAGGATCGCGGTGATGTACCTCGGCCGGATCGTCGAGCTGGGCGATGCCGAACGGGTCGTCGACGATCCGCTGCACATTTACACCAGGGCGCTGATGAGCGCGATCCCCCAGCCCGACCCGAGGATCGAGCGCAGCCGCAAGCGGGTCATCCTGCAAGGCGACCCGCCATCGCCGCTAAACCCGCCGAGCGGCTGCAGCTTCTGGCCGCGAAGCCCGGTGCCCCACGATGAAAGGATGAAGACCGTCGAGCCCGAGCTGGTCGAGATCGACCCCGGTCATTTCGCCGCCAATTGTCCGTTCTGCCTCGAACGATCCGCATAGGCTGCAGGGCGCCGTCCAGCGCCCGGGCATGGTTCCGCACTTGCGAGGTTAAGCCCAGCCGGTAGAGCATGGCCGCGAAAGGGGGCGAGGCTTGGCCGGACCGCTGGCGGGATTGAAGGTCGTCGAGATGGCGGGGCTTGGGCCAGGCCCGTTCGCGGCGATGATGCTGGCCGACCATGGCGCCGAAGTGATCCGGGTCGAGCGGGCGGGGATGATCGGATTTCCGGGCGATCCCCTGCTTCGCTCCCGGCGAAGCATTTCCCTCGACCTTCGGCACGAAGCGGCGCGGGACGTGGTACGCCGACTGACGGCGAACGTGGACGGGCTGATCGAAGGCTATCGCCCCGGCGTGATGGAGCGGCTTGGCCTTGGGCCCGACATTTTGCTCGGCGGAAACCCCGGTCTCGTCTATGGCCGGGTCACCGGTTGGGGGCAGGGCGGGCCGCTCAGCGGGGCCGCCGGCCACGACATCAATTATGTCGCATTGACCGGGCTTCTGCACGGAATCGGCCCGAAGGAGCGGCCGGTCACGGCGATCAATTATCTCGGCGATTTTGCCGGCGGCGGAATGATGCTGGCGTTCGCAATGGTCGCGGCCCTGCTTGCGGTGAAGCGCGGCGGGGAAGGGCAGGTGATCGACTCGGCGATGACCGATGGCGCGGCGCTGATCGGCGCTTTGACCTACGGATTGCGGGCAGCAGGGCTGTGGCAGGACGAGCGCGAATCGAACCTGCTCGACGGGGGCAATCCGGCTTACGGCATCTATCGCTGCGCCGACGGGAAGTTCCTCGCCCTCGGGGCGATCGAGCCGCAGTTCCGCGAGTCCCTGTTCACCGGGCTCGGCCTTGCGGCCGATGCCAGTCGCGGCGAGATCGAGGCGGTGATCGCGACTCGCGGTCGCGACGAATGGGCCGAGCATTTCGCGGGCATGGACGCCTGCGTTGCGCCGGTGCTCGATCTCGGCGAAGCGCCCGGCCATCCGCACAACCAGGCGAGGGAGACGTTCGTCGACCTCGACGGAATCGTGCAGCCGGCACCGGCGCCGCGTTATTCGGCGACGGCGACCGACGGTCCGCGGCCGCAGCGCCGGGAGGGCGAGGACGGCCCCGACATTCTCGCCGAGCTGGGATATTCGCCAATAGAGATTGCCGAGCTTCGCGACGAAGGGGTGTTGCTTTGAATCCGGTCTATGAATCCATGGGCACCAGCGTGTTCGAGCGGATGAGCCGCGCTGCCGCCAAGCACGGTGCTGTTAATCTCGGCCAGGGCTTCCCCGATTTCGGCTGGCCCGAGGAAATCCTCGACTGGGCCGCGCGCGCTTTGAAAGGCGGCTCTAACCAATATCCGCCGTCGCGCGGGCTGCCCGAGCTTCGCGAGGCGATCGCCGGTCATTATCGCCGGCATTTCGGCCAGCAGCTCGAGGCCGACCATGTCTGCGTGACCAGCGGAGCGACCGAGGCGCTCGGGGCCGCCATTTTGGCGACGCTTAGCCCGGGCGATGAGATGATCGTCTTCACCCCGGCTTACGACAGCTATGCTCCGATGATCCGCCGCGCCGGCGCAATCCCGCGCGAGGTGACGTTGCAGCCGCCCGACTGGCGGATAACCGGCGAGGCGCTCCGCCAGGCCGTCACGACGCGCACGCGCGCGGTCCTGCTCAACAATCCGCACAACCCGGCCGGGCGGCTGTTCGGGGCCGAGGAGCTTGAAGCGGTTGCCGCCATCGCCCGCGATCGCGATTTGATCGTCATCAGCGATGAGGTGTGGGAGCATATCCTGCTCGATGGCCAGCGCTTCACGCCCTTCGCCACCCTGCCCGCAATGGCGGACCGGACGATCAAGATCGGCTCGGCCGGCAAAATCTTCTCGCTGACCGGCTGGAAGGTCGGCTGGCTGATCGCTTCGGAGGAATTGGCCGGGATAGCCGCCAAGGCGCACCAGTTCCTGACCTTTTCGACCGCGCCCAACCTTCAAGGCGCAGTCGCCTTCGGGCTGGCGGAAGGCGATTCGTGGATCGACCCGATGCGGGACCGCTTCGCCCGTGCCCGCGACCGGATGACGGCCGGGCTGCGCGACGCGGGTTTCGAAGTGCTCGAAGCTGCCTCGACCTATTTCCTGTGCGTCGACCTCGCGGCTTCGGGGATTGAGGCAGACGACGAGCAATTCGCCAGGCGGGCGGTCGAGGAAGCCGGCGTGGCCGTCGTGCCGCTGTCGCCGCTCTTCGAAGAGCGGCCGGTCACTCACATGGTTCGACTCTGCTTTTCCAAGCGCGATTCGACGATCGACCAGGGAGTCACGGCGATGGCGAAAGCGAAGGCGCTCTTCGTTTAGACCCCGGCGCGAACCCCGCTCTCCACGGCAACTCCTTCGCCGCCGATCATCTCTGGCCAGCGATCTTTCAACTCCAATTGCCAGGCGGCGAGCGCTCCGGGCTCGATCGGCGGGGAGATCAGATAGCCCTGGGCGACGTCGCAACCCAGCTCGTGGAGCAGCCGCAGCTGCTCGACGGTCTCGACCCCTTCGGCCGTCGAGGCCATGCCGAGACCGCGCGTCAGGTCGATGATCGCAGCGACGATCGTCCGCGAGTCGCGCTGGGTCACGATGTCGGCGACAAAGGAACGGTCGATCTTGACGTCGGTGAATGGCAGCTGACGAAGCTGGGCGAGGGTCGAATAGCCGGTCCCGAAATCGTCGATCGCCAGGCCGATGCCCTTGATCCGGCAGCGGGTCAGCGTGTCCATCAGCTTGATCAGCGGCTGGGTCGCCCCTTCGGTGAGCTCGAGAACCAGACTTTCGGTCGGGACGCCAAGTCCCCGGCACATCCGCTCGACAAGGTCGGGAAAGTCGAGATTGTGCAGGCTCAAGGCCGAAATGTTGAATGCGATCGAGGTTTCGATGCCTTCGTCCCGCCATTTCAACCAGTGGCGAAGCGCGGTCCGGAGGCCCCAGTGGGTAAGCTGGTCGATGAGGCCGTGACGCTCCGCCAGCGGAACGAAGCGCGACGGCTCGACCGATCCGAGCGCCGGGTCATCCCAGCGGACCAGAGCCTCGACTCGAGTGAGGGCTCCGTCCCGCAGGCGAACCTTGGGCTGGTAGGCCATGTGAAGCCGGTTGTTGATCAGGGCGCGCTCGAAATGGTCGAGCAAATGAAGCTCGGAGCGCTCGGTCATCGGGGCAGGGTAGGCCTCAGCCCGTTGAGAAATTCCTCGAGATCGGCGAGCCGGACCGGCTTTTCGAGGGGCCCGGCCATGGTCAGCCCGAGCGCTTCGCCGAGACGGAATGCCGAATCGAGCACTCGCCGGTCGAAGCCGCTGATGATCATCACCGGGGCGGTGAACTTTTCCAGTGCGAGAAATCGGAGCAGTTCGACACCGTCCATTCCAGGCATACCGAGGTCGAGGGCGACCACGTCGGGCCGATCGCGCAGGAATTCCTCGCGAAAGGTCTCGTCGTCCGAGGTCAGTGTGGGTTCGTAGCCGCATTCCCGCGCCGCATTGGCGAGGAAATCCGCAAGCGCCGGCTCGTCATCGATCAGCAGCAGCCGCGGCGGCTTCATTCGCTCATTCTCCATCGGCCCCGGCATAGGACGAGCAATTGCCAAACGTCACCCTAAAGAAACGCCTTTTTAACCCTGCAGTCCATACATTCCCGAATTGGTGCAAAATCCCCGTGATGCGGAGGTGCTTGGGACATGTTCGGCTCGCTTATCAGGCGCAAACCCCCTCGCCAGTGGAGCGAGGACGAAAGTGCATTCGAGTCGACGACATTTTCGCTGAGCACGGCTGTGCCTCGACCGGTCGAGCGACGCGAGGAAGATCGGGTGACGCCGATGCTCCGGGTGGCAAAGCTCCGCGGCGCAACCGAAGAACAATTGATTCGTGTCCGCAACATGTCGGCCGGCGGCCTGATGGCCGAATGCAGCCGGCCGCCGCAAGTCGGCGAAACCGTCGAGGTGGAGTTTTCGTCGCAGAAGATTCCCTCGAGCGTCGTCTGGACTCGCGAAGGCCTGGTCGGTCTCAAATTCGACCAGACCGTCGACCTTGGCGAATTGCTCGCCGGGCGCAAGCCGCGCCATGGCTTCCGGCCGCGACCGCCGCGGCTCGAAGTGACCTGCAAGGCCAGTCTGAAGATCGGCAAGGTTTATTACACCGTCGACGTCCACGACATTTCGCTGGGCGGAATGAAGGTCGAGCCGATCGAGGAATATTGCGTCGGCAAGCCCGTGGTGGTGGTGGTCGAGAGCCTTCGCCCGATCCGCGGCCACGTCCGCTGGTTCGCCGACCGCAGGGCCGGAATCGTCTTCGACAAGCCGATCGAGTTCGAGGAACTTGCCGAATGGATGGGCAAGCGGCTCGAGCTCGCCAGCCTCAAGGCGTCCTACCCGAAACAATAGCAATTGCATTTGCGGCCGGCGCCGCGGCTTCCTATCTCGCGTCCTGTCAACTCAAAGGACGTCAGCCATGGCCAACCAGGTCGCAATCTTCGCCGGCGGGTGCTTCTGGTGCACCGAAGCGGTGTTTGCCGATGTCATCGGAGTCAGCTCGGTCGAGAGCGGCTATACCGGCGGCGATGTCGCCGAGCCGAGCTACAAGCAGGTGTGCGGCGGCAACACCGGCCATGCCGAGGCGGTCCGGATCACTTTCGACGATGAAGCGATCAGCTATGACGAACTGCTCGACATCTTCTTCGCAACCCACGACCCGACCCAGCTCAATCGCCAGGGAAATGATGTCGGCAGCCAATATCGTTCGGCAATCTTCCCGCAGTCGCAGGAGCAGGATGACAAGGCCCGGGCTGCGATCGACCGCGCCAACGCCGAGAATGGCGGGCGGGTGGTCACCACCATCGAGCCGATGGGGGAATGGTGGCCGGCGGAGGATTACCACCAGGATTATTGGAGCGGGGAAGGGCAGCGAAACCCCTATTGCCTCGCCACCATCCCGCCCAAGCTGCAGAAGCTGCGCAAGAGCTTTCAGGTTCGGGCGAAGGGCGAGGCCAGCATCTGACCTCGCCCCCCGAAGGATCAGTCAGTGGATGATGCAGGGACGGCTGCATCGGTCGAGGTAGCTCCAGCGGCCGATACTGTTGGCACCGCCACTGCGGCACGCCGAGCGATCTCCGCATCCAAGGCTGCGAAGAAACTAGCGTAAGGCTCTGCGACTTTCACAAGCTTCCCATCGGTGAAGGAGGCAGCCCACAAGCCCCGCTGCTTTGTCTCGCTGACGTGCAGATTGAGACGGATCAGCGACTGGGCTGCACCCGCATCCTCGACCAGGATGGAGGCCTTTTGGGTTAGCTTCTTTTTCCCGACGCCCCACAGGATGTTGTAGATGATTTTGCCCTTCGCTTCAGTGTGGGCGCTGATTGTCCCTGCATCCTTGCTCGCCGTAATGTCGACGTATGCAAGCGACTGCAGAGCCGCGATTGACGCAGCAATGGCGACTTCCGGTGGAACTGAATAGGTGCGCGATTGTGCTGCAACCAGTTCGGCGGCAGACAGCTCGACTGGTTTTTCCGCGTGCGCCGGAGCGGTCATGGTAACGCAGGCGAGCGCGAACGCCGCCGCGAACTTCGATGTACGGTTCACTGATACCCCCCAAAGAAAACAGGCCCAAAGGAGCCTGCCCGCCGAGGCCTAAGTCCTTGCGAGAGCGAGTACAAGTATTCAATTGGTTAACGAACAGCCGCTCTTCTGAGGCGGTCATTGATCGCCGCTCCGAGGCCGTGGTTCGGCACCGGCGCGACGGCGATGCGGCCTTTCGAGCTGGCGTCGGCGACGTGAAGCATGTCGAACAATCGGGCCGCGGCTTCCGCGAGGTTGCCGGAAGCGCTGAGGGTCGAGTCGCCAGGCACGGCGGCAAACCCGATCAGATATTCGTCCGCTTCCGATCGCGTCACCTCGAGCCGGAGCGGCTTTGAGGGCGCATAATGGCTGGCGAGCTGGCCCGGCGCCTCGATCTGGTCGCCGGTTGCTTCCTCGGCATCGATCTCGACCGGTCCGCGGCGAAGCAGGCGAAGCGGCCCGCCGGTCGCGGCGACGATGGTCGATTCGATGCCGCGCTCGGTCGGCCCGGCGTCGAGGATCAGCGGGATTCGCCCGCCGAGGCTCCTCAGCACATGCTCGGCCCGGGTCGGGCTGATCGCCCCGCTGGCATTGGCCGAAGGCGCGGCGAGCGGCCGGCCGCAGGCGGCGAGCAGCGCCTGCATCGCCGGATGGGCCGGCACCCGAAGGGCGATCGTCGGCAGGCCGGCGGTGACCAGCGATGCGATCGGCGAATTTTGCCGCAGCGGAACGACCAGGGTGAGCGGCCCAGGCCAATGCTTCTCCGCCGGCGTTCTCGCCTCGTCAGTGAATACACCGATCCGCTCGGCCGCGGCGAGATCGGGCAGATGGACGATCAGCGGATTGAAGTTCGGCCGGCCCTTGGCCGAATAGATTCGCGCCACCGCTTGCGGATTGGTCGCATCGGCCGCCAGGCCATAGACCGTCTCGGTCGGCACCGCGACCGGCTCGCCGGCAAGGACCAGCCGCGCCGCCTGGGCGATCGCCGCGTCGCTGATCGGCAGGATGCTGGTCTCGGCCATGGCCGTGCCGCTATAGGCGCTGCGCCGCAACAGCAAGGATGGGACCGACCATGAGCTTCACCTGCCCGGTTCGCGACCAGCGCCTGGTCCTCGACCATGTCGTTCGGATCGGCGAGCTCGGGACGGACAGCGACATCGTCGACGCGGTGCTCGACGGCGCGGCCGCGCTCGCCGACGGCGAGTTCGCGCCTATCGACCAGGCCGGCGACACTCACCGGGCCCGGTGGGACAATGGAGTGGTGCGGATGCCGCCGGGCTTTGCCGAGGCCTATCGCGCCTTTGCGCAAGGCGGCTGGATGGGGCTGGCCGCGCCGGAAAGCGCCGGAGGGCAGGGGCTGCCGCACAGCCTCGCAGCGGCCCTGATGGAAGATTTGAACGCAGCCAATTTCGCCTTCGCCTTGTGCCCGATGCTCGGGCTTGGTGCGATCGAGGCGATCGCGGCGCATGGCTCGGACGAGCTGAAGCGCGATTGGCTACCCAGGATCGTCAGCGGCGAATGGACCGCGACGATGAACCTCACCGAGCCGCAGGCGGGAAGCGACGTCGGGGCGCTCAAGACTCGGGCGGTGCCGGCCGGCGACGGCAGCTGGAAGATCACCGGAACCAAGATCTTCATCACCTATGGCGAGCATGACCTTACCGACAACATCGTCCACCTGGTCCTGGCGCGCACGCCCGGAGCGCCGGAGGGAACCAAGGGGATTTCGCTGTTCCTCGTGCCCAAGCTGCTGGCCGACGGAAGCCGCAACGACGTCAAATGCGTGTCGATCGAGCACAAGCTCGGGATCCACGCCTCGCCGACCTGCGTGATGAGCTACGGCGACGATGACGGCGGCGCCACCGGCTGGCTGGTCGGCGAAGAGCTTGGCGGGATGCGGGCGATGTTCACGATGATGAACAATGCCCGATTGAACGTCGGGCTTCAGGGCGTCGGCATCGCCGAGCGGGCCACCCAGCGCGCCTGCGCCTATGCGCTGGAGCGCAAGCAGGGCCAGCGCGGCGGCCTGCCGGTGGCGATCGCCGATCACCCGGACGTCCGCCGAATGCTGATGCGGATGCGGGCGCTGACGCTGGGTGCCCGAGCCTTGGTCTATTACGCCTTCGGCCAGGCCGATCGCGGCGCAGGCGGCGACAAGGAAGCGAAGCAGCGAGCCGACCTGCTCACTCCGCTGGCCAAGGCGTGGGGGACCGATGTCGGCTGCGAAGTCGCCAGCCTTGGAGTCCAGGTTCACGGCGGCATGGGCTATGTCGAGGAGACCGGAGCGGCGCAGCATTTGCGCGACGCCCGGATCGCGCCGATCTACGAAGGAACGAACGGAATCCAGGCCGCGGACCTGGTGCAGCGCAAGCTTGGCCTTGGCGACGGCCTCGTTTTCGACGCGTTGATCGCCGACGTTCGTGCCGAGTCGGCCGACGAAAGGCTGGTGGCGCTGACCGACGCTGTCGAGATTTGTGCAGCGACCTTTCGCGAAGCCGGAATGGATGACCGGCTGGCGGGAAGCTACCCGTTTCTCACCATGTCCTCGGTGATGGTCGCCGGCTGGCTGCTCGAGCGGATCGCGCGCGCGGTTGAGCAGGAGAGCGACCCGTTCCTCGACGGTCGTCGGGCGGCGATCGATTATTTCCTCGGCGCGGTGGTGCCGGAAGCGCTCGGCCTGGGGGCGGCGGCCGGAGCCGGGGCGGAGCTGCTCTTCAAGGTGCCGGCAGAAGCGCTGGCCTAGGCGCGTTCCTTCTCGATCAGTTCGGAGGCGCTGATCCCGAGCCGCTTCATCCGGTCGAGCACGCTCGGCCATTCCTCGTTGAGGAAGCGCGATCGTTCCGAATCGCGCAGTCGGGCGCGGGCTCCCTGCGCGACGAACATTCCGACGCCGCGCCTGACGACGATCAGCCCCTCGTCCTGGAACCCCTGATAGGCCTTGGCCACGGTCAGCGGGTTGGCCTGCTCCTCGGCGGCAAGCGCCCGAACCGACGGGAGAGGATCGCCGTCCTTGTAGCGGCCGGCGAGGATAGCGTCGGCGATGGTTTCGCGAAGGCGGACGTAAACGGGCTTTTCATGCGGGGTGCCGAGCGTCATGCTGTTCTAATACAGCGGCGCGGCGGAAAAGCAAGAAAATCGTGCCGGTTAGACGGGCGGCACCCAAGGGCGCCACACCGTGGCAAGCGGCGCCCGAGGCCGTTCCTCGAGCTCGCGCCCCGGAGTGCCGATGAAAATGAAGCCGGCGATCCGCTCGCCGGGGCCGCAGAAGGCGGAGCGAACCCGCTGTGAATAGGCCTGCCAGCCGGTCAGCCAGCCGGCGACGAAGCCGAGCGCATGGGCTGCGAGAATCAGGTTCATGCCGGCCGCTCCGCACGACAATTGCTGCTCCCAGACCGGGATCTTGTGATTTTCCACCGGCGCCGAGATGAGCACGACAAGCGAGGCGCCCTGGCGGGCGAACTCCTCGGCCCTGGCACGGTGCATCGGGCCGGAATCCGGGTCCTCCTCGTCCAGCGCTTCAAGCAGCAGCGCGGCAAGCTGATCGCGCTGGTCGCCGGCGACGGTGACGAACCGCCACGGGAACAGCTTGCCATGATCGGGCGTGCGCGCGGCGATGGTCAGGATTCGCTCGAGTTCGCCGCCCGACGGCCCGGGTCCGACCATCTCGCGCGGTCGGCCCGACCGGCGGGTTTCGAGCAGCGACAGGGTCGAGGAGCGGTCGTTGAGCATGGGCCGCCCGTCTAACCGGGGAGGGCCCGTGCAACAATCCAGCTTCACAAGCCGATTTTGCCCGCTAGTTTGCGCCGCCAGCCCCGGCAGGGGCGGCAGTTGCAGGATCAGGAGCCCTTATGGCCACGAGCGCACCCGAGACGACCGGCTACGACAGCAAGACCTTCTTCGGTCACCCGCGTGGGCTGTTCGTCCTGTTCTTCGCCGAAATGTGGGAACGTTTCTCCTACTACGGCATGCGGGCGCTGCTGATCTTCTACCTCGTCCAGCATTGGGCTTTTTCGGACGAGCGCGGTTCCGTCGTCTACGGTGCCTACACGGCGCTGGTGTACATTACGCCGGTCGTGGGGGGCTACATCGCCGACCGCTATCTGGGGCAAAGAAAGGCGGTGCTGTTCGGTGCCGTGCTGCTGACCTTCGGCCACTTCTTCATGGCGTTCGAAGGGACCGGCGGACAGGCCGACCCGACCATCAACATCTTCTGGCTGGCGCTGGCCTTCATCATCGTCGGCTCGGGCTTCCTCAAGGCCAACATCTCCGTGATCGTCGGCCAGCTCTACCCGCGCACCGACGTCCGCCGCGACGCCGCCTACACCATCTTCTACATGGGGATTAACCTCGGCGCTGCGGCCGGCTCGATTCTGTGCGGTTACATCGGGCAGACGTACGGCTGGCGCTACGGCTTCGGGCTTGCCGGCTTCGGAATGCTCGCGGGCCTGATCGTCTTCATCGTCTTCACACCCTTGCTGATGGGCAAGGGGGAATCGCGCGACCCGGCTCGCCTCAAGAGCCGAGTCGCCGGCATCAAGTTCGAATGGCTGCTCTACCTCGTCGGCCTGGCGATGGTGGTCGGAATCTGGGGCCTGATCCAATACCAGGAAGCGGTCGGCTGGCTGCTTCTGGTGTTCGGGATCGTCCTCGTCGGCTACGTGCTTTATACCGCCGTCGCCAAGCTTCCGCGCGAGGACCGCGACCGCATATTCGCCGCGATGTTCCTGATCGTCGGGTCAATCCTCTTCTGGGCCTTGTTCGAGCAGGCGGGCTCGTCGCTAAACCTGTTCACCGACCGCCATGTCGATAGGACGATGTTGGGCGGGGAGGTTCCAGCGGCCGTCTTCCAGTCGATCAACCCGATCTACATCATCCTTCTGGCGCCATTGTTCGCATTGCTTTGGACGACGCTCGGCAGGCGGGGCCTCGAGCCATCGGCGCCCGCCAAGTTCGGCCTCGCCATGATCCAGCTGGGCGCCGGCTTCCTGGTCCTGGTGTTCGGCGCCCATGCGTTCGGAATCGAGACTCCTACCCCGGTCATCTTCATCTTCCTGATCTATCTGCTTCACACCACCGGCGAGCTGTGTCTATCGCCAGTCGGCCTCAGCGCCATGAACCGGCTCGCTCCAGCGCATATGGCGAGCCTTATCATGGGGACCTGGTTCTTCGCCTCGGCGACCGGCAATTTCGCCGCCGGCCTGATCGCCGCGGCGACCGGATCGGGCGAGCTCGAGGCCGAGGGTGGGGCGGCCAAGGAAATCGTGCTCGACGTCTACACCACTGTCGGCTGGGTCGCAGTCGGTGTCGGCGTGCTAGTCATCCTCATCTCG
>DATLGC010000061.1:0-5185 GCA_035540655.1 Sphingomicrobium sp. | reverse complement strand
GCTCGTACCTCTGCCGCCGGCAGCATGGGCAAGCCTTCCGGGTCGGAATTGGCTCATCGGCGGCTATGAGCTGCTTGGCCAGCAGCCGCCCTGGCTACCGATCTCGTTGACGCCCTACGATACGCTATCGATGCTGCCCTGGCTGCTGCCGCCGCTCGCGCTGCTCGCCGCTATGGTGAGACTGAAAGCTTATCATCCAAGCTGGATGGTGTTCGCAATGCTCGCAGGAATGACCGCCGGCGTACTTCTGGGGGCATTGCAGGTCTCGACCGGCCCGGACGGGCAATGGTACCTCTACAGGATTGCGAATTTCGGATCCGCAACCGGTTTCTTCGCAAACAAGAATCACATGGCGACGCTCCTGCTGGTCTCCATTCCGTTTTTGGCAGCGCTTATGGCTCGCGCACGGGGCGGGGCCGTCAAGCCGCACCGTTATTACGCGGCTGTCGCCGTGGCCGGCGGCGTGCTCGTTCTCATCCTCGTTGGATTGGTTCTCAACCGCTCCCTTGCGGGCTGGGGCTTGGCGCTGCCCGTGCTGATCGTGAGTGGATTGATCCTGACGAAAGGCCGGGGCGTGGCTGCCCGCATAGCGCTGGGAGCGTCCGCCATCCTCGCCGTGGCCGCGGTCATGGTTCTGTTCGTCGAGCCAGTGATGGAGCGGGTCGCCAGCCGGGCCGAGGTTTCAGTCGAAACCCGCAGCGAGATTTTTGCGACCTCCGCGGAGGCCGCGGCGACATTCGCCCCGCTCGGAAGCGGCGTAGGGTCTTTCGTCCAGGTCTACCGCCTTTTCGAGGATCCCGCCCTCGTTACCCGCAACTACGTCAATCACGCGCACAACGATTATCTCGAGCTACTGGTCGAAACCGGCCTCCCCGGCTTGCTGCTCATGCTGCTGTTCCTCCTGTGGTGGGCAAAGGTGGCGGTCGATCAATGGCGCGGAGCAGCTGACGCTTACGCCCGGGCCGCGTCGATCGCTTCGGCTACGATCCTCGCTCACAGCCTGGTCGATTATCCACTGCGAACGGCCGCGCTCGCGGCGCTGTTCGCAGTAACGCTCGCTCTCATGGTGCAACCGCGCGCGACGGCCGGAACTGCTCGAAAAAGCAATGTGCGCAACGTGCGCCACATAGAAATCGCCTAGAAGGTTGCCACAGTCGATCTTTTTTGGAGCATTTTGGCGCGCCGTCAGTTACATTCCCTCGGGATGCTGGCAGGGGCGTGCCCTGCCTCGAGCGGATGACTGGTTCACTATCCCCGGAGTTCGGAGGGCCATTATGAAGGGTTCGATTCTCGCTAAAGCACTCGGCGGGGCGGCATTGCTTGCCACGTCCGTTTCACCTGCATTCGGCCAGGCATGGGTACCTGGCTCGGAGATCGTGGGACACTCGGCGCAGGTGCAAACCGGCGGAGTGGTGAATACTGTCCATTTCGATCCGGGCGGAGCCGCGAGGATCGTCAGTCCTGCCGGCAACGTCGTCAACGGAACATGGTCCGCATCCGGCGGCATGCTGTGCCTGAATGCGGGCACGGCCCAAGAGTGCTGGCCCTATGCGCGGGCATTCCAGGCGGGGCAGCCAATGAACCTGACCAGCACCTGCCAGGTCTCGTCGACCTGGATGGCTTTGTCGACCAACCAGCCGATGCAGCAAGCACGTCCCGGCGAGCGCGGCTAACTTCAAGATTCAGTATCCGCAAAAAAAGGGGCGCCTGCTGGGGCGCCCCTTTCTTTCTGTGCGGTCGACTTAGGACCGGCCGCGGCCGCTTGGCGCGGTGCTCATTCCGCCACCGCCAGTTTGCGTTCCGAGCGAGGCATTGCCGCCGCCCGTTTCGCTCATGCCGGTTCCTCCGCGGGTGGAGCGCGTCTTTGATTGGCTGCCGCGGCTACCGGTGCCGCTCGATCCGGTCGCAGCGCCGGCCGATCCCGTCGTGGTGCCGATGCCGGTGCTTGATCCGAAATCGCTTCCGCCGCCGACGGACTCGAACTCACGGCTTTCGCCGCTCGCGCCGAAATTCTCGGTCCACTCGCCGATCTGGTCGCTCAAGTTGCTCAGCTGATCGCTGATCTGATTGCGACGCGACCACAGGAACGCCCCGGCCGCCGCCGCTGCGCCGACCACGGCCGCGGTCGTCACCGGGTTGCTGCGCGCGCTATCCCAGCTGAACGCACTGCTATATTGGTTGCGGCCCTCGGGATTGTTGTTCCCGCCGCGATTGCTGGTTCCTCGATTGTTCCTGGCCATGCCATTCTCCTTTGATGAAAGCCTGCTGGACAAACGCTCGGCGGCGCATGCCGTTTCGGGCCCACGGCAAGGAGAGGCTCACTAGCGGCGAGATGCTCAGGCCTGTTCGAGAAGATGCTCGGCGCTGGACGCGCGATATTCGCCCGGCGCCTCGACGTTGAGTTGCTCGACGACACCGTCGTTGACGATCATCGAGTAGCGCTGGCTGCGCTTGCCCATGCCGAACTTGGCAGCGTCCATCACAAGCCCGGTCGCTTCGGCGAATTCCCCGTTGCCGTCGGCAAGCATGGTGATGTCATCGGATCCGTCGCTCTTATTCCACGCGGCCATGACGAATGGATCATTGACCGAGATGCAGGCGATCTCGTCGATGCCTCTGGCTTTCAGCTCGCCGGCTTTCTCGACGTAAGATGGCAGGTGCCGCGCCGAACAGGTCGGCGTGAAAGCTCCCGGCACCGCGAACAAGGCGACTCGCTTGCCCTTGAAGAACTCCCCGCTGCTGGTCGGTTGTGGCCCATCGGCGGTCGCGATCGCCAGCGTCACGTCGGGAAGTCTCTCACCGACCGAAATGGTCATGTCGTGTTCCTCCTGATGGATGATTTGCGCGGCTCATAGGCGTGCCTGCACGCTGTCTCAAGCCTTGCGGGAGTCGCCATCGGGGGTCATTCTTCGGGAGATGGATGAGCCCCCCTTCCTCAGCGGAAAGCTGCTGTTGGCGATGCCCGGGATGGCCGACCCGCGTTTCGAGCGAGCGGTAATCGCAATGTGCGCTCACGATGAGAACGGGGCGGTCGGGATCGGCATTGGCCACAAGCGCGCCGGGCTCGGATTCCGCAGCTTGCTCGCCCAGCTTGAAATCGACCCCGGGGTAGCCCCTGATTGCGCGGTTCATCACGGCGGCCCAGTCGAGCCGGGGCGCGGGTTCATCCTTCATTCCACCGATTGGGGTGGGCAGGATACCCTGCAGGTCGCGGGCTTGTGTGCGATGACAGGTACGATCGACGTATTGAAGGCGATCGCGTCGGGCCGTGGGCCGTCACGCTGGATCGCCGCGCTTGGCTATGCCGGATGGGGGGAAGGCCAGCTCGAGCAGGAACTGACTCGCCACGGCTGGTTTGCAGCCGCAGGGAGCGAAAAAATTCTATTCGATACTCCGACGGACGAGCGCTGGGCGGGAGCTTTCCAGGCGGCAGGGGTCGATCCACGCCTCCTGTCGACCGAAACCGGCGCTGCCTGAGCGGCCGCACTTAGAACGCCGTCGAACCAAGTTGCCAATATGTCACACAACCGTTCGTCCCGACGAACGGCGGTTCTCGGAGGTTCTCAGGCTTCCGCTCCTGTGTCATCGGTGCGCCCTTAACCAACGATAGGATTAATCCAATGCGGCCGTTCGCTCTTCTCGCAGTCTCTTCGGTGTCGACGCTTGCACTCGCGCTTGCTGCGCCTGCGGCCGCGCACGGCCTGGCCAGTCAGACCCAAGCGCCCCCCGGCGTGCCGGAATCGTCGACTCAGGACGATGATCCTACTGCGGCGCCGGCTGAGCAGACCGATGTTGACGCGACGGCGGCCGAAAGTGCTGGCCCGCTCGAAACGGGAAGTGGTGGAAATGCGATCGTCGTCACCGGCACCCGAATTACGCGGCCGGAATTCTCTTTCCCCAATCCGGTCCAGGCATACACGGCGGAAACCATTCAGCAGGCCGGCACCACGAACCTGACTGACTTCCTGCTCGAATCTCCCGCGCTTCGCGGCTCTACGGACAACATGGACGTGGCCGGCTCTAACCTGCCGAACGCCCAGTTTGTCGGCGTCAACCTGCTCGATCTCAGGTATCTCGGCGAAGAACGGACGCTGGTTCTCGTCAATGGCCGTCGCCACATTGCCGGCTATCCGGGCATTGCGGCCGTCGACATCAACACGATCCCGGTCGATCTGATCGACCGCATCGACATCCTGACCGGCGGCACGTCTGCCATCTACGGCGCCGACGGCGTCTCGGGCGTGGTCAATTTCGTGCTCAAGCGGAACTTCGAGGGTCTTTCGATTCGGGGTCAGGGCGGAATTTCGCAGCGTGGTGACTCCGGCAATCGATACATCAGCGCGACGCTCGGCCAGAACTTCGCAGAGAATCGCGGCAACGTCGCCGTTTCCTATGAATTCAACGAACTTGACCGTTTCAGTCACCTCCAGCGTCTGAATTACGGTCGTACAGGCCCGACCTACCGCTTCGTCCGGAATCCCAACGATTTCCCCGACGATCCGAACATTCCTGACCTCGTCCCCCTCACCGGTCTTCGCTGGGCGGATTCCTCTCCGGGCGGAGCCATCGACCTAGACTGGGATTTCTCTCCCGATTTCACAGGCGAAGGCACGCCTTACGACCTTGGAACCTATGTCAGGGGAAGCCCCTTCACGATCGGCGGCGACAGCACCGCGCAGGAAACCTATTTCGGGGACTTCACGCCCTATTCCCGGCGGCACATTTTCAACGCGTTCGGTCATTACGAACTCGCTCCCGCAGCGCGCTTGTTCGCTGAGGCAAAATACGTCCGGGCCAATGGCCACACCATTGCCCAGCCGACCTTCGACTTCTTCACATTGCTCGCTGCGGACAATGCCTACCTCATCGAGCGATTCGGAGCTGCCAACATCGATCCGGACGGTGCCTGGATTACGGGCCGCGACAATTTCGATTTCGGCATCCGCCGCTACACGACGGACCGCGACACCTATCGCTCGGTGGTGGGCCTCGACGGCCGGATCAGTCCAAATCTCCGATACGAACTCTCGTACACGTTCGGACAGGTCGATTCGACCGCGACGAGCCAGAACGACCGTTACTACGACCGCTATTTCGCGGCGCTGGACGCGGTTGTGGACCCCGCGACGGGTCAGGTCACCTGCCGGATCAACCTTCCCGGCGAAACCCAGATCCAGGGTTTCAG
>DATLGC010000060.1:0-3848 GCA_035540655.1 Sphingomicrobium sp. | reverse complement strand
CGCCGATGCCCTGGTGATCGTCACCGAATGGGACGAGTTCCGGGCGCTCGACCTTGCCCGGCTCGCCGGCAGGCTGAAGGGCAGGACGCTGATCGACCTGCGCAATGTCTACGAGCCGGCGGAGGCGGAACGCGCCGGGTTGACCTATTTCGGCGTCGGCCGGGGTCGGTTGCCGCACTAGGCCGAACCACTCGCCACCGGCCTAGTTAAATCCAATTTGGAGCTATTTTGCATCCGAAATGGTAACGGTGCGTATAGTGGCGTTAATGAGCAGCAGCGACCTCTCAATCACCGTCATCGGCCTTGGCTATGTCGGGCTTCCGCTGACGGTCGCCCTGGCCGGCAACTATGACGTCACCGGCTTCGATATCGATCCGACCCGGATCGACGAGCTTCGATCCGGCCACGACCGCACTCGCGAGGTCGAGAGCGAGGCGCTGAGCAGCGCCAAGCTTCGCCTGACCGGCGATGCCGAGGAGTGCCGCGGAGCGGATGTCTACATCGTCACCGTCCCGACCCCGGTCGATGAGCAATGCGTCCCGGACCTTGGCGCGGTGATGTCGGCGACGCGGATGATCGCCAAGGTGATGGACCCGGAGCGGCGGCCGACAATCGTCTATGAAAGCACCGTCTATCCCGGAGTGACCGAGGATATTTGCGGCACGGAGATCGAGCGGGCCGGTGGTTTTGTCCGGGGACGCGACTTCCGCCTCGGCTATTCGCCCGAGCGGATCAACCCGGGCGACCGCGAGCATTCGATCGACCGGATCACCAAGGTAATCGCCGGCGAGGACGACGAGGTCACCGACCAGCTGGCGGCGATCTACGGGTCGATCACCAGCGGCGGAGTGTTTCGAGCCGCGTCGATCAAGGCGGCCGAAGCGGCCAAGGTGATCGAGAATGCCCAGCGCGACATCAACATCGCCTTCATGAACGAGGTCGCGCAAATCCTGTCCAAGGTCGGCGTGTCGGTGTGGGACGTGCTCGCCGCGGCGCGCACCAAGTGGAACTTCCTGCCCTTCGAGCCGGGCCTGGTCGGGGGCCACTGCATCGGTGTCGATCCTTACTACCTCAGCCACCTCGCCAAGGGGCTCGGCCACCACCCCCAGGTGATCCTCGCCGGGCGCAAGACAAACGACCGAATGGGCCGCTGGATCGCCGATTCGCTGCACCAGCGGCGCGGCGGTCCCGGCAAGGCGCTGGTGCTCGGCCTCACCTTCAAGGAAAATGTCCCCGACCTTCGCAACAGCCGGGCATTCGACGTCGTCCAGCGCCTGCAGGAGCTCGGCCACGAGGTCGAAGTGCGCGACCCGCTCGCCGACCCGAGCGAAGTCGAGCGCGAGTATCGGCTGAAGGTCAGCAAGCCCAACGGCAATCGCTACGACCTCGTCGTCGGCGCGGTCGCTCATACGCCGTACCGGTCGCTGGGCGCCGACGACCTGTCGGCGATGCTTCGGCCGAAAGCGACGATCGCCGACCTCAAGGGCATGTGGAGCAAAGTCGAACTCGACCCGGCGGTCGACCGGTGGACCCTGTGATCGAGGGCGCCAAACCGGTAGCGGCGCGGGCGGCCCGCCAGCCGCTCGACGGCCGATCGCTGATCGCCCGCAAGCGCTTCCAGTTCGCCGGGGCGATGGTGATCGGGGCGATCCTGCCCTATCTGATCCGGACGTTGACCGTGCCGGGCGCGACTCTCGACCCGCCCAACGTCAACGCCATGCTTGGCAATGGCGCGGCGATCATCCTCGCTTTCTGGATGCGCCTGTCGATCACCACCTATCCGGGCATCCGCTCGAGCTACGTCATCCTCCCGACCGCGCTCGCAGCGCACGGAGTCATCATCCTCTTCTTCCTCCTCTCGCGCCTGCCCTACGACCGGCTGGCGCTGACCGGCGGCTTTCTGCTCCACGTCCTGTGGATCTATTTCGCCTGGTTCATCGGCGAGCGCCGGGTCCGGCAGAAGATCGCAATCGTCCCGTTCGGATCGGCCGGCCAGCTGACGGCGATCGCCGGGGTCGACTGGCTGGTGATGAAGCGGCCGCGGTTGGCCGACGCCTCGCGCTGCAACGCCATCGTCGCCGATTTCGCCGCCGACCTGCCCGACGAATGGGAAGCCTTCCTCGCCGACTCGGCGCTCGCCGGTCGGATCGTCTACCAGGTCAAGCAATTGTCGGAATCGCTGACCGGCCGGGTCGAGCTCGAGCATCTGTCCGAAAACAGCTTCGGCTCGCTGCTTCCGGCGCGCGGCTGGTTCCACCTCAAGGGACTCGCCGACTTCATCGCCGCTGTCGCCATCCTGCCGCTGGCGCTGCCGCTGATGGCCGCGGTCGCGATCGCCATCAAGCTCGAGGACGGCGGCGACGTGCTGTTCCGCCAGAAGCGGATCGGCCATGCCGGCAAACGCATCACCGTATACAAGTTCCGGACGATGAAGCCGGTCGAAATCGCCGACGAGCGCCGGGCAGCGATGACCAGCGACGGCGACGAGAGGGTGACCCGCGTCGGCCGCTTTCTCAGGCGAAGCCGGATCGACGAGCTGCCGCAGATCTTCAACATCCTCAAATGGCAGATGAGCTGGATCGGCCCGCGCCCGGAAGCCGAAGTGCTGTCGGTCTGGTACACCAGCGAGCTTCCCTTCTACCGCTACCGCCACGTGGTGAAGCCGGGGATTTCCGGCTGGGCCCAGGTCAACCAGGGCCATGTCGCCGAGGTCGACGCGGTCAACGAGAAGCTCCAGTACGACTTCTACTACATCAAATATTTTTCGCCCTGGCTCGACCTCCTCATCCTGTTCCGGACGATCAAGACGGTCCTGACCGGGTTTGGAGCGCGGTAGCACTCACTTCGCCTCCGCGCCCTCGTCAGCGGCGTCGAGACCCTCCTGAAGTCGCGCGAACCAGGAATCGCGAAGCTCTTCGGCATCAGCCAGCCCGTCCGGGTTTGAAGGCGCGTCGGCGGCTTCGAGCAGCTCGGCCTCCTCGTCGGTGCAGGTGCGCTCGTAGCCGGGCGCGCCCCATTCGCCCGAGCTCCAGCCGTCGAAGTCCGGCGGCGGCGGGAAATCGGTCATCCACACCCTCGACCCTTCGCGCCAGCAGCGGTCGCGGCCGTCACCCTCGTCATGCTCGCCGACGCCCTGCTCCGCCGGCCCGGTAGGATTCGCGCTCTCGGCAAGTTGACACGATTGACATTGTTTCGCGCTTGTCCCGCCGGCGGCTTCGAGCATGACCAGCGCCGCATCGTCCTCGCCCTTGCCGATCAGGCCGAGCCATTCGTCCCAGCGGCGGACCAGCTCGAGGTGGGCCGAGCCGCGCTCCTCGGCGCGGTCGCAGCGCCGGTCGAGGCGGCTCAGGACGGCGATCGACAGGCGCGAATCGTGGCGATGGCGGGTGGCGACGACCTCGCCGACGCGCTCCACGAAAAAGCGATCGACGGGGTAACCGAGACACTGGTTCGCGGCGGCGAGCGGCGCCCGGGCGAGCTCGCAGGCGGCGTCCCAGCCGGCGGCGAAGACGGGGTCGCGGGCGCGAAGCGCATAGGCCGACTGGCGGGTGAGGCCGGTATAGGCGCAGGCGGTGCCGACCCGGCCGGTCTCGGCCAGCACCTGCAGGAACAGGCGGCGCGAGAATGGCGTCCAGCCGTCGCGGCGGACGCCCTCGGGGCAGGCGGCGGCGATGGCGTCCGCCAGAGCTTGGGGATCGGACACGGCGATCGCGGCGAGCGAATGGAGTTCGGAGTCCGACAGGGCTGGCGGGGCGGCGAGTGGGTCGCTGGCTTCGCCCTCAGGCGGCTCGGCGTCTTCCGGCGAGCGCAGCCAGGCGACCGGGGCGGAGTGGGGAGTGGCGCAGGGG
>DATLGC010000059.1:0-2630 GCA_035540655.1 Sphingomicrobium sp. | reverse complement strand
TCGCTGCGCCTGAGAGCTTTGCCCCTTCGGCGGCTCCGGCCTTGCGGCTGGAACACTTTCCAGACTGTCTCGGTCCGCGCGGTCCTTTGGCCTGAGAGATTCCGGGGGCGGTTGCTCCTTCGGCGCCCCGGGCCGTGTCCGATCCGGGGTCTCTCCCGCGCGGCCATCCGGCGACCGCATGCGGCCTCCGGCGACGCGCGGAGCCTTGGCGGGCGCAAGCCGTTGAGTCAACGCGCAAGGGAGCAACAGGAGGCAATCCGATGATCCGGCCGCTGAGCGGGCTTGTCTCGGGAATGATCGTCGCCCTGATCGTCATTATCGGCGTCCAGTGGCTCGGCTATCAGATCGTGCCGTTGCCCGGTTTCGATGAAGCCCAGCCGGTCGGAACGGATCAGCCGCTGGGCACGCAGCTGTTTGTCCTGCTTGCCTGGACGTCCGGGGTGCTGCTGGGCTCGGCGGTCGCGGTGAGAGTGTCCCGACGACCTTGGGCAGCCTGGGTGATTGCCGCCGCCATCGCCATCTCCGCCTTGTTTCGCTTCGCCATGATGGCCCAGCCCACCTGGTTCATGGCCGCTTCGATACCGCTGCTCCTGCTGGCCGGTTTGATCGGGCAGCGGCTGGCGCGAGTCTGGCGAAGCCTGCCTAGCGAGTAGCGTTGTAGCGCAACTGGTCCTGCGTCAGCTGGAAGCCGACCAGCTGCTCGAAGGTCGCGCGAGCCACCGCCGCCCGCACCGCCGGGTCGTTGAGTGGATCGACCGCTGCCTGCGGGTCGCCGGGCCGACGTTCCTGGGTGAGCAGCCGTCGCACGTCCTCGGGCAGGGTTGCAGCCGCGCGCGACACGCGCACCGTGGCCTGGGCCGAGGTCCGGCCGCGCTGGCTTCCGGCTGGGAAGTTGACGGCGACGTAGGAGACGCTTTTGGCGACCACTTGGTTGCCCCCCTGCAGCACCGAGTTGAAATAGGGGAGCACGACCTGCCGTGGCGGTCCCGCATCGCGCCTCACCGCGACGACGTCAAACGTCGCGGTCGAGATGATCTCGGCCCCTTGCTCGTTGCAGTGGGCGCGAAGGTTGGTGATGGTGGCGGTGACATCGATCGCCGATGCGTCGGTCGATCCCGCCGGAGCGAACAGGGTGATGTCGCCGGTTCCCGCCGGGACCCCGAGGATCGGGCAGGCGCTCCGGCGAGCGAAGACGCCGCCGTCAACGAGCATACGCTCCCGCGCACAGGCCGGGAGCAGGGTGATGGCGAGTAATGCAAGCAGGCGGAGCTTCACGGGGGACGGCTTCCTCGACTGGACGGAACGGGAGTTGCGCCGTTCATAGGAACCGCCTTCAATCGCTGCAAGCAATCGCTTACATGGCAGGCCATGGGTACCCCCCGGCCTTCCCTTCGCGTCCTGATCGCTGCACCACGCGGTTTCTGCGCGGGCGTCGATCGCGCCATCCAGATCGTCGAGCTCGCGCTGGAGCGGTTTGGCGCGCCGGTCTACGTTCGCCATGAGATCGTCCACAACCGCTTCGTCGTTGATCGGCTGCGCCGCATGGGCGCCGTGTTCGTCGACGAGCTCGACGAAGTTCCGGACGACCGGCCGGTAGTCTTTTCCGCTCATGGCGTGCCCAAGTCGGTGCCGGCAAATGCGCGAGAGCGCGGCCTGGCGTTCGTCGATGCGACTTGCCCGCTCGTCTCGAAGGTCCATCGCCAGGCCGAGCGGCTGACTGAGGAAGGGCGCCACATCCTGTTCGTCGGCCACTCCGGCCATCCCGAGGTGATCGGCACCTTCGGCCAGGTGCCTGCCGGCTCCATGACCCTGATCGAGACCGTCGAGGATGCCGCCGAGGTCGAGGTTCCGGACCCCGACAACCTTGCATTTCTGACCCAGACGACGCTGTCGGTCGACGACACGGCGGCGATCGTCGGCCTTCTCAAGCGGCGCTTCCCTGCCATCCGAGCGCCTCGAAGCGAGGACATCTGCTACGCCACCTCCAATCGGCAGGCGGCGGTCAAGGCTATCGCTGCGCACTGCGACCGAATGCTGGTCATCGGCGCACCCAACAGCAGCAACTCGCTTCGCCTCGCCGAGGTGGCCGAGCGCATGGGCGTTTCCGCCCGGCTGATCGAGCGCGCCGCCAGTATAGACTGGGAATGGCTCGGGCAGCCGCAAACGGTCGGAATCACCGCCGGCGCCTCGGCGCCCGAGCTTCTCGTCCGCGAGGTCGTCGACTCGCTTCGGGAGCGGTTCGATGTGACCGAGGAAGAAGCCGATCACTCGCCCGAGAGGATGGTCTTCAAATTGCCGCGCGAGCTGGTCGCCTAGCTTGGTAATCGTCATTGCGAGCGAAGTGAAGCAATCCAGCAATGCAGCTCAAGGTGCTGGATTGCTTCGCCGCGACGGTCCTCGCAATGACGGCGTTCCATGACTGACCTTCCTTACGTCGAAATCTTCACCGACGGTGCGTGCCGGGGCAATCCGGGCCCGGGCGGCTGGGCGGCGTTGTTGCGCTCCGGCAGCCATGAAAAGGAGCTCGCCGGCGGCGAGCCGCTGACCACCAACAACCGGATGGAGCTGATGGGGGCGATCAGCGCCCTGGAGGCCCTGACCAGGCCGTGCCGCGTCGATCTGCACACCGA
>DATLGC010000058.1:0-6939 GCA_035540655.1 Sphingomicrobium sp. | reverse complement strand
CCGCCGCTCCGCGGCTCCTCCCCTCCCCTAAAGGAGAGGGGCTCTAGATGCGCTGCCCCTTTTGCGCGCACGAGGACAGCCAGGTTAAGGACAGCCGGCCGTCGGAGGATGGGGCTGCGATCCGCCGCCGGCGGCAGTGCGAGGCCTGCGGCGCCCGCTTCACCACCTTCGAGCGGGTCCAGCTTCGCGACCTCACCGTGGTCAAGAAGGACGGCAAGCGCGAGCCCTTCGACCGAGCCAAGCTCGAGCGGGCGATCGGCCATGCCTGCCGCAAGCGCGACATTGACGCAGCCAGGATCGAGCAGCTGGTCAGCGGCGTCCAGCGCCAGCTCGAAACCCGCGGCGACGAAGTCACCTCGACCCGGATCGGCGAATCGGTGATGGAGGGCCTCAAGGCCCTCGACCATGTCGCCTACATCCGGTTTGCCAGCATCTACAAGGACTTCAGCGACCCCGGCGACTTCGCGGAAATCGCCGAAAGGGTCGAGAAGGAAGCAGTTCCGCGAGACCAAGACAAATTGCTGTGAGCGAGCCAATCATCGTCCTCGTCCGGCCCCAGCTCGGCGAGAATATCGGCAAGGCGGCGCGGGCAATGCTCAACTTCGGGCTGACCGAGCTTCGCCTCGTCAGCCCCCGCGACGGCTGGCCCAACCCGTCTGCCGGGCCGGCGGCCAGCGGCGCCGACGTCGTGCTTGAGCAGGCGCGGGTGTACGAAACCACGCAGCAGGCGATCGCCGACTGCGAAACGGTTTATGCTTCGACCGTCCGCCGCCGCGACCTCGTCCTGCCGGTGCTCGGTCCCGAGGAGATGGCGCGGCGGATCGCCGGCTCGCCGGGCCGCTCGGCGATCCTGTTCGGCCCCGAGCGCTCGGGTCTCGAAACCGACGAGGTCGCGCTCGCCAACGCCATAGTCACCGTTCCAATCAACCCAGAGTTCGCTTCGCTCAACCTCGCACAGGCGGTGATCCTGCTCGCCTACGAATGGTCGAAGACGGCCGAACTCGCCCAGCCGCCGGCGAAGGAGCTAGAACCTCGGGCGCCGCACGGCGAGGTCGAGGGGCTGATCGGCCAGCTCGAGCAATTGCTCGACGACAAGGGCTATTTCCACCCGCCGTCTCGCACCGAGGCGACCAGGAACACGCTTCGGACGATCTTCACCAAGACCGGCTGGTCGTCACGCGAGGTCAAGGCCGTGCGCGGCGTCATCCGCGCCCTTGCCGGGCCAAAGCGGGAGCGGAAACCTTGACCTTGCCCACCCCCTCCACTAGGTGCGCGCCTTCGCAATTGATCCCGCAAGCCCGGTGAAGCGGTGATCGCGTCAGCTGCAAGAGCTGGCGGTGCGGGTCCGGGCACGACGAAAACGCGAATTGGAGTTTAGCAAATGACCAAGCGCACCAGCGCCAAGTACAAGCTCGACCGCCGAATGGGCGAGAACGTCTTCGGACGGCCCAAGAGCCCCGTCAACCGCCGCGAATATGGCCCCGGCCAGCACGGTCAGCGCCGCAAGGGCAAGCTCAGCGACTTCGGCATCCAGCTTCGCGCCAAGCAGAAGCTCAAGGGCTACTACGGCGACATCACCGAAAAGCAGTTCAAGAAGAATTATGTCGAGGCGACCCGGATGAAGGGCGACGCCTCGCAGAACCTCATCGGCCTGCTCGAGCGGCGGCTCGACATGGTCGTCTATCGCGCCAAGTTCGCCCCGACCATCTGGGCGGCCCGCCAGCTGGTCAGCCACGGCCACATCCGGGTCAACGGCGTCAAGTGCAACATTGCCTCGCGCCGGGTCGATGTCGGCGACGTCATCGAACTTGGGCCGAAGGCGCAGGAAATGGCGCTGGTCATCGAGGCCCAGAGTCTCGCCGAGCGGGATATCCCCGACTATGTGGTTCCGGATGGCGCCACTAAGGCGAC
This sequence comes from Sphingomicrobium sp., assembly GCA_035540655.1. Taxonomy (GTDB): domain Bacteria; phylum Pseudomonadota; class Alphaproteobacteria; order Sphingomonadales; family Sphingomonadaceae; genus Sphingomicrobium. Next base: position 5,028 of record DATLGC010000058.1, on the reverse strand, counting down.
CTTCACCAGGGTGCCGAAGCTCGACGAAGTGCCTTATCCGGTGCGGATGGAGCCGAACCTCGTCATCGAATTCTACTCGCGCTGATCAGCCGGTCAGGGCGAGCAAGGAAGGGCAGCCGCGAGGCTGCCCTTTTTCGTTCGTCAGCGGCCGATGGTCCGTTCCAGCAAGGCGCCGATCCGGGTCAGCATTTCGGTTCTCGCGGCACCATCTTCGAGATGATGATCGAGCCCCTTGAACGTCAGCAGGTCGCTTTGCTTGCCGGCGCTGCGAAGCGCGGAATGCATGCGCTGCGACTGGGCGATACGGACATTTGCGTCCATGTCGCCGTGGACCAGCAGGACCGGGGCGGCGATCGACGCCGCATTGCGCAGCGGCGAGCCTTCCGTGACGTGCGGACCGGTGCCGACGAACTTCTCGACCAGGTGAGCGTCCGCGAAATTCTGCGACTCCTGCTTGAGCTGGGCGAGATCGGTCACCGGGGCGATTGCGACCACGGCCTTGTACAGCGACGGGTCGTTCGCCGCTGCCTGAAGCGCCGCATAACCGCCGTACGACCAGCCGACGATCGCCAGCTTCGACGGATCGGCGATACCCTGGGTGGCCAGCCACCGCGCTGAAGCCTGGACATCACCGATTGACGTTCGCCAGCCGCGAAAACCATTCTGGTTGAGCCACGCATCGCCGAATCCCGCCGAGCCGCGATAATTGGGTTGAAGCACCGCGTAACCGCGCGCGGCAAGGAATTGTGCGAGCCAGTCGAACCCCCACTCGTCGCGAGCGCTCGGACCGCCGTGCGGCAAGACGATCGCCGGGAGCCCCTTCGCCTCCCGGCCGGGGGGCAAAGTAAGATAGCCGGGGATGGCGGCGCCGTCCGGTGCCGGGATTGTGACGGGCTTCACCGACGCCATGGTCCGCCCGTCGAGGTCGGGTCGCACACGCATCGCTTCGGAAAGAGTTTTCTGCTGGCGGTCGAACAGATAATAGCGCCCTGGGTCGGTGTCGCTCGCTGCGATGACCAGGAGCTTGTTGCCGTCCGCGCTGGAATCGACGAAATTGATCAGCGGCAGGTGCGGCAGCGCTCCAGAGAGGGACTCGGCCAGAGCCTTGAATTCGGGATCGAAGTAAACGGTCTTTCGCTTGTCTTCGGCGAAAGTGTAGCCGATCACCCGCTGCCCGGTGCCAAAGCGGACGACATCGTCGATATCGACACGCGGGTTCTGCGCAATCAGTGTTTCCGCCATGCTTCCGTCAAGCTTGACGGTATAGAGCGCGTAGCGCCCGCCCAATTTCTTCAGCGCGTAGAGCGCGTCGATGGTGCCATCGACTGCCAGCGGCACGAAGTCCGCATCGAGCACATTCTTGACATTGTACAGGCTTTTCCAATCGCGCGATCCGCGGGTACGATAGAAGTAACGCACCTCGCCGGTGAGCATTCCGCTGTTTCGGGCGCCCGTGATCGACATCAGGCGGACATTGCCGCGGCCGTCAGTCGTGAACTCCGCGCCATCGCGGGCGTCCTCAACCGGCGTTCTGCGAAGCGTCGTCACGTCAACCCTGTCGACTCCAGTGCCGGACTTCGTCCGCTGAACGCGCGATTGAATCTTGCCTTCCTCAGGCACGTACAGCCGGGCCATCATCACGGAGCCTGGGGCATCGACCAGCCAGTCGATGATCTCCCCGTCCCAGCCCCGAAGCGAGGCATCATAGGCGCTTTCGGACTGACCGAGCATCTTCGGATTCCCGCCTCCCGAAGCGTCAAGCGCGATCAGCCGGCTGAAGCCGAGAAGTTCACCGATGCTCTTGCTGTGCACCAGGCCGCCGAATCGGCAGACCACTCGCGCTGTCGAGGCAAAGTGGCACCAGCTGAGCGACTCCGGGTCGCCGTCGCTTCCGACGACCCTCGAGAACTGGCCGGTCGACAGGTCACCTGAAAGTGCAATGGTCTGCCTTCCGGGCCCGGGCGTAAGGTAAAGCACTCGCGAGCCATCAGGAGAGAGGCTGGCCGAAAAGGCCGCTTCTCGGGCTCCGAACAAGGCCGCATCGGCGGCGAGGCTATTTGGTGATTGCGCCGCGGCGGCGGCAGCAAGAGCGAATGCGGCGAGACACGCTCCGCCGGACAAAAATTTCAACGAGATCAACGCCAACTCCCCCCGGAACCGATGACATTCGGCAGCTGCAGCATCGCACAACATGCCCGTGAAACAAGCCCCTTTTGCGTCGGGCAGGGAAGTCATTGGCAGTCTTCTGGCGATCAACCTGATCGCTGCTTGTCCGCCTCGGCGCAGGCGAGCGCGTCGACCCGGTCGTTCTCGGCATGTCCGCTGTGGCCCTTCACCCAACGCCACTCGACCCGGTGAGGAGCGGCCGCATCGACCAGCATCTGCCAAAGCTCGGCATTCTTGACCGGCTTCCTGTCGGCGGTTCGCCAGCCGTTTCGCATCCAGCCGTGGATCCAGCGGGTAATACCGTCGCGGACGTAGCTGCTGTCGGTATAAAGCTCGACCCGGCACGGACGCTTCAGCGCCTCCAGCGCGCGGATCGCGGCCATCAGCTCCATCCGATTGTTGGTGGTCAGCGGCTCACCGCCGGACAGCTCGCGTTCCTTCGCGCCGGTTCGAAGCAGCGCCGCCCAGCCGCCAGGACCGGGGTTGCCGCGACAGGCGCCGTCGGTGAAAATCTCGACTTGGGGAAGTTCCGCCACCGTTGAGGGCTTAGGCAACCAGCTCGCGCGGCAGCTTGAATATCATACGCTCGGGCGTGTGATCTGCCACTTCCTCTGTGACCTCGAATCGCTCGCGAAGCGCATCGACGACCTCGCGGACCAGAAGTTCGGGAGCCGAGGCGCCGGCGGTCAGTCCCACCGTTCGCGGCTGGCCTAGCCAGTCCCAGTCGATGTTGGCCGCCCGCTCGATCAGCCGGGCCGGAACACCCATCCGCTCGGCGACTTCAGCAAGCCGGAGCGAATTGCTGCTGTTGGGAGCGCCGATCACCAGCATTCGCTCGCATTCGGGAGCAATCGCCTTGACCGCCGCCTGCCGGTTCGAGGTGGCGTAGCAAATATCCTCGCTTCGCGGTGCCCTAATGGCTGGAAACCTGCGCTTCAGCATGTCGACGATCGCCGCGGTGTCGTCGACCGACAGGGTCGTCTGGGTAAGGAATGCCAGATTGCCGGGATCCTCGACAACGATCCTTTCCGCATCATCGATCGTCTCGACAAGGCTCATGCAGCCGTAGGGCACCTGGCCGAAGGTGCCGATCACTTCAGGATGTCCGGCATGGCCGATGAACACTATGTGCCGCCCTTCGGCGATCAGCCGTTCGGCCTGACGGTGAACCTTGGACACCAGGGGACAGGTGGCGTCGACAAAGTTGAGGCCGCGCTCCTGAGCGGTTGCGGGAACTGATTTGGGAACTCCGTGGGCGGAAAAGACCACCGGCCGATCGTCCGGCACCTCGTCGAGTTCATCGACGAATATGGCGCCCATCTTGCGAAGCCGTTCGACGACAAACCGGTTGTGGACGATCTCGTGGCGCACATAGACCGGCGCGCCGAAGCGCTCGATGGCAAGCTCGACGATCTGGATCGCCCGGTCGACTCCGGCGCAAAAGCCGCGCGGGGCGGCGATCAGGACATGAAGAGGGGGCCGGGCGACTGGCATTGCCCGGGCGATGTAAGCGATTGCTTGCAGCGTTTGAAGGCGCTTCCTATGAACGGCGCCAACTGCCGCCTGCCTTCTGAAGGAACCCGCGCACCGTGAAGCTTCGCCTCCTAACCTTGCTCTGCCTCGTCGCGCTGCCCGGTTGCACGCGCGACCGGGCGCTGGTCGATGGCGGCGTCTATGCCCATCGCAGCGCCTGCCCGATCGTCGGCGTTCCGGCCGGAACCGGCGACATCACCCTGTTCACTCAGGCGGGGCGAACCGATGCCGCCGCGCTCGACGTAACCGCGACGATCACCAACGTCCGCGGCCATTGCCGCGAGGAGGGACATGAGATTTTCTCGACGGTGACCTTCGACGTGGTCGCGGTCCGCCGGGACGCAGGCGCGGCTCGGCAGGTGGTGCTGCCCTATTTCAACTCTGTGCTTCAGGGCGGCAACCAGGTCGTCGCCAAGCGAATCCATCATGTCGCGCTTGACTTCCAGCCCGGCAATTTGCGGGCCCGGACTTCATCTCAGGCTACCGTCCGGGTTTCGCGTTCGGCCGCCACTTTGCCCGAGGACGTTCGGCGAATCCTGACCCGCGAGCGCCGGCCCGGCGATCCCCAGGCGGCGGTTGACCCGCTGACCGACCCGGGGGTTCGAGCAGCGGTCGCCCGGGCGACCTTCGAGCAGCTGGTCGGCTTCCAGCTAACCGAGGACCAGCTGCGCTACAACGCTACTCGCTAGGCAGGCTTCGCCAGACTCGCGCCAGGTGCTGGCCAGCCCAGCCGCAGACCAGCAGCAGCGGCACGGACGCCGCCATGAACCACAGCGGTTGGGCCATCATCGCGAACCGGAACAGCGCGGCGATGCAGATGGCGCCGGCAATCACCCAAGCCGCCCAGCGCCGCCGCGATACGCGCACGGCCACCGCTGCGCCGAGCAATACGCCCGCCCCCCAGGCGACCAGAACCAGGAGCAACGATCCCACCGGGCGATCGGCGCCGATCGGCTGGGTCTCGTCGAAGCCCGGCAGCGGGACGATCTGATACCCAATCCCCTGAACCCCGATGATCACGATCAAGGCAACGATCATTCCCGAGACGAGCCCGCTCAGCGGCCGGATCATCGCTTTGCCTCCTCCTGCTCCTCGTGCGTTGACTCAACGGATTGCCAAGGCCAAGGCTCCCTTGTCGCCGGAGGCCGCTTGCGGCCGCCGGAAGGACGCGCGGGAGAGACCCCGGGCCGGACACGGCCCGGGGCGCCGAAGGAGCAACCGCCCCCGGAATCTCTCAGGCCAAAGGACCGCGCGGACCGAGACAGTCTGGAAAGTGTTCCAGCCGCAAGGCCGGAGCCGCCGAAGGGGCAAAGCTCTCAGGCGCAGCGA
>DATLGC010000057.1:0-3099 GCA_035540655.1 Sphingomicrobium sp. | reverse complement strand
AAATAGGGGACCGCCATGAACCGCTCGCTACTGGCCATTGCCACCGCCGCCCTGTTCGCGACGCCGGCCTTGGCCGGCAGCTATTCGGCCACGCCGGCCAATCCGGCTGAGGGCCGGATCATCGCCCGCGATATCGTCTGGACTTGCGGCCCGGCAGCCTGTCAGGGCGCGACCGAGGAAAGTCGTCCCATCGTCCTGTGCCAGGGCCTCGCCAAGCGCGCCGGCCGGCTCAAAAACTTCGTCGCCAATGGCCGGGCATTCGGACCGGCCGAACTCGAGCGCTGCAACGCCGCGGCCAAGGAATCTGGCGATCGGACGGTTGCCGAGAGCCGCTAGGTTCCGGCTCGGGGCCGCCCCCGCCGCCGACTCCCCAGGGGGCGGCCCCGTTATTCGCGCTTGCACAAGAGCGTCGCCTCCCCCCATCTTAGGGGCGTGCTGAGGCAATATGAGCTAGTTGAGAAGGTTCGCTCCTATGATCCGGACGCGGACGAGGGGCTGATCAACCGCGCCTACGTCTTCTCGATGAAGGCGCACGGCGCGCAGATGCGCGCTTCCGGCGATCCCTATTTCAGCCATCCGATCGAAGTCGCCGGCATCCTCACCGACCTCAAGCTCGACGATGAGACGATTGTCACCGCAATCCTCCACGACACGATCGAGGACACGGTCGCCACTCCGGACGAGATCGAGAAACTGTTCGGCGCCAGCGTCGCCCGGCTGGTCGACGGAGTCACCAAGCTCAGCAAGATCGAGGCGCAGTCGGAAAACGAGCGGGCCGCCGAGAATTTGCGCAAGTTCCTGCTCGCGCTGAGCGGCGACATCAGGGTGCTTCTGGTCAAGCTGGCCGACCGGCTGCACAACATGCGCACGCTCCATCACATCTCGTCGGAAGAGAAACGGCGTCGGATCGCGCGCGAGACGATGGATATCTACGCCCCGCTTGCCGAGCGCATCGGCATGTACGAGATGATGAACGAGATGCAGACTCTGGCGTTCAGGGAACTCGAGCCCGACGCCTATGCATCCATCACCCGCCGGTTGAAGCAGCTCCATGACGCCGGCGGCGACCTCGTCAACCGGATCGGCCTCGGTCTGCAGCTACATCTTGCAGACAACGGTCTCGAAGCCGAGGTCACCGGTCGCGAGAAGCACCCGTTTTCAATCTGGAAGAAAATGGCCGAGCGGCACATCAGCTTCGAGCAATTGTCCGACGTGATGGCATTCCGGGTGATCGTCGGGGAGCCTGCGGATTGTTATCGCGCACTCGGCCTGATTCATCAGCGCTGGCCGATGGTTCCCGGCCGATTCAAGGATTACATCTCGACGCCCAAACGCAACGGCTATCGAAGCCTCCACACCTCGGTCATTCACGATGCCAAGATGCGTATCGAGGTGCAGATCCGTACCCAGGCGATGCACGAGCAGGCGGAGCGCGGGCTTGCGGCCCACTGGGCATACAAGGAAGGCCGGCCGGCGGACGACATGCGGGTTCCGTGGATCGACGAGCTCGTCGAAATCCTCGAGCATGCGGCAAGCCCCGAGGAGCTTCTCGAGCATACCCGGCTCGCCATGTACCAGGACCGTATTTTCGCTTTCACTCCCAAGGGCGAACTGATCCAGCTGCCCAGAGGCGCCACCCCGGTCGATTTCGCCTATGCGGTTCACACTGACCTTGGCGACCGGACGGTCGGGGCGAAGGTCAACGGCCGGGTGGTACCGCTAAGGACCATGCTCGAGAATGGCGACCAGGTGGAAATCCTCGCGTCGGAAGCCCAGCACCCCCAGCCGGCGTGGCTGCGCTTCGTCGTCACCGGCAAGGCGCGCGCAGCGGTGCGCCGATTTGTCCGTCATAAGGAGCGCGACGAGACCATAGAGCTTGGCCGCAAGATCTACGAGGAGATCGTCGAGCGCCTGCCGGCGCTGCTCGATAAGAATGCTCTCAAGAATGCGCTCAAGCGCCTCAAGATGGAGGACGAGGACGCGCTGATGATCGCCATTGCCCGCAAGCGCGTCCGCGACGAGGAGCTGATGGAGGCGCTGATGCCGGGCTCCGCTGGAGGCGACGTCGCTCCCCGTCCGGTCGGGCAGCGGACGGCAATCTCGATCAAGGGCCTGACCGCGGGCGTCGCCTACCACCTCGCTCAATGCTGCCACCCGATTCCCGGCGACCGCATCGTCGGCCTCAGGCGCGAGGACGAGGAGATCGAGGTCCATGTGATCGGCTGCGACAGCCTCGCTTCCGGAGTCGACGCCGACTGGCTCGACCTGTCGTGGGGCGAGGGATCGGAAGGCGGCGCTGCCCGCCTCAGCGTCATCCTGCGCGACATCCCGGGCGCGCTCGGGGCGATGTCGGGAATCCTCGGCGGCAAGCATGCCAACATCATCAATCTTCAGCTGGTTCACCGCGACGGCAGCTTCCAGACTTTCCATCTCGACGTCGAAGTGCACGACCTCGCCCATCTGCACGCGATCATCGCGGCGCTTCGCGAGGCCGAGCCGATCTCCAGCGTCGAGCGGATCTAGGCCGTCGCGCGCCGCTCCTTTGCGCTGCCCGCGGCGAGTACCGCCAGGGTGACGAGGTCGGACGCGCTGGCGGTCATCGGCGCGATCTGAACTGGGAGATCGAGGCCGAGGATATAGGGGCCGAGGACGCTCTCCCCGCCGAGTTCCCTCAAGAGCTTGGCCGACAGGTTCGCCGACTGCAGGCCCGGCATCACCAGCACATTGGCCGGGCCGGACAGGCGGCTGAACGGATAATGGCGCTGCTGCATGTTGTAGTTGAGCGCCACGTCCGGGCCCATCTCGCCTTCATATTCGAAGTCGCAATGAATTCCGTCGAGCATCTTCACCGCGCCGCGGATCTCGTCGATGTGGGTACCCGGTGGGTTGCCGAAGGTCGTGTAGGAAATGAAGGCGACCCGCGGTTCGATGCCCATTCGGCGAGCAAAGGCCGAGGAACGCAGAGCGATCGCTGCCAGCTGCTGCGAGTCGGGCCGCTCCGTGACCGCGGTGTCGGCGATCAGCACCGTGTGGTGACGTCCGACGACGATGTTTATTCCGAACGGAGTCGCTCCCTCCTCGTCCTCGATCACCATCCGC
>DATLGC010000056.1:0-21568 GCA_035540655.1 Sphingomicrobium sp. | reverse complement strand
AGGCTTTGCCAAAGGGCGTGGCTATGCGGCCGAAGCCCGTCGACGGCCGAGCGCCAACCGAGATCGCCGCTCCTTCGGCGAAGCCAGCGCCACAAAGCGCCGACGCTTCCGTGCGGCACTTCGCCGGCTTCGATCTGGGCGGCGCTCGTGTCGGCATGCGCGCGGGGGATCTGCCCGCGCCGCGACAGGGCGACCATGCGCCCGCCATGGCCTGCCTCGTCGAGCGACAGCACCATGTCGACCATGGTCAGGCCGGTGCCGATGATCAGCACGTCGCCGCCATCCGCCGCCGCGGCCTCGACCGCTGCCCTGGCCTCGGGGGCCCATGGATTGTTGATGAAGCGCGGGCTGTCCGCCGCCGCAGCCGCGCCCAGGGGCTCGGGTGGCTGGTTGCCGATCGCCAGCACAAGCGCCGATGCGGCGAGCGTTTCTCCATTGGCCAATTCCACCGTCCAGCTTCCGTTTTCGCGACGCGCTCCGATGGCGCGCTGGTGGGTCAACGTGACCAGCTTGCTGGCCACCGCCTCATCGAGGATCGAGCGCAAATAGCGGCCGAACGCCCGCCGCTCGGCGAAATCGGCCGGGCTTTGGCCGTCGAGAAAGCGGACGAAATCGCCCGGGTCGTCGGGCCAGGCGCTCATGCTGGCGGCGCGGACATTGAGAAGATGCGCTGGCTCGGTGGTCGAGAAGGCCGTGCCGAGACCGGCTCGGCCTCCCCCTTCGATCAGGACCGAGTCGATCCCCCGCCTCGCCAGCTGGGCGGCGACGATCGTTCCGGAAAAGCCACCGCCGATGATCACGACCGGCCGCTGCCGGTCAGATTTCATAATCGGGCCAGTCGTTGGGATTGGCCGCCCCGGCCTTTCGGCTGAGCATCATCGAATGAAGCTCCTCGACCGTCCGGCCGGCGGTTTGCTGGAACCAGGCTGGGACGACCGCATGAATCAGGCAGGCGGCGCCGGCGCCGATCATCCGCGCGGCGATTTTGACCGCTCCTGCCGCATGTCCAGCCCAGCTCATCCCGAGCGAGCGCGGATGCTCGGCGAACAGCCGGTCGAGCCGACCCTTTTTCCCGACTGGGAAATTGCGCTGCCCTGCAGCCATAAACCCCTGTTTTTGCTCACAAAATTGCTGGCGACCCCGACAGGATTCGAACCTGTGGCCCTCAGATTAGGAATCTGATGCTCTATCCTGCTGAGCTACGGGGTCGCGCGGAAGCGAGATAAGCGCCGCAGGCAGCGAGATCAATCGACTTGGGGCCATCACCGCTTCTCGCAGCAATCGAGGCAATCATCGCAAGGCGGCTTCGGCAATTGGTCGCCGGTGCCTAATCGCCGGCAAGCGGCTGCGAACGTCATCGATCTGCCCTAGGTCAATGTCCGCGAATCCCACTGCCACTTGGGTGCCCATGTTGAGCACCACCTGCCCCCAAGGATCGACGACCATCGAATGACCGTAGGTTTCACGGCCGTCCTCATGCCGGCCAACCTGGGCGGCGGCGACGATGAACAGGCCGGCCTCTATTGCTCTGGCGCGCAGCAATATCTCCCAATGTGCCCTGCCGGTCGGCACAGTGAAGGCGGCCGGGACGGAGATGACTTGAGCGCCGGCATCGGAGAGTCTTCCGAACAGGTCTGAAAACCTGATGTCGTAGCAGATGGAAAGCCCAAGCCGTCCAACCGGCGTACGCTCGGCGACGACCGCTTCATCGCCGGCGTGATAAACCGAGGATTCCCGCCAGCTCTCCCCCGTTGGCAGATCGACGTCGAAGAGGTGCATCTTGTCATACCGCGCCCGAATTTCCCCGCTTGCGTCGATCACGAAGCTGCGATTCGCAAGCTTGTCGCCACCGGTCTTGAGCGCCAGCGAACCGAGCTGCAACCAGATGTCGTACTTTCGCGCCAGGTCGCGGCAGGCCGAAAGAACCGGGTCATCCTCTTCGCAATGAAGCCTTGCCGCCGCTCGATTGCTATCCCTGTCGAGCAGGCCTGACATCTCGGGCGTGAACAGCATCTCCGCGTTTCCGCGCGACGCCTCTTCCACCGCCGCCGCCAACGATTCGGCGTTCCGGGCCGGATCGATCCCGGTGCACGACTGGAACAGCGCTATCCGCGGCATCCCTCAGTTCGCGAAGAGCTCGTCCAGCACACCCCGCCGGTCGAGCTCATAGAGGTCGTCGCAACCGCCAAGATGCCGGTCGTCGATGAAAATCTGCGGCACGGTCATTCGCCCTCCCGAGCGCTGGATCATCTCCTGCTTCAATTCCCCGCCGGAATCCACCGGATGCTCGCGATATTCGATCGCCTTCGACTCAAGCAGCATTTTTGCCCGACGGCAGTATGGGCACGTCGCCTTGGTATATAGTTCGACTCTCGGCACAATTGCTCACCTTTTGCTGAGTTAAGTCTCTCTAACGCATGAACTGATTGGGTCGAACCACCCGCGCCCAGGCAATCAGGTGAACATGCCGAGCGCCAGCGCGCTGAAGCGCCCTCGCGCAGGCATTCGCCGTGCTACCGGTGGTGAGCACATCGTCGACCAGGATGACCGTTTTTCCCTCGAGAGCGGAGGAACTCCCCACCCTGAACGCTCCGGCCACCGCCTTGCGGCGCTGCAATCGCGTCATGCCCTTCAAGGGGGGAGTTCTCTTGACGCGTTTGAGCAGGAAGGAATCCTCTCGAATGCCTGTTCGCCGCGCAAGCTCGCGCGCGACGATCGTCGCCTGGTTGAACCCACGGCGCCATAGCCTCGACCGATGGAGCGGAACGGGGACGAGCAGAAGATTGTCCGACTCGCGCTCAATGAGCGGCGCCATATAGCGGGCCATCGTCCGTGCCAGCGCGACCTTGCGTCCGTATTTCAGCCGAATGGCAATGCTTCGCGATTTGTCGTCATAGGCAACGGCCGCTCGTGTTCGCTCGATCCGGGGTGGCTTGGCAAGGCAAGCTGCGCAACGATCCGCTTCCGTAGCCCTGAGCGGCAGGCCGCAGATCAAGCAGCCTCCAACACCGAGAAATTCGATCTGCTTCCAGCAGTCCGAGCAGAAGCTGTGGACTTCCTCGACGATTGACCCGCAACCGGAGCAGCGCGGTGGAAGCGCGAAATCGAGCAGCCGGCGGAAGCCCTGCGCAAATGCGGCGGCGTGTGCCATTCGCATGCTTGTCGCGCAGGCCCGCTCGTCGCACAAGCGCTCGATGCCAGCCGAGCTTTTCGACATGCAACTGCGTGCGATGAGACGTGACCGGGCCAAGCGGCGCGGTCCCGAAACCTTTCTCCATCAGCGCGCATTCGAAGATTGTCTCGACAGGCTGAAGGTTGTCCGCCGCAAGTTTAGTTCGGCGTTGCTGATTGGCTGTCCAGACCCGGGTTGGCCCAGCTGCCTGCGCGAAATCGCCGGCAGGGTACAGGTTGCAGATCCCGGGCCATTGTTCGCCGCCTCGGCGGGCGGCGATTGGATGATAGAGGATCGGGCGGAGCTTGAAACTGATTCCTATGACCTCTGCGTCGCTATCGGCACGCTGGATACGGTCAACGACCTCCGCTTGGCACTAAGATCCATTCGGCATTCGCTTCGAGCGGACTCGTTGTTCATGGGCGCTCTGGTCGGAGGAGACAGCCTGCCGCGGCTCCGAAACGCGATGCGGGCAGCGGACGCCGCGATGGGCGCCGCGTCGCCCCATGTTCACCCTCGGATCGAAGCCGCCGCGCTAGCGCCGCTGCTTGAAGAAGCCGGCTTCATCATGCCGGTCATCGATATTGACCGAGTGCGGGTCGCGTACGAGTCGATGGCGAGACTCGTGGCGGACCTACGGGCAATGGGCGCGACGAACGTGCTTGCCCAACGAGATCGGCGGTCGCTCACCAGGGCCGCCTGGATTGCGGCCGCAGCCGCGTTTGCGGGCGAGCCGGCGACCAAGACAGTCGAGGTCTTCGAGGTCCTGCATTTTGCTGCCTGGACGACCGCCGAAATGCCGTCCGCGAGATGAATGAACCGGCGTTAACGCTCTTGCAGCATGACTTCTTAACCTCCGTTTCGGTACTGTTGCCGAGTGGACGTGGACCAGAGGAGGGTGGCGTGAGCGCTATCCGTAGGACTTTGCGCAGGCTGCTCGCCGACGACAGCGGAGCGACTGCGATCGAATATGGGCTGATTGCGTCGCTGATCATCGTCGCCATGATGGGTGGCCTGGCCACGCTTGGTGGCGGCGCCGGCGGCATGTGGACGAAGATTCACGACGCCGTCGCGAGCAGCTAGGCCTCTGGGGTTTCGGCAGGGATCAGCCGCGCCGGGCTCCAAAAACGACCAGCTTCACGCGCTGGCCAGGGACAAGCCGGGCGTTGACCGGAATGTTATTGAGCGCCGTGAACCGCTCGACCTGAAAGTCCCGATAGGCCATTCGACCAGCCAGCGATTGCACCGTATCGTTGGGGCCCACGGTTACGACCTGGATTACTCGCGGACGAATGGCGGCAGCTTCATTCGGGCTGATCCGCCTCAGCGAATTCACCATCGATCCGAACGGCCCGATACCGGCGCCCGCCTGGGTCATCATGACAAAGTGGTACTTCGTATCGCGATCCCACTCGTAAGCGACCACGGTCAGATCCACCGCGCCGGACTGCGTATTCGCCCGAGCGGTCGTAAACGCGGCAGGCATGCCATTGATCACGGTCCTGCGAGCGGGCTGCACAGCCATTTGTGTGCGGCCGCCAGTCAGTTGGTGAAGGACCTGCTGGATATATTGTTCGAGAGGCCCGGCGAAGCGGCCACCACTGAACTGCGCCTGTCCGGCCGATCCGCGAATGCCGACCGCACGTGAGCTGTTCTGCATCAGATAGCCGGCTGGCACGACGAATTGCATCATCAGGTCGGGGTGAGTGAAGCTGCGCCCCTCGATGACACCCTGCGCGGGGTCGTCATCGACGTAGATCCCATTAAGCTGGGCCAGAAATTGGTCACGGTTGCGCAAACCTACCCCGAGTCGTCCCGTGCGCTGAGCGTCGGCCCTTGCCTGCTGCGTGCGGTTTTCGCTCAAAGGGTGGGTGCTCGCCCACTCAGGCACCTGGCGGGTGGTACGGCCCTGAACTCGAGCCTGGAGAGCGGTCGACCGAGTGAGCGCCGCCAGCATGTCTGGCGCTCCGCCGGGATCATAACCCGCCGATGTCATGTAGCGGATTCCAAGCACGTCGGCCTGATATTCCTGCTCCCGCGAAAAGCTCAGCGTATAGAGCTGCGCGGCTTGCTGACTAAACTGGGCTATAGCACTTCCAAAGCCGCCGCCCACGACGCTGCCGATGATCGCGCCGAGAATGCCCCCGATCGTGTTTCTTGTAGCCGCCGACTGACGCGCCTGGCCATGATTAGCCGCGATATGCCCGGCCTCATGCCCCAAAACGAAGGCGAGCTCCGCCTCGTCATTCATGACCGTCATCAATTGGCGCGTGATATACACATAGCCGCCAGGGTCAGCGAAGGCGTTCTCGACCGCGGAGTTCAACGTCGTGAACCGGAAGGCCGCGGCGGGATTGGCTATGCCGGAAAAGGCAGTGACGCGCCGGCCCACCGATTCGACATAGGCGCCTCTCGCCCCGGTCTCCGCGCCGCCGAATTCCGCGACCAGTTCCGCATGCTGCCGCTGGGCATTGGCGACGTCGCGCGGGTTGAGCACTCGGCCCGCAGTCTGAGCTGCCGCCGCCGGAGCCAGGACCACCGCCGTGGCGGCCAGCAAGGACAAGGGAATGCGCATTGCTCTATCTCCAGTGTGCCTAACGGCAATAAGCCTTTGGCCTTGAACGGGAGATGACGGCAGCCGGTTCCTTTGTCGCTTCCTAGACCATGCTCAGATACTTGGCTCTACGCTGAGCCGTGAGATCCGCCCGGGCCAGGCTTGAACAGCCGTCGAGTTCTTCGATCACCGCGGCCTTCAGCGATGCGATTGCGGCATCAGGATCACGATGGGCGCCGCCGATAGGCTCGGCCACGATCCGATCGATCACCCCGAGCGCCTGAAGGTCCGATGCGGTTATTCGCATCGCCTCGGCAGCCTCGGCTGCCTTGTCGGCGGTTCGCCAAAGGATTGACGCGCATCCTTCCGGTGAAATGACCGAATAAACCGCGTGCTCGAACATCAGCACACGGTTGGCTGCGGCAATTGCCACCGCGCCGCCGGAGCCCCCTTCGCCGACAATGGCGGCGATCATCGGCACTCGAAGTGCGAGGCACTGCTCGGTGGATCGGGCGATCGCTTCGGCCTGTCCGCGCTCCTCGGCCTGGACCCCGGGAAAGGCTCCTGGCGTGTCGACAAGCGAAACCACAGGTATGCCGAAGCGATCGGCAAGCTGCATCAGCCGGATCGCCTTTCGATATCCTTCGGGCTTGGCCATTCCGAAATTGTGTTTGAGGCGTGCGGCCGTGTCGTCGCCCTTCTCATGGCCGATAATCATGACCCGCCTTCCACCGATCCGGGCCAGTCCGCCGACGATTGCGGGATCGTCGGCGAACGACCGATCGCCCGCCAGCGGCAGGAAATCATCGGTCATCCCGGCAAGGAAATCTTTGAAATGGGGCCGGTCCGGGTGCCGGGCGACCTGCGCTTTCTGCCACGGCGTCAGTTTCGCATAGGTGTCACGCAGCAGCTTTTCCGCCTTCGATTCGAGCCGCGCAATCTCCTGGTCAATGTCGAGGTCGCCGGCATTCGCCGTTTTCCTCAAGTCCGTCACCCGGGCTTCCAGCTCGGCTATCGGCTTTTCGAAATCCAGGAAGGTGAACATTGCGCGGGCCGGTAGGACGGGCGCGCTTCCCCGTCAACGATGGCGGCTGGCGAGCGGATGCCGCGCATTGACCATCTCCACCAGACGCCCGCTATCGACGTGGGTGTAAATTTGAGTCGTCCCAATGTCCGAGTGGCCCAGTAGGGACTGAAGCACTCGAAGGTCGGCGCCGTTCGCGAGCAGATGCGTGGCGAATGCGTGGCGCAAGACGTGCGGGCTGACTCGCTGAGGGGAGATGCCGGCCTCAGCGGCAATCTCTCTCACGATCTGGAACAGGCGTACACGGCTGAGATGACCCTTGCCGCTCGGGAACAGCCATGTGCTTGCAGCAGGGACGTGAGCGCGCCACTGCTCGACCGCAGTCTCCGCCCGAGAGGAAATTGGCACTAGCCTCTCCTTGGACCCCTTTCCCCTCAGTATCAGGAAAGGCTGGCCCTTGCGGATCGAGCCTCGCGGAAGGCTGGTGAGCTCGCTTGCGCGCAAACCCGAACCGTAGAGCAATTCTAGTAATGCGAGGTTTCGAAGCGCTGTCGGTTCGCCGCTTGCCGCCCGGCTGCTGGCAATCTCGAACATGCTCGTCACCTCGTCCTCGTCCAGAACCCTGGGTAGCGGCCGCTGTAGCGCAGGCTTGGGCAAGGCCGCGGACGGATCGTCGAGACGCACCCCTTCGTCGATGAGGAACGTGAAGAAGCGGCGCAGCGCCGCCGATCGGCGCGCGACCGTGGCCGGCGCAAGGTGCGACCACCGCTCGCCAAGGCGGGACAGGTCCTGGCTGGATGCACCGCTAACAGGGCCGTCAATATCGGCGGCCGCCCTGCCGAGGTCGCTGCGATAGGCCGCCAGCGTGTGCCGAGAAGCTCCGGCCTCGGCGGCGAGCATGTCGAGGAACCTATCGACCAGCGCGCGGTCGTTGCCGGTCACGTGCGCGACATCGCCTCGGCCGCGACCATTCGGGCAGTGAAGTCCTGTCGGGTTCTCACGAGAGCCGCCACCGAATGGTACAGATGAGCTGACGGTAGGCGCTCAAATGACGGTGTCTGAAACCCGGTACCGGATAGCAGGAGCACGGTGGCCGATTGGCCGCGAGCACCAGCACTGTCGAGAAATTGTGTCCATCGACTTCTTCGTTCGATTCCAAGACCATGACGGCTGTTGAGCCGGTCGGCAGTAGCAAGATCAATCCGCCCAAGCCCGGCAAGTCCCGCGACGAGAAATGCGCTTCGCTTTCGGCCAGCGCTCGTGTCCCGCCCTATGAACGCGTTGATTCGTCCAGTGCTGAGGTCGAGACCCTCGGTGGAGGGCGCGGCGAGCGCGAGCATAGCCCAGCTGATGTCTGCGTTCTGATCGTCCATCCTGTCGATGACCGGAACCCACCGGGCTGCTTCGCGGTCGAGGCCCGCGGCAAGCATGGACGCGATCAGGTTCGGGGCATCTGACTCGAGCGCCGGATCAGGCGCGATGCGGGCAGCGGCGCTCGCCAGAAGCGCTCGCGACGCCTCTCGTTCCAGGCTCCCCTGGCCAATACCCCACAGGCGCCGCATTGCCTCGAGCCGAGCTTCCTGTGTTCTTCCAGCGAAGGCGAGCCTCAACTGCCACCCGTCGGTCCCACCAAGTTCGTTGGGGTCAGTCGAATCGTAAACGATTGAATAGAGATCGAGCAGTGCTTGGGAGGAAAAGACTCCCAAGCCCGTGGCGATGCGAGCAGACTCGAGCCGCTGCTGCGGGGAGAGAAGGGGCGCGCGCGCCTGCCAGGCACGAAGGCGCGGCGGGGCCGACTGCGCCAGGTGATCAGGCAAGGTCATGCCCGTCGCCGTCGCGAGGCCGAATCTCCACGTATTCAACTCGCGCACCGGATCCCATTCGACCGTGACTGCCCTGCCGGTGTTTGCTCCGGCGCCGACCACTTTCTGGGCAAGCACTAGGTCGATTCCGGTGACTGAGCCTCGACGGCGTGCATTGTCGATCTGTGCCGCGGCGCTCTCCGGCTCGCCGGCAAGGGCTGCGCACATCGCCTGAATGAGGGGGTGAACACGCCGCTCCACTTTTGCCAGGCCATCCTCGAGGGGACAAAGGCCGGACGGATCGGCGCTCACCAGCGCGCTCTGCATCCCCACCTGAAACATCTTTGGAGTGAATTGATCGACGTCGACTCCCGACACTAGCAGCCGGGCCGCGTCCGCTTCTCCCATGCGCAGCAACAGCCAGGCACGCTCCGCCACCCAGTCGACCGGATGGACGTTCACTGGCGCCCGCGTCTCAGCCAGAACGGCGTTGCGCAACGCAATATGGACCCAGCGGGAGGCCAGGGGAGTGTCCATCCGCCGCATCAGAGTCGAAAGAAACGCGCCACTTGCCCCGCCCCACGGATTGGCGCCGAGTCCCAGTTGCGTGGAATCGAGGACGCCGACCGCAGACGGATCCCGCCGCGCATGCTCCGGAATTTCGATTGCCGGTGGAGGCGCCGACAATTCGAGCGATCGAACCTCGCTGATCATCGCTTCAGCCTCTCCGATGGCCTCTTCAGCGGACCTGGACGGACGTTGAGCTGTGACCGATGGCTCTACGGCCGGCGGTGGCGCGTCAGTCGTTGGGGGGGCCGGCGGGGTCGTAGCAGCGGCGAGTTGCAGCCGATCCTGCGCCAAAGCCGGAATCGCCAGCGCGACGATGCCGGTCAGAAAAAACAGCCGCCTATTGCGCACGATTCTCGCTCGCGACGTCAGCCTCGATAATGCGGGTCGGCACCTCGTCCGCCTGGGTCGATAGCAAGAACAAGGCGACAATTAGAAACAGGACAAAAATGAGTAGGAAGAGAATAAAGCGCGGCATGGCTTTCCGTTGAGGTGGCGGGTCTCTGCGGGCTTTTGCCCGACCTTTGCTATCGCGTATAGCCCCGCGACGTGGAAAAGCTCGGCAAACCGCTTGATCGACCGATCGTTCTCGTCGGCTTGATGGGAGCGGGCAAATCGACGGTCGGCCGGCGCCTGGCTCAGCGGCTGGGGCTGCCGTTCGTCGACACTGACGCCGCGATCGAGGATGCCGCCGGCTATTCCGCGGCGGAAATGTTCGAGCGATTTGGCGAGGCGGATTTTCGCGACGGAGAGCGCCGCCTGGTGGCGCGTCTGGTCGACGGCCAGGTGCGGGTCATCGCCACCGGCGGCGGAGTCTTCGTCGACCCGCGAACTCGACAGCTGCTCAACGAGCGCGCGATCACGGTCTGGCTGGATGCGCCGGTCGAGGTGCTGGCCGACCGGACCTCGCGGCGCAACACCCGCCCACTGCTCCGCAACGGCGATCCGAAAGGGACGCTCGAGCGGCTCGCGAAGGAGCGGCAGCGCGCCTATTCGGAAGCTCATATCCGGGTGACGAGCGGCAATGGGGCGCACCGCGAGGTCGTCGAGTCCATCCTGCGGGCGCTCGAAGAGCATCTGGCGCAAAATTGAAGAGCTTCTCGGTTACGACGAAATGGCAGCTCGGCCATGAGGTGGTGGTCGGCCCGATCGAGGGAGCGGCAGAGCGGCTGGCGGACCTGGCCGGTGGAACCAGGTTACCTTTAGTAACCGATGAGAGAATCCTCGACTTGTGGGGCGAGCGGCTCGGGCGCATCATCGACGTCGAGCCATTGCTCGTGCCGGAAGGCGAGGCGGCCAAGAGCTGGCCGGTGCTGCAGTCGCTGATCGATGGGCTGACGGCCATGGGCGCGACCCGATCGACTCCCGTGATCGCTTTGGGCGGCGGGTCGGTGGGCGACGTCGCGGGCCTTGCCGCAGCCTTGTTCAAGCGCGGCTGCCCAATCGTCCACCTTCCGACGAGCCTGCTCGCCCAGGTCGACAGCGCCATCGGCGGCAAGACGGCGATCGACTCGGCCGGCCAGAAGAACCTCGTCGGCGCCTTCCACGCGCCGGCGCTGGTCGTCGCCGACCCCTCGTTCCTCGCCACGCTCGACGCGCGGCAGCTGCGCTCCGGCTATGCCGAGATGGTCAAATACGGGCTGATCGAGGATGAGGACTTCTTCGCCTGGTGCGAGGCGCACGGCGTTGGAGTGATCGAGGGTGACGAGGCTGCCCGGCTGCAGGGCATCGAATATTGCCTGCGCGCCAAGTCGCGGTTCGTCGCCGGGGATTTCCACGACCGGACCGGCCGCCGGGCTTTGCTCAACTTCGGTCACACATTCGGCCACGCGATCGAGGCCGTCGCTGGGATCGGATCAGTCTTCCACGGCGAGGCAGTCGCGCTTGGAATGCAGCTCGCTTTCCAGCTGTCCGTCGAACTCAACCTCTGCCCGCCGGAGGACGAGCAGCGTGTTCGGGCCCATTTCGCTTCGACCGGGCTTCCCGGATCGCTGGCGGATTGCGGACTGGAAGGCAGGGGCAATGAATTGCTCGGCCTGATGCTCGCCGACAAGAAAGCGGAAAGCGGCCGCCCGGTCCTGATCCTGACCCGCGGCATAGGCCAGGCGTTCGTCAGCCGCGACATCTCCGCCGAGCGGCTGTCGCGGTTTCTCGACAGCCTCTAAAGACCGCTGGTCGCCGGAGGCTCCGGCATCGCGCGCTGCGGCGAGAACATCCGGTCCTTGGCGGCGTGGATGTCGCCGGTGGCGCTCTGGCTGGCGAGCCGCTCACCGTCCAGCTTGCGATATTCCTCCTCGACGCGGTCGACCTCGCGGCGGGAAAGGCCGAGCTTGATCAGCGCCTGCCGCCCCATCGTCACCGCACTTTCGAACAGCTCGCGCTGGGCAAGAGCCAGGTCGAGGCCGTTAAAGTCCATCAATTGCCTGCGGTCGAAGGCGCGGACCATCACCGCCGCGCGCGGATAGGCATCCAGCACCGCCTGAAGCTTTTCGCGGTTGAGCGTCGACGGGTCCTGGCAAAAGAGGATCGCCTCCGCTTCCGCCGCGCCCGCGGTACGAAGCAGCTCCAGCCTCGTCCCGTCGCCATAATAGACCTTGGTTCCGAACTGCTCGCTGAGCTCGATCTGTTGTGCCTTGAGGTCGATGATGGTGACCGGGATGCCCTTGGCCATCAGCATCTGCGCGACGGTCTGGCCGAAGCGGCCGTAGCCGACGACGATGGCGTTGGTTTCGGGCGAAAGCTCGGGGCCGTCGAGAGTGACGTCGGGTTCGGGCATGCGGTCGCGGATCCAGGTCGCCAGGGCCATCAGGAACGGAGTCGAGATCATCGACAGGATGACGACGGCGCTGAACAGCGACGCCGCTTCGGGAAGGATCAGCTGCGCTCGTTCCGCCTGGGCGAAGAGAACGAAGCCGAACTCCCCGCCCTGGCTGAGCAATAGGCCGAGCCAGATCGCCCGCGACAGCTTCATCCGGAAAGCGAGGGCAATGCCGGTAATCAGCAGCGCTTTCACGCCGACCAGCGCCACCACCAAACCGGCGACCAGCAGCGGCCGGGCCAGCACCGCTTCGAGGTCGAGCAGCATCCCGACCGAGACGAAGAAAAGCCCCAGCAGGACCGAGCGAAAAGGCTCGATGTCGCCTTCGAGCTGGTGGCGGTACGGGGATTCGGCGAGCATCACCCCGGCAATGAAGGCGCCGAGCGCGGTCGACAGGTGCAAAGCGTGCATCAGCGAGGCGCTGGCAATCACCGTGAAAAGCCCGGCCACGACGAACAGTTCGCGTTCGCCCACCCGGCCGACGATCCGGAACAGAGGGTTGAGGAGAAAGCGGCCGCCGAGGATCAGGCCGATGATCGCCGCTACCGTGTAGAGCGCCAGGGTCAGGCCGACCGGTGCCCCAGGATCGGCCGGAGCGCGCGACATGGCGGCGACGATGGTGATCAGCGGGACGAGCGAAAGATCCTGGAAAAGCAGGATGGAGAAAGCGCGTTCGCCGTGGCGCTGCCGGAGCATACCCGACGAGCGCAGCATCGGCATCACCTGGGCGGTCGACGAAAGTCCGAGGGGAAGGCCGATGGCGAGACTTGCCGGAAGGCTGAAGCCCAGGCCGAAATGAATGAGAGCGCTCAGGACGAGGCCGCAGAGCAGGACCTGGATCAGTCCGAGGCCGAAAATGTCCTGCCGGAGCCGCCACAGCCGACTGGGGTTGAGCTCCATGCCGATGAGGAAGAGCAAGAGGGCGATGCCGAGCTCGGAGATCTGCAGCACCGCCTGCGGATCGTTGATCAAGCCGAGCGCGTGCGGCCCGATCACGGTTCCGGCGACGATGTAGCCGAGCGTCGCGCCGAGCCCGAGGCGGCGGAAGATGGCGACGAAGAGCAGCGCGGCGCCGAGCAGCTGCGCTCCGTCGAGCAAGAGCCCGCCGGCGGTGGCGGCGTCGACTCCGCCGGTCAAGCCGAACGCCTTTCAAGGGCCGACGCCACGGCCCGGAACGGAAGCAGGATTGCCGCATGCCGCGCCCGCTTCGGCCGCGCCGGCTCGAGCACAGCGAAGCCGGGCCATTCGCCGGGATCCTCTCGCCCGCCCGCGAGCCAGGCGCTGAGATCGACCAGGGCCGAAGTGATTGCCTCGTAAGTCTTGCCGGGCGCCCCGGCCGCGAGCAAAGCTGCAGACGCCTGGCCGAAGGCGCAGGCGTGCACTTCCTGCGAGATCGACAGGATTCGACGCTCCTCGTCGAGCTGCAGCTCGACTCGAACCCGGCTGCCGCAGGTCGGTGAGCGCTCCTCGGCTTCGCAGTCGATCCGCTCGAGCTTCGCGGGCACTGGGATAGAGGCGGCGAGGCGCAGGATTTCGGGCGTGTAAAGCGGGGTGGTCATCGGTTCCCAGCATCCATCTTTTCGTCATTCCCGCGAAAGCGGGAATCCCGATTGTTCTTGAAGTCAGCTGGCCCCCCGCTTTCGCGGGGGTGACGAATAACCTGTTTCATTCCCTGCGCCATGTGGTGCCGGACGGCGTGTCCTCCAAGACGATGCCGTCCGCCTTGAGCTCGTCGCGGATTCGGTCGGCGGTCGCGAAGTCGCGGGCTTTCTTGGCGGCCGCGCGCTCGGCGATCATTCGGTCAATTGACTCCCTTGTATGAGTAACAGACGCTGTTGCGTTGAGGGTGAGTTCGCCGAGAATCCCGCCCTGAAACCAGTTCTCCGGACTAGTCGTGAGCAAGCCGAGTAGCGCGGCGCTGCCGCGGATGGCGGCCGGCTCCTCGAGCGCCTGCAATCGCGCGACCGCCAGGGGGGTATTGAGGTCGTCGTCGAGCGCCTCGACCACAGCTGAGTCCGGCTCGCCGGGCTCAGCGTCGCCAGCGGCTCGGTAGAGCCGGTCGAGATTGGTCTTGGCCTGGGCGACCAAATTCGTCGTCCACGGCAAAGGCTGGCGATAATGCGCCGACAGCAGGGCCAGCCGCAGCGTTTCGCCGCGATGGCCCTGTTCCAGAAGGTCGCCGACGGTGACGATGTTGCCGAGGCTCTTGGACATCTTCTCCGCGCCCATGTCGACGAAGCCGTTGTGCACCCAATAGCGGGCGAGCGGCGCCCCGCCGTGGGCGCAGCGGCTCTGGGCGATCTCATTCTCGTGGTGCGGAAAGATGAGGTCGAGCCCGCCGCCGTGGATGTCGATGGTCTCGCCGAGATGGGCGCGGATCATCGCCGAGCATTCGATGTGCCAGCCGGGGCGGCCCCCGCCCCATGGGGAGTCCCAGCCGATCACACCTGCCGCGCTCGGCTTCCACAGGACGAAATCGGCCGGGTCGCGCTTGTAGGGCGCGACCTCGACCCGGGCGCCGGCGATCATCGCCTCGCGGTCGCGGCGGCTGAGCGCGCCATAATCCGGGTCGCTGGGCACGGAGAAGAGCACATGGCCCTGCGCTTCATAGGCGTTGCCAAGGCCGATCAGCCGCTCGATCATGGCGATCATCGGCGCGATCTCCGCCGTGGCGTGGGGAGCGATGTCCGGCGCGCGCACGCCAAGCGCGCCCATGTCGTCGAGGTAATGCTTCTCAAAGCGCTCGGTGATCACCGAAGGATCGACGCCCTCCGCCTCGGCGGCGGCAATGATCTTGTCGTCGACGTCGGTGACGTTGCGCGCATAGACCAGGCTGTCCTGCCCATAATGGTGGCGGATCAGCCGGGCGAGCGTGTCGAACACCACCGCCGGTCGGGCATTGCCGATATGGGCACGGCCGTAGACCGTGGGGCCACAGACATACATGGTGATGCGCTGCGGGTCCGCCGGCTCGAACTCGCGCTTGTCGCGGGCCATGGTGTCGTGAAGGCGGATCATGACTGAACCTGCTCCGTGCGCCGGGTTTCCACCCAGTCGACGATCGCCCGTCCGCTGGCGTTGAGCAACGGATAGGTTCGCGATTCTGTCATCCATTCGGGCCTGTCCGCATCCGCGCCGTAGATGAGGTCGGTTGCGAGATTGGCAAGCAGGAAGAAGAGCGTCGCCCCAAGCAGGCCCTTGAGCAGGCCGAAACCGCTCCCGAGCACTCGGTCGAACGGCCCCAGCACCGAGCGGCGCGTCGTCCGGCCCATCGAGCGGGCGAGCAGCCGGATGAGGATGAAGCTCGGCAGGAAGAGGAGCGCGAAAGCGACCACCGCGGCCGAGGTCGCGCCGCCGACCGTCGCCTCGAGCCCCTGCTGCAACTGCGTATGGAACAGGCGCAGCATGACGATGGCGACGACCCAGGCGAACAGCGACAGCAATTCCTGAACGAAGCCGCGGACGAAGCCGATCATCGCTCCGCCGCCGAGCAGAAGGATCACGAAGATGTCGAGCGCGGACATTGCCGTTCGGCTAGCGGACGGGAGAAGGCGGCGCCAGACCTTGCTTAGACCAGCGAAGCCCAGTCACTGCGCTCATGTGCGATGCGGAGAATCAACACATGATCCCCTCTGACCTCGAACAGCAGGACAAATGGCCGAACCGATTTCTTTCGGAGCCGCGGATCGGCAGCCACTCGCGGATACTGAAATGGGGCATGGCCAATCGTTCGTGCAGCCGCCTTCAACTGTTCAGCGATCATTTTTGCGCGTTGAGGATCGATCTGCGCGATTCTGTCTGCGAGCCGTTCGAGATCGAACTCTGCTGGCTGCGTGAGCCGTACGTTCACCCGCGATGCCGGCTCATCGCTTCATATTTCGCGATGAGGCGATCGAACACCTCGTCGGAATCCTTGATCTTGCCGGCATTCGCCGCGTCGAAGCCCTTCTGGATTTCGGCGTCGAACCTGGCCCAGATCTCCCGCTCCTTAGGGGACATGTCCTCTCGGGCCTTACGCTTGGCGGTCATGACGCGCTCCTGAAGTACTGACAGCAAGATAGTGGCTTTCGCGGCGCGAGAGAAGCGCCGCCACCCACGGGCAATCACCGGCCGAGGATCTGGTCGACGAGCGCGCGCAAATTGGCGAATTCGGCGGCGGCGATGCCTCCGCCGGCCTTGACGCTTGGCGGCACCCAGGCGCGATCGAAGCCGAGCTTGGCGGCCTCCTTGAGGCGCAGGGCCGAATGGGCGACTGGGCGGACCTCACCCGACAGGGCAACTTCGCCGAGCACCACCGTGCCTTCGGGCACCGGCCGATCCGACAGGGCCGAGACCAAAGCCGCGGCGACGGCAAGGTCGGCGCCGGGGTCGGTCAGGCGGTAGCCGCCGGCGACGTTGAGATAGACTTCGGCGGCGGCGAAGCTCATCCCGCAACGCGCCTCGAGAACGGCGAGAAGCATGGCCAGCCGGCCGCTGTCCCAGCCGACCGCGGCGCGGCGGGGGGTGGCGCCGCTCGCCAGCCGAACGGTCAGCGCCTGGATCTCGACCAGGACAGGCCGGCTGCCTTCGATCGCGGGGAAGACGCTGGTGCCGCTGACCGGCTCCCCGCGCTGTGTCAGGAACAGGGCCGAGGGGTTGGGGACTTCGGCGAGGCCAGCGCCTTCCATGGCGAAGACGCCGATCTCGTCGGTGCCGCCGAAGCGGTTCTTCAGCGCGCGCAGGATGCGGTATTGGTGGCTTCGCTCGCCTTCGAAGCTCAGCACCGTGTCGACCATATGTTCGAGCACGCGGGGGCCGGCGATGCTTCCGTCCTTGGTGACGTGGCCGACGAGAATTACGGCGGTGCCATGCTCCTTGGCGAAGCGGACCAGCTCCTGCGCCGAGGCGCGGACCTGGCTGACCGTGCCGGGCGCGCCCTCGATCAGGTCGGAATGCATGGTCTGGATCGAATCGATGACCAGCAGGGCCGGCGGCTCGCCGTCGCCCAAGGTGGTCAGCACGTCGCGCACCGATGTCGCGGCGGCGAGCCGCACCGGCGACTTGCCGAGCCCCAGGCGGACGGCGCGGAGCCGGACCTGCTCGGCCGATTCCTCGCCCGACACGTAGACGACATGCTGGCCGGCGGTCGCCAGCCGGGCGCAGACCTGGAGCAGGAGGGTCGACTTGCCGATGCCGGGGTCGCCGCCGAC
The DNA here is from genome assembly GCA_035540655.1 of Sphingomicrobium sp. GTDB lineage: Bacteria > Pseudomonadota > Alphaproteobacteria > Sphingomonadales > Sphingomonadaceae > Sphingomicrobium. The sequence goes on along the minus strand of DATLGC010000056.1, from coordinate 4,442 downwards.
CAGCATCGCCGAGCCGCGGACGATTCCGCCGCCGATCGCCCGGTCGAACTCGGCAAGGCCGCTCGGCAGCCGCTCGGGAAGAGCCGCCGGCGCATCGAGGCCGACCAGCGGGATCATCCGGCCGCCGCCCTGCAAATTATGCCTGGCGGCGAAGATGCTCGACACAGCAGCGGATTCCTGGACGAGGGTGTTCCACTCGGCGCAGTCGGGGCATTGGCCCTGCCAGCGGCTGCTCACCGAGCCGCAGGACTGGCAGACGTAGCGGGACTTGGGCTTGGCCATGGAGTCAGGGTTAGCGGGCCCGCCGAATTTGGCTAGGGGGCCGTTGTGAGCATCGTTCCCGAGCCCCTGACAATCCCGGCTTTCCGCGCCTTCTGGCTGGCCCGGCTGACCGCGACCATCGCCCAGATGGCGATGGTGATCGTCATCGGCTGGCAAGTCTATGACATCGCCAGGGAAACGATGAGCGTCAGCCAGGCCGCCTTCCAGCTCGGGCTGATCGGCCTCGTCCAGTTCGTCCCATTGTTCCTGTTGACTCCGATCAGCGGCTGGGTTGCCGACCGGCTCGACCGGCGCCACGTCGCACGGGCGGTGATATTGCTCGAGATGCTCTGCGCCCTCATCCTCTTCTGGGCGACGTGGAGCGGGGCTATCAGCCTGCCGATCCTGTTCGGAGTCGCGGCCCTGCTGGGAGTGGCCCGGGCATTCGCCGGGCCGGCGCTCGGCGCGCTTGCGCCGAACCTCGTCCCGCGCGACCTTCTGCCACGAGCGATCGCGCTGAGCTCGACCGCCTGGCAGTCCGGCGCGATTGCCGGGCCGGCGATCGGCGGCATACTCTACGACATCACGCCCCACCTCTCCTACGGCGTCAGCGCCGCCCTGTTCGGCTTCGCCCTCGCCTGCCTGTTCCTGATCGGCCCGGTACCGCGAAGCGCGATCGAGCCCGGCAGGCCGATCCGGCGGATGATCGAGGGAATGCAATATGTCGGCCGCAACCGGCTGGTGCTTGGCGCGATCACGCTCGATCTGTTCGCGGTCCTGCTCGGCGGAGCGACGGCGATGCTTCCAATCTACGCCCGCGACATTCTCGAGGTCGGAGCGCAGGGCCTTGGCCCGCTGCGGGCCGCACCGCCGCTCGGGGCGACTCTGACCGCCATCTATTTCTCGTTCAGGCCGATCAGAACCAATGTCGGCGTGAAGATGCTCTCGGCCGTCGTCGTGTTCGGCGCCGCTACCGCCGTCTTCGGCCTTTCCACCTGGTATCCGCTGTCGCTGGCGATGCTCGCCCTGCTCGGAGCCGCGGACATGTTCTCGGTCTATATCCGCCAGTCGCTGATCCAGCTGCACACCCCCGACGCGATGCGAGGACGGGTCAGCGCCGCCTCCACGCTCGCGATTTCGGCGTCAAACGAACTTGGCGAGATGCGCAGCGGCTTCACCGCCGCCCTGATCGGTCCGGTTACGGCCACGGTCGCCGGCGGAATCGGCGCGATCATCGTCACCTTGCTGTGGGCGCGCTGGTTCCCAGAGCTTCGCCGCGCCCGCACCTTCGACCTACCCGAACCACCGCCGGAACGGGCGACCGTGACGACCGGGGGAGTGTGACGCCCTTCAAGTGGTCACCCGGGCTTCCTATACAGCTTACTCAGGCAAGGAGCGCACCCGACCATGAAGGCAGGCAATATCCTCGAGACGATCGGCAACACCCCCCACGTTCGGCTCAACCGGCTGTTCGGCGAGCGGGCCGAAGTGTGGATCAAGCAGGAGCGGGCCAACCCGGGAGCATCGATCAAGGATCGCATCGCGCTTGCAATGATCGAGGATGCGGAAGCCTCGGGAGCGCTGAAGCCCGGGGGAGTGATCGTCGAGCCGACGTCGGGAAACACCGGCATCGGCCTGGCGATGGTCGCCGCGGTCAAGGGCTACAAGCTGATCCTGGTCATGCCGGAGAGCATGAGCCTCGAGCGGCGGCGGCTGATGCTGGCCTATGGCGCAACCTTCGACCTCACCCCGCGGGAGAAGGGCATGAAGGGGGCAATCGAGCGAGCCAAGGAAATCATTGCGGAATCCGATGGGGCGTGGATGCCGCAGCAGTTCGAGAACCCCGCCAACCTCGAGGTTCACCGACGCACCACGGCACGGGAGATCCTCGAGGATTTCCGCGACCAACCAATCGACGCACTCATCACCGGCGTCGGCACCGGCGGCCACATCACCGCCTGCGCCGAGGTGCTGAAGGCCGAATGGCCCGATCTCAAGGTCTTCGCGGTCGAACCGACTCTGTCGCCAGTGCTGTCCGGAGGCGACCCCGGGCCCCACCCGATCCAGGGGATCGGGGCCGGTTTCGTCCCGGCGATCATGGATGTCGAGCGCCTCGACGGAATCATCCAGGTCGATCCGGAAGATGCCAAAGAGATGGCCCGCCGCGCCGCACGCGAAGAGGGCATGCTGGTCGGAGTCTCCTCGGGCGCGACCTTGGCGGCAATTCGGCAGAAACTGCCGGAACTGGGCGAAAATGCGCGAATCCTCGGCTTCAATTATGACACCGGCGAGCGCTATCTATCGGTTCCAGACTTCCTGCCTGAACAGGCCTAGCTAACACTTTGCTAACCGCGTTCCTTCGGACCCGCGTTAACTACCGCTGAGTAAAGACTCGCGCGAACAGGCTTTTCGGACGCCATCCGAACGGCCGCTGGCGGTGGAACCCAATGCGCAGGTCGCGTTTCGTCAAGGCAATCGAAGGCGCGGGCAACCGCGACAAGGCCTCGATCAAGGAGGCCTTGTGGTTCGACATTCGCACGCCTGAGTCTTCGGAGGAGGAGTCGCTGGCGCTGTGGCGGGTCGCCGGATTCAACCATGCCCCGCTTCTCCTCGGTGCCGCCCATTTGTTCATCGGCTTGTGCAGCCTGATCCTGCATCCCCATGAAATCCTGACGCTCTCGCTGGTCAACCCGCTGTTCCCCTTGATCGCGATGCTGTCGCTCGACGCGGTCGCAATAGCCGTGCTCCATCATCGCGACCGGCTGGCGCTCGCTCCGCACGGGATCATCCGTTTCCTGTTCGGCTACCTGCTTCTCACCGCCTTGTGCTGGGGATGGTTCGGTGCCGGAGTCACGCAGCAATCCCACGTCGGCCATGAGATCAGCGTGCCGCTCGCCCTGGGTGCCGGGGTGATCATCACGGCCATTGTCGCGGTAAACTCTCCGCCGATCGCGATCGCCAGCACGATCATGGGCGTCATCGGGGCGCTATTGTTCACCCAGTCGCTCTGGGTCGCGGCCGGAATATTGCTGATGTGCACGATCCTTGTCGCCTACAGCATTGCCAACGCCCGGACGATCATCGCGGCCGGCCGAAAACGACTTTTGCTCGACGCCGAGGCTCGCAAGGCCGTCCGTTTCGTCGATGAGTTCGAGAACAGCGGGCGCGGCTGGTTCTGGGAAACCAATGCCGAAGGCACCTTGTCCTATGTGTCGCAACAGCTGGCCGACGATTTCGAATGCGAACCCCAGGCACTTCTCGGCCGCCAGTTCACCGACCTTTTGTCGGTCGATTCCATTTCCATGGGCGAGGAGCGCAAGACGCTGGGTTTCCACCTCTCGGCGCGCTTCCCTTTCTCCGACGTCGTGGTCCGGGCCGCGGTCGACAAGGACATCCACTGGTCCCTGTCAGGCAACCCGATTTTCGACGAGCGCGGCCGCTTCCTCGGCTTCCGCGGCATCGGCACCGATCTGACCGAGCAGCGCCGATCGGAGCAGGAAATTTCTCGCCTGGCCCGATTCGACTCGCTGACGGGCCTGCCCAACCGAACGATGATGCGGCAAACGCTCGAGGAAGCCCTTCGCAATGCCGCCAGCCGGCGAAAGGGCTGCGCCTTATTCCTGATCGACCTCGACCGCTTCAAGAATGTGAACGACACGCTCGGCCATCCGATGGGCGACGCCTTGCTTCGCCAGGTGGCCGATCGACTGAAATCGGTCATGGGCGAACATGGGCAGGTCGGCCGGCTTGGCGGCGATGAGTTCAAGGCGGTCCTGCCCGGAACAGTGGACATCGGTCTCCTCGAGTCGCTCTCGCGGACGCTGATCGAGCATGTCTCTCGCCCATATTCTGTCGAAGGGCACCGAGTGACGATCGGAGCCTCGGTCGGAATTGCCATTGGGGATCCTGGCCGAGCCTGCGCCGACAGCCTGATCCGCAACGCGGACCTCGCCCTCTACGCAGCCAAAGCGGCAGGGCGCGGCAAGCATTGCTTCTTCGATCCATCGATGCACAGTGAAGCGACCGACCGGCAGATGCTTGAAAACGATCTTCGCCAGGCCATCGAGAGAGGTGAGCTTTCGGTCGTTTACCAGCCGATCGTGCGCGCCGCCGGCGAGGAAATCTGCGGCTTCGAAGCGCTTGTCCGCTGGACTCACGCGGTTCGCGGCCCGATTTCGCCA
>DATLGC010000055.1:0-16421 GCA_035540655.1 Sphingomicrobium sp. | reverse complement strand
CGGGCGAGAAATATTTGTCGTACTTGCCTTCTTCGCCCTTGTGCTCGTCGGCGTCGGCGGGGCTGTCCTTCTTGCGGGTGATGTTGGGCCACTGGGCGGAGAAGGTGGTGTTTAGCTCGAGCCATTTTTCGAGGCCGGATTCGGTGTCGGGAAGGATCGCCTCGGCCGGGCATTCGGGCTCGCACACCCCGCAGTCGATGCACTCGTTGGGGTTGATGACGAGCATGTTCTCGCCCTCGTAGAAACAGTCGACCGGGCAGACCTCGACGCAATCCATATATTTGCAGCGAATGCAGGCCTCGGTGACGACATAGGTCATTATACGCTCCCTCTGGCGCCCCGCTATGCCGAGCGGAGCGGCGCGTCAATCATCGCGCTTGGCGATCTCCTCATAGCAGCCGCGCGCTTCGGGAGCAGGTCCGCGCCGGGCCGGCAAGGCGGTGACCTTGAGCACGCGGACGCGGCCGCCGAGCGGCAGTGCGACGACGGTCCCGACGCGGACCGGCTCGCTGCTCTTTTCCACCCTTCGGCCGTCGATCCGGACATGGCCGGTGTCGACCAGCGCCTGGGCGAGGGTTCGGCTTTTCACCAGCCGGATGCAATGGAGGTAGCGGTCGATCCTCATTCTGGCGTCATTGCGAGCGAAGCGAAGCAATCCAGTTGCGCCAGCCTGGATTGCCGCGTCGCCTTCGGCTCCTCGCAATGACAAACGCAGGACTCACCGCTTCAATTTCGCCAGCTCGGCGAAGGCGTGGGAGGCTGGCGCCGGGCGCTCGGCCCGGTGCCGGCGGCCGCGCCAGCGCCAGCTGTCGCCGGAGCGGGCAAAGCCGATTTCGCTCATCAGCCGGGCGATGCCGTCTGAATCGAGGCCGACCGAGGTGGCGAGGGCGGAATCGACCGGATCGTCGCCGCCGGCCGAGCGCACCTTGTGGGCATGGCTGGCAAGCCGGTCGGCAAGGTCGATTCGGAGCCAGTCGCGGCCGACCCGGCGATAGGCGAGCATCGCGCCGCGCGGGTCGGCGTCCGGCCCGAGCGTGGCCGCGCCCGCACTCGGCAGCGCCGGCATCGGCGATCCGGACCGGGCGGCGATCAGGGCCGCCCGCCAAAGCTGGGCGCCCGGCTTGAGCAAGGCGGGAACGAACACGTCGAGCGGGCCGAGGCGGACTCGAAGCCTGTGGAGCGCCTGCCGGTCCTTCTGCTCGAGCGCGCCGATCGCCGCGACCAAGGCGCGGCGCGGAATCGCTCCGCCTCCATCGGTCAGCATCGCCGCCAGCGCCCGGACGCCGGGGCTGACAGCCGGGTCGGCGGCGGCTTCGGCGAGTTGCCGGAGCGGCCCGAGGTGGCGGGCGACCTGCGCTTCGAGCCATGTTTCGAGCCTCGCCCGAAGGTCGGCGCGGCTTCCCGCCGACAGCCGGTCGAGGGCGCGGGTGGTGCGCAGCGCCGGCTCGAGCAAGGAGCGGCCGGCGGCGAGCCGGGCCAACTCGTGATCCTGCCAGCCGACTCCCAGTGAGCCATTGTCGCCGACGACCAGCTCGAACGCCTGGTCGGGGGCCTCGAGCAAGGCCCTCGCCCGCCGGTCGAGCTCGTCGCCGAGCCGGCGCTCGGCGGTGGCCAGAAGCAGCCTTTTGTCGGCCAGACGGGCGCCGGGGTCGACTCGGAACTCGAAGCCGGCGAGATGGCCGATCGGCTCGGGCCCGACGCTGACCTCGCCATCGGCGGCGATGGTCACCGGCAAGGCGTCGGCGCCGCGGGCGCCGATGTCGCGGACCAGCACGGCCGTTCGCCGATCGACGAAGCGCTGGGTGAGCCTCTCGTGCAGGGCGTCGGACAGGCGCGATTCAACTTCGCGGGTGCGCTCGGCCCATCTGGCGGGGTCGGCGAGCCAGTCGGATCGGTGGGCGATATAGGCCCAGCTGCGCACGCCGGCGAGGCGGTCGGCGAGCACCTCGATGTCCCCGGCGACATTGTCCAGCCGGGCGACCTCGGCCGCGAACCATTCGTGCGGAATGTGGCCGCCCTCGCCGATGTAGCTGAACAGCCGGCGGACCATTCGGGCATGGTGCATCGGCCCGACCTTGCGAAAATCGGGAAGGCCGCAGACCGCCCACAGCCGCCGAGCCTGGCCGCCGCGACGGGCGGCGATGGCCGGGTCCTCGGCGATGAGCTTGAGAACCGCGAGGTCGATCGCCTCGGGCGCCGGCCGGAGCAAAGGATCGCCGCTTTTCTCCTCGAGGCTGGCGATCAGCGCGCGCACGTCGGTGAAGTCGAGGTCGGGGTTGCGCCAGTAGAGGAAATCGAGGGGGCGGAAGCGGTGCTCCTCGATGGCTTCGATCTCCTCGTCGCTGAATTCGGCGCTGCTGTCGCCGAGGCCGAGCGTTCCGAAGCTTCCGTCGCGCTGGTGGCGGCCGGCGCGGCCGGCGATCTGCGCCATTTCCGGGATCGTCAGTCGGCGGTCGCGGCGCCCGTCGAACTTTTCCAGGCCGGCGAAGGCGACATGGGTGACATCCATGTTGAGGCCCATGCCGATGGCGTCGGTGGCGACCAGATAATCGACCTCGCCCCGCTGGAACATCGCCACCTGGGCATTGCGCGTGGCCGGCGACAATGCGCCCATCACCACCGCCGCGCCGCCGCGGAAGCGGCGAAGCATCTCGGCCAGGCCGTAGACCTGCTCGCCGGAGAAAGCGACGACGGCGGAGCGCGGTGGAAGCCGCGACAATTTGACGCTGCCGGCGTAGCGCAGGGTCGAGAAGCGCGGCCGGCTGACGATCTCGGCTTCGGGGAGGAGCTCGCGGACCAAAGGCTTCAAGGTCGCCGAGCCGAGGATCAGGGTCTCCTCGCGGCCGCGAACGCGAAGCATCCGGTCGGTGAAGACATGGCCGCGCTCCGGGTCGATTCCGAGCTGCGCCTCGTCGATCGCGGCGAAGGCGAAGTCGCGGTTCGGATCGCCAGAATCATGGCCGTCGCCGCTCGGGACAGGCATGCTTTCAGCGGTGCAGAGGAAATAGCGCGCATTGGGCGGGACGATCCGTTCCTCGCCGGTCAGCAAGGCGACCTGGGCCTCGCCCTTGATCGCCACGACCCGGTCATAGACCTCGCGGGCGAGCAGCCGAAGCGGAAAGCCGATGACGCCGGAGGAATGGCCGCACATCCGCTCGATGGCGAGGTGGGTCTTGCCGGTGTTGGTCGGCCCGAGGATCGCCCGGACCGTCGCGTCGGAGCGGTTCGCCATTGCCACGACTTTGGCAGCGCACGGGGAAAGCGCAAGGTTCCAAAATGGCGATGCCAGCCGGGCCCCTCCACCATCCACTCTGCGGTGGATGGTCCCCCTCCCCGAGCAAAGCTCAGGGAGGAATTAGGGCGGTATTAACCCTGATTGCCGATAGCGGCGGGATGCAATCGGGCTTCGCGCATCGCCTGGCGAGACGCGGCGCGGTATTCGGCCGCGCCGGCGCCTCCGTTTCGAGCCGCCGCTGGCGCGGGCTGGCCGCGCTCGGCCTCTCGAGCATGGGCGCGGCGATGATCGGCATCGCCATGGCTCCGCTGGCGGCGGCCAGCGCAAGACATCCAGGCGGCGATTCGGAGCGACTGCAGCACGATGCGCTGGCGATCGCGCCGATCGCGGCGGGAAGCGTCACCGGCCTTCGAATGGTGGCGAGCGAGGCGGTCGCGCCGCTCGATGTCGTCCCCGGCCGGCCGTGGATCGACCTCGAGCTGAGGACGGTCGAGGGCGAGCATTTCGCCGCGATGCTGGCCCGCGCCGGGGCGTCGAATGCGGAAGCAGGCGAGGCGGCGGCGCTGATCCGCGCCGAGGCGCCGGGCGGAATTGCCGCCGGAACGATCGTGTCGCTTCGGCTCGGCCAGCGGGGGTCCGCCGGAAGCCGGCCGATCGAACGGATCGCGCTTCGCGCCGGAATGGCGCTCGACCTCACAATCGCGCGTGGCGAAGGCGGCGTGCTGAGCCTGTCGAAGCGGGCGCTGCCGGTCGATTCGACGCCGGTCCGGATTCGCGGCCGGGCGGGCGAGGGCCTCTACTGGTCGCTTCGCGCGGCGGGCGCCTCGCCGGCCACCGCGGCGGAATATCTCCAGGCGCTGGCGACCGAGATCGACGTCGGCGGCGATGTCGGCCCGGACGACCGCTTCGACCTGGTGCTTGCCCACCGTCGGATCGCCGGCGAAAGCCGCGCCGGACCGCTGCTCTATGCCGGGCTCGAGCGCAGCGGCGAGCGGCGGCTGCAGCTGGTCCGCTGGAATGTCGCCGGCCAGGCGCGCTGGATCGAGGCGGCGAGCCTGACCGAGGCTCGGCCGAGCGAGCCGGTATGGCCGGTCGCCGGGCGGATCAGCTCGGGCTTCGGCTACAGGATCCACCCGATCCTGCGCTTCGCCCGATTCCATTCGGGAGTCGATTTCGCCGCTCCGTGGGGAACGCCGATCGTCGCTTCGGCCGATGGCCGGGTGACCGCCGCCGGCTGGAACGGCGGGTACGGCCGCCAGGTGCGGATCGCCCATAGCGACGGAATGGTCACCACCTACAGCCACATGAGCGGGATCGCCGCCGAGCCGGGAAGCTTCGTTCGCAGCGGGCAGCTGATCGGATATGTCGGCTCGTCCGGGTTTTCGACCGGGCCGCACCTCCATTACGAGGTCCACCAGCATGGCCGCGCGATAAATCCGCTCGGCGTGCGCTTCGCCGCCAGCCGGCCGATGTTCGACGATGGCCAGCGCTCGGCGTTCGAGGCGCGGCTGAAGGCGCTGCTCAGCGTCGGCGACAAAAGGGGTTAGCCCCCCACCGGAGGCAAGCGCTCACTCGCAGCGCATCGTCGGCCGGTAGACCTGCATGGCGTTGGTGCCAGAATTGCCGCCAAGCGTGATGCCGCCGCCCGGCAGGAAGATCCGGCCGCCGATCACCGCGCTGCCCTTCAGCCCGTGCATGGCGATCGGCAGGTCCGCCAGCTGGGTCCAGCGATTGGCGCGCGGATCATAGGCATAGGTGTTCGGCGTGAGGCCGAGCACATGGTTCGGCTCGCCCTCGCCGCCGAAGACGAACATGCAGCCGGCATAAGCGGCGCCGGTGATTCCGCCCCTCGGAGCCGGGAGCGGAGCGCCTCTGGTCCAGCGGCGCGTCTTGGGATCGTAGATTTCTACCACATCGACCCGCGGGGCCATTGCACCTGGGCCGGTCCGCCCGCCGGCGACATAGATTTTGCCGTTCAGCGCGACCATCGCCAAATGGTTGCGCTGGGTCGGCAGGTCGGGGAGCTTTTCCCATCTGTCGGTCGCCGGATCGTAGACTTCGAACGCATGGCCTCCCGGCGGCCGGCCGCCGGCGACGTAGATCTTGCCGTCGATCACCGCCTTGCCGCCGCCGCCGCGCGCGGTCGGCATCGGCGCGCGCTTCACCCAGCCGCCGACCGCCGGATCGTGCATCCAGACGTCCGAGACGAACCTTTCCGGCCGCCCGGTGCTTGCGCCCTCGACCTCGCCGCCGAGCAGGTAGATCCTGCCGCCGACGGCCGCGACATGGGTATGGTGGATCGGCTGCGGCAGGCTCGGGCCGAGCGACCATCTGCTCGTGACGGGATCGTAAACCTGGACGAGGTTCGACGGCAGGCGCCCGGGTGGGTAGCCGCCAAGCACCCAGATCTCGCCGTCGAACTCGGCGACCGCATGCTCGGAGCGGGGGAGCGGCATCGTCGCCCCCATGCTCCAGCCGTCGAACTCCCGGGCGGACCCGACGGGAGGGCCCTGGCTCACGCGATCGTTCCAGGTCTCGCGAAGCTCGCCCGCCTCGACCGGGGTCGAGCGGTTGGGCGGCGGCGCCATGCCCGCCGGCGCCGGCCTTGCCGTCCCGCTCAGCGTGACATTGCGCCCGTCGCGCCGGACGAGGACGGTGACGCGATCGCCGACCTTCAACCCCTGGACATATTGGCTGATCACCTCCGGCCCGGTAATCGCCCGGCCGCCGACCTGAAGGAGAATGTCGCCGGGCTGGATTCCGACCGCCGAGGCGGTTCCGCCGGGCATCACGTTGCTGACTTTCGGGCCTTGCGGATCCTCCTCGACCCCGATTCCGAACCCGACCTGGGGCGAAGCGGCCTGCTGTGCGATGGCCGTCGTTGCGATCAGCAGCGCCGCAACCGCGGCAACGCTCGTCCCTTTGAACCTCATGATTTTTCTCCACTGACCCCGAACCCGAACGCGACTCGCGGGCTGCCGTTTCGCCGAGGTGATGCTGGAGGCCGGCAAAGCGCCCTGAGGGCGGCGAGAGCACGAGTCATCATGGGGGTGAACTGAGCACCGATCGCGGGCGGCCAAGAACAGGCGTTCGATAGACGGACGGACGGATCGACGAATGTCCAAGCGGAATGCCCGGCTTGCGGCCGGAGGGGTTGCCAAAACAGCGGGGGCTCAGCCGCTCTTTTCCGCGGCCTTGCGCAGCGACCGCACCTCTTCGCTCAGCGTGCGCAATTCGCGCAATATGGCCTCGCGCTCGTCATGCGCTTCCTCCTCGGTCGCTTCCGACATGGCGGTGACGATCACGCCGATGAAGAGGTTCAGAACGATGAAGGCGGTGAGCAGGATGAACGGCACGAAGAAAGCCCAGGCATAAGGGAATTGCTCCATCACCGGGCGGACGATCCCCATCGACCAGCTTTCCAGGGTCATGATCTGGAACAGCGAATAGAGCGACGCTCCGAAGCTTCCGAACCATTGTGGGAAGGCCGCCCCGAACAGGTTGGTCGCCATGACCGCGCTGATGTAGAACAGCAGCAGGAGCATGATGATCACCGTCCCGATGCTGGGGATCGCGCTGAACAGCCCGACGATGACCTTGCGCATGCTGGGCACGACGGACACGAGCCGAAGCGCCCGAAGGATGCGCAGCGCGCGAAGGACGGTGAACTGCTGCGAGGCGGGCACCAGCGCCACGCTGACGATCAGGAAATCGAAGATGTTCCAGCCGTTGCGGAAGAAGCCAAGGCGGTAAGCGAACAGCTTCAGCGCAAGCTCGACCACGAAGATCGCGATGGCGATTCGATCGAGCGCGTGGAGAAAGCCGCCCATGTTGGCCATCACCTCGGGCGAGGTCTCGAGCCCAAGCCCGATCGCGTTGATCACGATCACGGCGGTAATGGCGTGCTCGAAACGGCGCGTTTCGACGAAAGCTCGGATTCGGTGACGCAACGTCGACGGGCTTTGGGCAGTGCTCATTTCGGCGGGCATATAGGCACGCGCGTCAGAAAACAGGACTGTTCTTAAGTCTCTCGATCATGCCCGCGTCGCCGCGCGCCCGCGGCCATGGTTCAGGCTTTACTTGCCGTGCCCTCTCCACCGCTTGATGGTGCGGGAGATGATGCCTTGCTCGTCGCCGGTCTCGCGCCACAGAGCAGCGAAGCTCGGGTCGGACGAGGCCGGGCGCTTCTCCGGCTCGAGATCGTCGAAGCGCACCCGGATCGGGATCGCGACGCCCTCGCCGCAGACGATGCATTCGCGGTTGCGAAGCGCCGGGATCGCGTCGAGGAAACCGCGCGCGCCTTCGGGCATTGCGGCGCGGACGCAGGCCTGGTCGCGGTCGTTGTTCAAACGCATCGAGATGATCGTGCCGCACTGCGACAGAACGCCTTCGGCAAGGTCGGACGGGCGCTGGGTGATCAGGCCGAGCGACACGCCGTACTTGCGGCCTTCCTTGGCGATCCGCTCGAGGATCTTGCGAACCGCCTGGCCGGCGGCATTCTCGTCCTTGGGCACGTAGCGGTGCGCTTCCTCGCAGACGAGCAGCAGCGGGCGCTGCGCCTCGGTGCGCGACCAGATGGCATAATCGAACACCATCCGGGCAAGCACCGAGACGACGACCGAGGTGACTTCCGACGGAACGCCCGAGACGTCGACGATCGAGATCGGCCGGCCGTTGGCGGGAAGGCGGAACAATTTGGCGAGGAAACCGGGCATCGAATCGGACACCAGCATTCCGGAGAACATGAAGGTGTAGCGCGGGTCGGCGCGAAGCTCGTCGAGCTTGTTCTTGAGCCGCTGATAGGGCGTGGTGTCGCCGGCCCGGTCGAGCTTGCCCATCTCGTTGACGATGATCGCGTTGAGATCGGTCAAGAGGTAGGGGATCGGCGAATCGACGGTGACCTTGCCATATTGCGACATGTCCTTGCCCTTGATCCGGGCGGCAAGCAGGCATTTGGCGAGGATGTCGCCGTCGCGCTGCCGCTCGGCACCATGGCTGGTGAGCAGGACCTCGCAATGCTCCTCGAAATTGAGCAGCCAGTAAGGCAGCTGCAGATTGTCGACGTTGAACAGCTCGCCGCAACCCTTGAAGGCGGCGGAATATTCGCCGTGCGGGTCGATCATGACGATGTGCCCCTCGGGGCTGAGCTGCGAAATCCGGTGGAGGATCAGCGCGACCGAGGTCGACTTGCCGGTGCCGGTCGATCCGAGCACGGCGAAATGCTTCGACAGCATCGGGTCGACGTAGAGCGCTCCGCGGATGTCGTCGGTCGGGTAGACGGTGCCGATCTCGATGTGCGGGCTGTCGTCGGCGGCGAACACCGAGCGAAGATCCTCGGTGGTGACCGAATGGACCTCGCAGCCCGGGATTGGATAGCGGGTGACTCCGCGGCGGAAGTTGGTCATGTGCCCGGCCGCGTCGCGGCTGCCTTCGCCGAGGAAGTCGACATGGCCGATGATGATTCCGCCGTCATCGGCGCGAAGGGTTCGGACGTTGGCGATCAGCCAGCAGTCGCCGACCACCATCTTCACCTGGCTGCCGACCTGGCCCGACATTGCGACGGCCGGATCGCTATGGTTCTGCATGGTCGCCAGGATCGCCGCGTCGACCCGGATCTGCGAGCCCGAGCCGGCGATCTCGACCACCTGACCGAGCGGCGGCAGACTGCCTGCAATTGGAGCGGGCGCGGGCCGGGCGCTGCTTTCCTCGCCGAAGCTGCTCAGCTCGTCGACAAATTGCCGGAGATTAGGCTGGTCGTTCATTCTCTATGCCCCCAACGCACGCTTGATTGTTGCGGCCGGGGGTTAAATCAGAGCGGTTAACATATGCTTAGAAGCGCCGCCGGAAGATGAGGGCCGCCAGCCAGCCGAGGCCGAGCGACAGGATGACGGCGGCAAGCCCGTAAAAGAATTCGTAGCGGCGGGCGGCGAGGGCGACGAACCGTTCAAAGCCGGTCTGGCCGATTCGGATGTCGCGGGTCGCCGCGGCGAGCACCCGCCCATCGTCGACGAGGAAAGTCTCGGCAACATAGTCGCCGACCGGGACCTGGCTTGGGATGGTGATGCTGGCCCGGTAGAGTACCCCGCCGGTGATTTCGATGCCGGTGGGATAATCGGCGTAAAGGCCCTGCCGACGCCTGAGCTCGAGCAACCCGGTTTCGAACCTGCGTTCCTTTTCGGGCAGCGCGCCACCGCCGGGCGACAGCTGCAGATTCTCGAGGCCGAGCTCGTAGATCGCGGCGGTGCGCTCATCCACCAGCTCGGAAATCGGCCGCGATGAGGCGACCGCGTAAAAGGAGGGCGCGGATCGGAATCGGTGGGATTCGGCGTTCATCCAGATGCCCGCGATCCTTTGCTTCTCGCGCACCAGGATCGGCTGCACCGGGCCCTTGAGCGTGACGATGATGTCGGGCGGATCGTCGGGGACTCGACCGCCGGGATAGAGGATGGCGCCGAACAAAAGCAGCTCGGTGCCGGTGAAGCTGTAGCGAATCTCGATCTGGCGGTCGGAGACATCGGGCACGAGCACCGGCTGCGCCTGGGCGGTTAGGGCCAGCGACGCCCCGGCAACCAGAAGCGCTGGCGTGCGCGCGATCATAGCATTTCGACCGAGAAGATTTCGCTTGGCCGCCACGTCAGGCCGAGGAACATGCGCAGCGCAACGATCAGAATGATGACCGCCAAGGCGAGGCGAAGCAGGTCGGGCTTGATCCTGGTCGTCAGCATCGCCCCATATTGCGCGCCGATCACCCCGCCGACGAGCAGCAGGCCGGCAAGCACGATATCGACCGCGTTGGTGGTCAGCGCATGGATCATCGTCGTCGCCGCGCTGACCGCGAGGATCATCACCAGGCTTGTGCCGATGACGATCCGAGCCGGCATTCCAAGCAGATAGATCATCGCCGGAATGAGGATGAAACCGCCGCCGATGCCGAGCAACAGGGTCAGCATTCCGGCGACGAAGCCCAGCGCGAGCGGGGCGAGCGGCGAAATGTAGAGTCCCGAAGCGTAGAATCGCCAGCGAAGCGGAAGCGAGGCGACCCAGCGATTGTGCCTCGGCCGGGCCGAATCTTCGCGGCGCGGCACGTAGCCCAGGGCCACCAAAGCGTCCTTGAGCATCAGGCCGCCGATGCCGCCGAGGATAAGCACGTAGAGCGAGCCGATCACCAGGTCGATCTGGCCGCTCGCCTGGAGCAGGCGGAACAGCCCGGCACCGGCGAGCGAGCCGAACAGCCCGCCGACGATCATCACCAGGCCCATCTTGAGATCGACCCCGCCGCGCCGGGTGTGCGCCATCGCGCCCGAGACGCTGGCGCCGGTGATCTGGGTCGCGGCCGAGGCGACGGCGACGGTCGGCGGAATCCCGTAGAACATCAGGAAGGGCGTGGTCAGGAAGCCGCCGCCGACCCCGAACATCCCCGACAGCAGCCCGACCAGACCGCCAAGGGCGACGATGAAGAGCGCGTTGACCGACTGGCCGGCGATCGGAAGGTAGATGTCCATGGGCGCAACCGACGGACTAGCCGCAAAGCGCCGGCAAGGCCAAGGCCGAGGCCCTTTTCAGGCAGCGATCAAAAATCCGCGGCGATGGTGACGGCCGGGCCCGACCCGGGCTCGGCATTGCCGACCATGCGCTGCCGCCAGTCGAGGTGAAGCCGCATGTTGCCGCGAAGCTGCATCGATGCGCGCGGGCCGGCGTCGATCCGGTAGAGACCCGGCTGCGCTCCGCCCCAGACACCGAAGCCGGCGGAGAAAGGTCCGTAAATCGGCCGGGTCAGGCTGAAGGCGCCATCGGCAAACAGGTCGCGGCTGCTGACTCCGACGACCCCGGCCTGGGCGTAGCCGTCCACCGCAAAGCCCCAGGCAATCGGCCGCCGATAAAGCCCGCCTTCGGCGAACAAGGCGAAGTCGGAGCGGCCGCCGCCGTACCGGCCGATCGCCTGCCGCCGCTCGGCTGTCACCGACACCGGGATGGCGGGAAGGGGAGTCACGCGGATCCCGCCGGCTACCTCACCGCCGCTCGCGCCCGCGCCGACCGGCGAGGTGGCCCGGACCGACAAGGCGAGGCGCGGATCGAAGGCGTAAGTCAGGCGCGCCCCGGCCTGGCTTCCGCCAAGCGTCCCGCCGCTGGCCAGCGATTGCGGGCCCGGCCGGTTGCGGAACAAGGCCCAGGACGACAGCTGCAACCGGTCGCGCCGCGACGGGCCGGCGGTATCGGGGAATTCGGGCGGCGGGCCGCCGCTGGTGCGCCAGACGGGCCAGGGCGGAAGCGCCGCCTGGGCGAAGTCCCAGCGATCGAGATCGGGAATGGGGGCGTAGAATTCGGCGGTCTGCGGCGCGGGCTGCGGCTGAAAGGATGCGGGTTGCGGAATCGATTGGTGCGCGGCGGCCGGTCTTGGCACCGGCACGTAATAATAGAGCGGGACCGCTGCCGGCCGGATCGCATAAGGCAAGGGCGCCTGGGCGAATGGCGGCGCTCCCGGGGCCGGATGGCCGTAGGGATAGGCGCCGTATGGCGGGTAGGGGTAAGCGCCGTGCGGCGGGTACGGGTAGGCGGCTTGCGGCGGATAGGGATAAGCGCCCTGCGCCGGATAGGGATAAGCGCCATATGGATAGCCTTCGGCGCCGGCGGGAATCGCCTGCTGGGCCTCGATCCGAATTGTCTCGGCCATCGCGCTCTCGGGCTGCGATGGCTCGGCGGGGCTGCCGGCCAGGGCGAGCACCTCGGCGCCGGGGACCATCCCGAGGGTCGCTGCGCGAAGACCTGCCCAGCAGACCAGGGCAAGGGCGAGGAAGCGGATCGGCGCGCTCACCGGGCGACCTCCGCCGGGAAGATGTGGTGGGTCTTGTCCCATCGCGCCGGAGCGCGGCCGAGGTAGAGCCGGACCGCCCGGCCGGCGGCGAGCATGGCGATGACGTTGCCGACGACGAGCCGAGGTATCGACAGCAGGCCCTCGCCGATCCCATAGGCCGATGCGGTGAACAAGGCGCGCATCGCGATCCGCCACATCAGAAGCCAGAAATTGACGATCAGCAAAGTGACGAGCAAAGGATCGAGGCGAAGCTCGATCGGAGCGCCGAGCGATTTTGCCAGCCACAGCTGCGACCAAAGGAAAGCGGCGAGATAGGCGGCGAGCAGGAGCAAAGCGGCAAGCGGCCCGCGGCGGTCGCGAAGCCGCATCCACCGTTCGCCGATCCCGCCGCTCCAGCCGAGCCGTTCCCAGCCGGACAAGGCGATTCCGCCGAGCCAGCGTGCCTTCTGCCGGACCGCTTCGCCCAGCTCCGTCGGGAAATGACCGCGCGTGGCGACCACCGCCCGGTCGCCGGGACGGGCCGGGATTCGCACGAACATGGTCTTGAGGCCAAGGGCTCCGAGGCGAAGCCCGAGCTCATAATCCTCGGTCATGCTGAGCCCGGCGAACGGCCGGCCCTCGCTGAGCGCGGCGAGGCGGGCGAGGGCGTCGCGATCGATCGCGCAGCCGACCCCGGCGAGCGGGATCGCGGCGCCGACCGCTTCGCGAACCACCAGCTCCTTGCTGTGCGCCTCGGCGAACTCGTCGCAATAATGGCCGCTGATCCACCGCGAGGCAGGGTTGACCAGCGGAAGCACCGGCAGCTGGATCAGCGCCGCCCGGTCGATCAGCTGATCGAACAGCTGCAATTCGAGCGGATGGACGACGTCCTCGGCGTCGTGGAGCACGACGATCCGGGCCGAGCGGCCGCTTACCGTTTCATAAGCGATCAGCGCGTCATAGAGATGGTTGAGGCAGTCGGCCTTGGTCGTCGGGCCGTCGGCTTCGACCTGGACCGGCTCGATCCGTTCGTCATTGACCTGCGCAATGGCCAGAGCGGTGGCCGGATCGTTGCGATAATGGCCGACGAAGATCCGGTAATAGGGATGGTCGAGCCGCTCGAGGGTCGAGCGAAGCATCGCCCCGATCACCTGCGATTCGTCCCAAGCTGGAACCAGGATGGCGACGAAGGACGGTTTCCACAGCGCCGTAAGGCTGCTCGCGAAAGCGCGCGGGTAGCGGCTGTAGACCGTCGCCGACCGCCACATCCGCCGACCGAAATAAATCAGATCGACGGCCATGTCGTTGAGCGCGAACAACAGGAAGCCGGCGCCGGCGAACAGGGCCAGCTCGGCGGCGAAGCGCGCCACCATGTCCGCCGCGCCGATCATCGGGCGCGGTCCACAGCAGGCGCGGGTAAATGGAACAGCCCGGTGATTGCGGCCTCCCCACAAGGCAGGAAAAAGTCACCGAGCGCCAACAAGATGGCATAACACGGGTTAAGCAGCAAGATCGGATATTCATCGGTCCGGTTCGGAGAGACTCTTTGGCGGTGGCGCAGCGACCTCGGGGTCGGCTAGCTTGGCGGCGATGCGGGCTGCCTTCCTCCTCCCCCTGCTTGCGGCCGCGGCGCTGGCGGCGCCGGCGGCGGCGCAGCGGGTAATCGTCGCCAAGGGCAATTGGGCGGCGCTCGACCAGGGCAGCCATTGCGAGGCGCTGAGCCGATCGGAGCTTCAGTCGGCGAAAGGCCGGCCGCAGGCGCGCGCCGGCTTCTCGTTCGACCGATCCGGACCGCGCCGGGGCGAATTCCACGCCCGCCTCAGCCGGACCGCGCGCCCCGGGTCGAGCGTCGTCTTGACCGTCGCCGGCCAGCCGTTCCTGCTCGCCACCGACGGCGAATGGGCGTGGAGCCGCGAGCCGGCCCAGGCGGCGGCGATCATCGCCGCGGTCCGCCGGTCGGGCGACATGCGGGTCACCGGCCGCGACCGCGCGGGCCAGCGAATCTCCGACCGCTATTTGCTCGCCGGAGCGCCGACCGCGATCGACGCGGCGGCCGCCGCTTGCTTGCCGCGAAGACGGTGAATCAATGAAGAGGCGGCGGCCCCGCTCGAGCCGCCGCCCCCTAGCCTTGATCGAACCCTAGTGATCGTGGTGGTTGCCGCCGCCGCGATGCTCGAGGGTCCAGAAGACGTGGGTGATCTTCCTGTTACCGCCACCAAGATCCTGCACGAAGATGTGTGGGCGCCCTCTCCCATCGCTGGCGACAGCCCGTCCCCACTCGGCCGGAGAGTCGCCGCCAATCGCGCCGTCGAGCTCATGAGGCCGCCTGCCGACCGAGGAACCCGACCTGCCGGGGCCAACCGCGGTGAAATTGCTGTGGCTGTGGTTGTAGATGAGGTTCAGCTGATCGTGATCGTGCTGGTTCAAATATTCGTTGGTTCCCGCACCGTCGTTGCGCGCCGGATCGTTGGTGTAATCCATGCAAGAACCGGTGTTGGGATCGTTGAAATTCTCGTTGACATGGCCGAGCCCGTAATCGTGGCCGATTTCCTGGCACATGACCATGATCCGCCACCCGTGCTTGTTGTAGGTGGCTGTGTCGAAATAGGTGTCATTGAGCTTGGTGATGCCCTGGACGATATGTCCGCCCGACAGCCAGATCTGGGCGACTCCGAGCCAGCCGGTCTGGCCGTAGCGCGAATTGCACACCTGGATCGTTCCCGAGACCGCCTTGCAATTTTTCGGGTTGGAACGGCCGGCGACGATCGGCGAGTCGATGTGGGTTGTGTCGTTCCAACCCTGACCTGAGCCGCCGTTCTGCCGCGGACCCCCATTCATCGCCCAGCGCAAATAGTCGTCCCACTTCGAATCGACATTGTCGCCGACCTCGACGGTGAGCGGGCCGGTTCCTTTTTGCCAGTGATAGGTGCTCCAGCTGTGATCGGCGAGCGCCGGCGCGACCAGCGCCGCAGTCGCCACCGCGGCGATCGCCGCGATTCGAAGAGATTTGATTCCCACGAAACTTCCCCTGTTCAAGCCCCGAGACGAAGCGAGGCTGTCACAATCGGGGCGAGTCGACAAGTGAATAAAAATTAAACCAAATATCGGCTGGTCCGCGGCGAGCACGGATCATGATCGACCGCCTTCCATGGAACCGATGGTGAGCGCTGCCTTTACTCCATCGTAAGGCGTTCGGCTCTATGCCCTCGCCTGGACGTGGAAGTTGAGGCCGACCAAGTGATCGATCAGTATCGCCAGAAATTGAACATGCGGGCGACGGCCTTGCTGGTTTCGATCGAATCCGGACTCGACCGGATCATGATCGCCTGGCTGCTGCTGGCCGGGCTGGCGAGCGCGGCGCGGATCGCCTTGTCGCCATCCTACGGCCCGGCCGGGATCGAGACGGTCGCGCCTTATCTTCTGCTGATCCTGACGCCGTTTGCATCGATGGTGCTGGCGCTGCGCTGGTTCGCCGAGGGCGACCGGCTGCCGCAGCCGGCGACTCGACTGGCGGTCATCGGCCGCTGGCGGAGCGTGAGCCGCGACCAGGCGATGCGCCAGCGGCTCTATGGCGCGGGCGGAATCATGGTGTCGCTGCTGGTCGGAATGCTCTTGAACGTGCCGGTTCGGGCGATGGAATATCTGGCGGCGATGCCGGCGCTGAGCGGGCCGGTGCCCGGCTGGCTGGCGACCCTGAACCTGCTCATGACCTTCGACCTGGTTCTGGTGTCGAGCCTTTATGTGATCGCCTTCGTCGCCGCGCTGCGACGAGTGCCTTTGTTCCCTAGGCTGCTGGCGGCGATCTGGGCGGTCGACATCGCCATGCAACTGGTCATCGCCGAGCTGATCGCCGGCACCGAGGGGCTTCCGCCGGCAGTAGCCGAAGCGCTCCATCCGCTGCTCGACGGCAATATCAAGAAGGTGCTGATCAGCGTCGCCCTGTGGCTGCCCTACCTCCTGCTGTCGAAGCGGGTGAACGTCACCTATCGCCACCGCCTGCCGGCGTAGCTCCATTGCCCCGGCGACTCGGGCCGGGCCATTCGCGAAGAATCGGAAAAGTCGTTGCGGGCACGAACTTAGACTGTGTCTTCCGAACGACAGACTTGTCCCGTCGCGGGACAAATTTGATCAAATCCGCGCCATGTCGGATCGCAGCCGTTGAAGATGAAAATCAAGCGATTCCAGTGACTTGGCCCAAGCATATGTTGCGTTATCTCGTTAACGGAGATTAAATCACTATGCTTGACAAAAAATTAACGTGGGCGCAGCCCTGAGCGCAGCCGAGCGGTCTTGGGGGGCCTGGCGGCGGGTGCCGGATACGTTACCTCGGGTTTCGAAATCGGCCGCCTGCCCAGTGGTTTAGGCGTTCCCCTCAATGGCTCCGCGACGCGGGGA
>DATLGC010000054.1:0-8147 GCA_035540655.1 Sphingomicrobium sp. | reverse complement strand
GATAAAACCACGTTCCTCGAGCGCCGAAACCAGACGATGGACCCCTGATTTCGACTTGAGGTCGAGCGCTTCGCGCATCTCGTCAAAGCTTGGGCTGACGCCTCCGCGGTCCAGCCGCTCACGAATGAACATCAGAAGCTCATGTTGCTTGGACGTCAGCATCGATCGCCTTTCCGCAGTTGGAACGAACGGAGAACATCTATCGCAGCGCATGCGATGTTCGTCAAGCGTTCTCGTGCGCCAGCGTCAGGAAGGACCGCAATAGTGAATGACCGTGCTCGCTGGCCACACTCTCGGGATGGAATTGCACGCCGTGGGCCGGCGCGCTTTGGTGGCGAAAGGCCATTATCACTCCATCTTCGGCCCAGGCGTTGGCGACCAGCGGAAGCCTTGTCTCGGGCACTGCCAGCGAGTGATATCGGGTTACTGCCATTGGCGAGGGCAATTCGAAAAACAGGCCGGTGCCGTCGTGGCGGACGGTCGCGACCTTCCCATGGATCGGGGGCACCCTGGCCACCTCGGAGCCGCAGGCTAGGGCGATCGCCTGATGGCCGAGGCACACTCCGAGCAACGGTCGCCTGACCTCTATGCACGCCGCGGCGAGCTTGACCGAGATTCCGGCGTCTTGAGGCGAGCCGGGCCCGGGCGAGATGAGGATCGCCGAATGTGCGGGGTCGAGCGCTTCGCCGACGGTTATGGAATCATTGCGTTCGACCCGGACTGACGCTCCCAGGCTGGTGAGATAATCCACCAAGGTGAAGGTGAAACTGTCGTAATTATCAAGGACGAGGACGCTGGCGTTGGTCACTGACCCGCGGTCAGCCGCCTCTTCGACTCGGCGATCGCACGATCGTTGCGGCGGACGCCCACGCTATTGCGTGCGGCGGCGAGGAATTGTTGCGCATATTCCTGTGAAGCCGCAGACTGGAATTCGTTCTGCACCTGAGCGATCAGGGCCGGCTGCGAAATGGCATTGCCGGGGATTATTCGGCTGACCCTGACGACAAAGAACCCGCGACCGCCTGGATCGGCAATCAACCTGCTTCGGCCCTCGCCAAGGCTGAAGATCATCTGCACTGGCGGGGGCACCTGGCCGCCGAACTGACCAAGTTCCAGGCGGCGCTGCCGAACCTGCTGGACAGGCGGCAAGGAAACTCCCGCTTCCCGCACGGCCTGGGCAAAGGCGACGTTCCGGCCGACCTTGTTGGCAATCTCGGTGGCTGCGACCCGGGCTCGAACTAGCGCCTGCTGGTTGATCCAGTCGTCGCGAACCCGGTCGCGAATTTCGGCGAGAGGTTGTGGCGCCGCCGGCACCACCCTGGCGGGCCCGACCAGAACGTACCCGGCATTGTTGGGAAGAGTCTCGACCATTGGCTCGTCATTCGGGTCAAGCTCGAAGCCCGAGCGCAGTGCAGGGGCAAGCTCCTCGGGGAAGCGATAGGCCGGGTTTTCGCGGGAAGTGCCGTCGGACAGGATCAGCGGGGTCTCGACGATCTGAAGCTCGGCGGCAGCCGCCGCTTCCTGGAAATTGGCGCCGCGGCCGAGCTCGTCCTCTACCTTGGTGACGAGATCAGCGATCGCATTCTGTCGCTTTTCGGTGGTCAGCCGCTCGCCAATCTCGGAGCGCGCCTGAGCGAGCGTTCGGCCAGGCTGGCGCGAAATCGAGTCGATCCGAAGGACATGCCAGCCGAAATCCGACTGGACCGGGCCGACGACTGCGCCCGAAGCAGCCCCGAAGGCCGCCGCTGCGACCCGCTCTCCGGCGACACTGGTCAATTGCTGCCGGGTCTGCTCGCCAAGCGCGATGTCTTCGGCGCTGAGCCCCGCCGGCGCGGCGGCCGCGGCAAAGCTGCCCCCCGCCCGGGCACGCTGGGCGATCTGCTCGGCGGTTGCTCGATTGGGAACCACGGCCTGGCTGATGGTCCGGGTTTCGCGCGCCGCATATTGCGCCTGGTTTGCCTGATAATAAGCGGCGATCTCCTGGTCGCTGGCGGTTACGCCGGCGACCTGCTGCGGGCCGATCCGGGCGAGCCTCAGAACCCGTTGCTCGGGCACCGTGTACCGGGCCCGGTTGGCAGCGTAGAATTGCTGCAGATCTTCATTGGAGGGGTTGAGTCCGGAGCGGAAAGCCGCAGCCGGGATCATCGCGATTTCGCCTTCTCGTGTTTCGAGCAGCATCGACGCATAAGGCGTTGCCATTCCAACCGGAACACGGGCGTTCGAGGCCGCCGGGGTGAGGAGAAGCCGCTGAAGCAGATCGGCGCGAATGAAGTGGCGTACTTCGCGGTCGGTCAGACGCTGCTGGGCGAGGAACTGGGCATAGGTTTGCTCATTGAATTGCCCGCCCAGGCCACGGGCTCCGGGAAGATTGGCGATCTCGGCGTCGATCAGCCTTTTCGATAAATGGAAACGATGCTGCGCGGCGAAAGCCAAAAGCACGCGTTCGTCGATCATTCCCTCGAGCATCGGCTCGAACTCGGCGGCCAGCGACTGATAATCCGCCTGGGGGTTCTCCTGGCGGGCCTGCGCCAGCCGCCGTTCCATCATCTGGCTCATCTCGCGGTCGGTGATTTCTTCCGACCCGACGCTGACCAAAGTGCTCCGGCTCTGGCCGCCACCGCCGCTGAGCACGCCCTGGACGTCGGCAAGGGCGAACGAAGCGACGATCGCCATGAGGAACAGGGCGACGATGATCACTCCGACCTTCGATTTGCCAAGGTTACGGATGAAAGAGAACATTCGTGGCTTTCGACAATGGCAGGTTGGGGGGCGGATCGTCTGTTTAGGGGCGGCCGCCGCTAGCTTCAAGCGCTGCGCCTTGCCGCGCCTCGGTCAAGATGGCTAGGGACGGCAAGCAGCAGGGGAACGGCGTTGGCGCTTCGCAAGCTGGTCGCAGGCAATTGGAAGATGCACGGACTAAGCTCCGACCTTGGCGAGATCGAGCGGATCGCCGCGGCCGCGCGCGATCACGATTCGGTCGATGTCGCGCTCTGCCTGCCGGCGACCCTGATCGAGCGGGCGGCGCGGTCGGCGCCGGGGCTGCCGGTCGGCGGCCAGGACGTGCATCACGCCGAGAAGGGCGCGCACACGGGCTGCGTGTCGGCGGCGATGCTCCGCGATGCCGGAGCGATCTTGACGATCATCGGCCATAGCGAGCGCCGCGAGGCGCAGAAGGAGAGCGACGAGGATGTTCGCGCCAAGGCCGAGGCGGGCCTGTCGGCCGGCCTCGGCGTCATCCTTTGCGTCGGCGAGAGCCTGGCCGTTCGCGAGGCCGGCGCGGCGGTGGCGACGGTCGACCGGCAGCTGGCCGCCTCCTTGCCTCGAGACATTGGCAAATCCACTGATATTTCAATCGCTTATGAGCCGATATGGGCGATCGGCACCGGCAAGCTGCCCTCGGCGGGCGACATTGGCGTAATGCATTCGGCGCTGCGCCGGCGGCTGATCACGGCCTATGGCGAGCGCGGCAAGGACATCCGAATCCTCTACGGCGGCTCGGTCAAGGCGTCGAACGCCGCCGAGATTTTCGCCGTCGAGGATGTCGACGGAGCGCTGGTCGGCGGCGCCAGCCTCAAATCGGCCGATTTCCTGCCGATCGTCGAGGCCGCCGCCTCGGCCGGTAAACAGCCGTAAGGGTTCACATCGCGCGAGCCAGCCACTACGGTTGTTGTTTCACAAATGGAAAGGACGTCATGCGACTGATTCTCGCCTCGATTGCATTTGCCTCCGCCAGCCTTGCCGCGCCGATCGCCCCGGCCATTGCCCAGAGCCCTGGAATGCAGGTGGTCGATACCAGCGGCGGCCTTGTCGCCACCGTCATTCGCCTGGAGGGCGACAATGTCGTGATCAAGACCGACCGCCACGAAGTGGCCATCCCCAGGACCAGCTTCACGGAGGCGGACGGCAAGCTGCTGTTCGCCATGACCCAGGCCGAACTCAATGCCGCGACCGACCGAAGCCTCGCCGAAGCCGCCGCGGCGATCGCTCCGGGAGCGACCGTCAAGGACCCCCGGGGAGCAGCGGTCGGCACGATCGAGTCGCTCGACACCGAATTTGCGACTCTCAAGCTTCAGTCGGGAGCGCTGGTGCGAGTCCCACGGTCGGGCATCGCCGCCGCCAACGGCGATGTCGTGATCGGCGCGACGGCCAGCGACCTCGAGCAACATGCATCCTCGGAAGGGAGCGCGATTAGCCAATAATCCGTCTCTCGCGTTGAAACGGCGGCCATCGCCAGCTAGATGGCCGCCGACTTCGCAATTTCCTTCGAAAGCCGATCGATGCTCTTCACCTTCCTCTTGATCGTCCAGACGATGGTCGCCGCCGCCCTGGTGTCGGTCATCCTCATGCAGCGCTCGGAAGGCGGGGGGCTTGGCGTCGGCGGAAGCTCCTCGGGCTTCATGACGGCGCGCGGAGCGTCCGATTTCCTCACCCGGTCGACGGCGATCCTTGGCGGCCTGTTCGTCGTCCTGTCGATCACTCTGGCGGCAATTGCCGGAGTGTCGGGCGAGGCGGTGGAGATCGACACGACGCTTGCCAACCAGGCGGCTCCGATCGCGCCTGCGCCGCAGGGTCCGCCGCTCGCCGATCCCGGCGCCGGGGGCGCTGCCGGCCAGCCGCAGCCGCCGGCCGCCGGAAACCAGGCCGAGCCGGCGGTTCCGCTCGCCGAATAAAGGCTTTCCACAATTTTTCTTGGCCTCGGGCTTGCCTCGACGCCGCTTCGCCCCCTAAGCCTCGAATCCCATGGCGCGGTTCATTTTCGTCACCGGCGGCGTGGTCTCATCGCTCGGCAAAGGTCTTCTCTCCGCTTCGCTCGGGGCATTGCTCCAGGCGCGCGGCTACTCGGCGCGCATCCGCAAGTTCGACCCCTATTTGAACGTCGACCCGGGGACCATGTCGCCATATCAGCATGGCGAGGTCTACGTCACCGACGACGGCGCCGAGACCGACCTCGACCTCGGCCATTACGAACGCTTCACCGGAGTCTCGTCGAAACAGTCGGACAATGTCACCACAGGCCGAATCTATCGCGACATCATCGCAAAGGAGCGGCGCGGCGACTATCTTGGCGCGACTGTCCAGGTGATCCCGCACGTCACCAACGCCATCAAGGAATTCGCGCTTGCCGATACCGGCGACGTCGATTTCGTCATTTGCGAGATCGGCGGAACGGTCGGCGACATCGAGAGCCTGCCGTTTATCGAAGCGATCCGACAGCTCCGCAACGATCTTGGCCTGGGGCAGACGGTCAGCGTCCACACGACCCTGGTGCCGTGGATCAAGGCCGCGGGCGAATTGAAGACCAAGCCGACCCAGCATTCGGTGCGGGAGCTCTCAAGCCTCGGGGTGCAGCCGAACGTCCTGCTGTGCCGAACCGAGAAGGAGATTCCCGAGAGCGAGCGGGCGAAAATCGCCTTGTTCTGCAACGTGCCCAAATCGGCCGTGATCCAGGCGCTCGACGCCCGATCGATCTACGACGTGCCGCTGCAATATCATTCCGAGGGCCTCGATGCAGAAGTGCTCAAGGCGTTCGGCATCGACGATGCGCCGGAGCCGGATCTGGCGCGCTGGAACGACGTCATGGACCGGCTCGACAATCACGAGGGCGAGGTGACGATCGGAGTCGTCGGCAAATATGTCGGCCTTCCCGATGCCTACAAAAGTCTCAACGAGGCGCTGATCCACGGCGGGGTGGCGCACCGTGCCAAGGTCAACATCCGCTGGCTCGACGCCGAGCTGTTCGAGCATGACGGCGAGACGCTTGCCGCCGAGCTCGAGCCCTTGCACGGAATCCTCGTGCCCGGCGGATTCGGCGAGCGCGGCAGCGAGGGCAAGATCCGATCGGTCCAGTTCGCCCGCGAGCGCAAGGTGCCCTTCTTCGGCATCTGCCTCGGAATGCAGATGGCCTGTATCGAAGGCGCTCGAAACCTGGCCGGGATCGAGCAAGCCTCGACCACCGAATTCGGCGACACGCCCGAGCCGGTCGTCGGCCTGATCACCGAATGGATGAGCGAGGAGGGGCTGCAAAAGCGCGCCGAGGGCGGCGATCTCGGCGGCACCATGCGGCTCGGCGCTTACCCCGCCAGGCTCGCCGGCAACAGCGTCGTCCGCTCGCTTTACGGCACGGACATGATCAGCGAGCGTCACCGCCACCGCTACGAGGTCAACGTCCATTATCGCGACGCGCTGGAAAAGGGCGGGCTGGTGTTTTCCGGAATGTCGCCCGACGGCCAGCTGCCCGAGATCGTCGAGCGGCCCGACCATCCCTGGTTCATCGGCGTCCAGTTCCACCCGGAACTCAAGAGCCGGCCGTTCGACCCGCATCCCCTGTTCGCGGGCTTCATCGGCGCTGCACTCGCGCAATCGCGGCTGGTCTAATCCGCGAACGGCACTAAATCGGAAGCCTCATGACCAACACCGTTTCGACCCGCGTCGCCATCCTCGGTTCCGGCCCGGCCGGCTTCACTGCCGCCATCTATGCGGCGCGCGCCGGCCTGTCGCCGATCGTCATCCAGGGAATCCAGCCCGGCGGCCAGCTGACCACCACGACCGACGTCGAGAATTACCCGGGCTTCCGAGACGTCATCCAGGGCCCGTGGCTGATGGAGGAAATGCAGGCCCAGGCCGAGCATGTCGGAACCAAGGTGGTGTGGGACCATATCACCGCGGTCGACCTTTCCCGCCGCCCGTTCCGGCTGACCGGCGACAGCGGCACCATCTATTCGGCCGATGCCCTGGTCATCGCCACCGGCGCCCAGGCGAAATGGCTCGGCCTGCCGTCGGAAGAGCGGATGAAGGGCAGGGGCGCCTCGGCCTGCGCGACCTGCGACGGCTTCTTCTACCGCGGCAAGCGCGTGGCGGTGATCGGCGGCGGCAACACCGCGGTCGAGGAAGCGCTCTACCTGACCAACCACAGCCACGACGTCACCCTGATCCACCGGCGCGACAGCCTTCGCGCCGAGAAAATCCTGCAGGACCGGCTGTTCGCCAATCCCCACGTCAAGCTCATCTGGGACAGCGAAGTGGTCGAGTTCGCTGGCGGCGGCGAGCCCGAAGCTCTCGTCGGGCTCGACATCCGCAATCGCCGCACCGGCGAGCTTAGCCGGATCGCGGTCGAAGGCGCCTTCGTCGCCATCGGCCACAAGCCCGCCACCGAATTGTTCGCAGATCAGCTGGAGCTCGACGAGGACGGCTACATCAAGGTCGAGCCGGGAACGACCCGCACCAGCATCCCCGGCGTGTTCGCCAGCGGCGATGTCATGGACAAGATCTATCGCCAGGCGGTGACCGCGGCCGGAACCGGCTGCATGGCCGCGCTCGACGCCGAGAAGTTCCTCGCGGCGCAGGAATTCGAGGCGATTGCGGCGGAATAGGTTTGATCCGGGGGCAGCTTGCAAATCATCACCCGCACCTTGCGCTTCGAGCGCCCATCGTGCTGACGGTGTCGAGCGGCGCGAGGGGATAAGGATATGAGAGACACGCTCCGCCAGTCCGTGGCTCCGCTCTACCTTTTGTTGTGCCTGGTGCTCGGCGGGGGAGCGGCAGGGACCTGGCGCAACCTCGCCCTACAGCTGATTGCCATCGTCATTCTCGCCTGGGCGGCGATCGAGCGATCCGACGAGCGTCTTCCCCGTGCCGCACGGCAGCTCGGATTGATCGTGTTGCTCGCGCTTTTGCTGTTGGCCCTGCAGCTAGTCCCGCTTCCGCCGGCAATCTGGACCACGCTTCCTGGGCGGCAGACCTTGGTGGAAGGCTATCAGATTCTCGGCCAGGAGCTGCCCTGGCTGCCGATCTCGCTGACGCCCCATACGACCCTGTCGGCGCTCCCCTGGCTGCTGCCACCGCTCGCGATGCTGGCCGCGATCCTGCGGCTAAAGGCCTATCGAACGAGCTGGCTGGTCGTCGCGCTTCTCGCTGGAACGATATTTGGAGTCCTCCTGGGCGCGCTTCAGGTTTCCAGCTCCCCGGGAACGCAATGGTATCTCTACCGGATCGCAAACTTCGGCTTCGCGACCGGCTTTTTCGCCAACAAGAACCACATGGCGACGCTTCTCCTCGTGTCGCTGCCGTTTCTTGCCGCGCTGCTGGCTCGTGTCAGGGAAAGCCGGATGAAGCCGCAGCGCTATTATTCGATCGTGGCGGCGGGCGGC
>DATLGC010000053.1:0-16555 GCA_035540655.1 Sphingomicrobium sp. | reverse complement strand
CCGGCATTCACCCGGTCCTTGCTGTAGCTGATCGATACGGTCCGCTCATCGACCCGCTCGATCTTCTCGAAGCAGGACGCTTCCGGCACGGCCTCGATGTCGCGGTCGACGGTGACGACCACCGATTTCTCCTGGGCCTTGGCGACCAGCTGGCGGGTCGGCTCGTTGGCGATCACCCGGCCATGGTGGATGATCGCGATCCGGTCGCACAATTGCTCGGCTTCCTCGAGATAATGGGTGGTCAGCACGATGGTGACTCCATCGGTGTTGAGCCGCCGGACATAGGCCCACAGCTCTCGGCGAAGCTCGATATCGACTCCGGCCGTGGGCTCGTCCAGCACCAGGATCGGCGGCGAGTGGACCATCGCCTTGGCGACCAGCAGCCGCCGCTTCATTCCCCCGGAAAGGGTGCGGGCATAAGCGTCGGCCTTGTCGCCGAGGTGCATTGCGGCGAGCAAGGCGTCGGTTTGCCGCTCGCTTGCGGGGATGCCGTAGAGGCCGGCCTGGATTTCCAGCGCTTCGCGCGGCGTGAAGAACGGATCGAACAGGATTTCCTGCGGGACGATGCCGATCGACCGTTTGGCATTGCGGGGGTGCTGGTCGATGTCGAAGCCCCAGATGCTGGCCGTGCCGCCGCTCTTCACCACCAGCCCGGCGAGGATGTTGATCAGAGTGGACTTGCCGGCGCCATTGGGTCCGAGCAGCCCGAAAATCTGGCCGCGGGGAACGTCGATGCTGACGTCCTTGAGCGCCTGCTTGCCGCCGGCATAGGTCTTCGACAGCGCTTCGATTCGGATCGCGGCGGGGACTTGCTCCATTGGCAGCGCATACCGTCGCCATGACCCGGGCGACAAGCGGAGCGTTGGTGAAGCCGCCGTTAACCCTAACCGTCAGAGTGATTTTGACGTTAACCCTGTACCGGCCGGAACTGCATGATCGGCTTTTCTCGCTTCCGCTGCCTGTGCGCGGCCTTTCTTCTGTTGTCCGCGCTTCCGGCGCGGGCGGCTGCGCAGGCGCCCGACCAGAATGCGGCCGGTACCGCTTCCATCCTCAAGCCGCTGACCCTCCAGAAGCGTGCCGACATGGATTTCGGCTATCTCGCCGTCGGCGCGGCCGGGACGGCGGTGATCAACCCCCATACCGGCGCGATCACCACGACCGGCGGGGTCATGGCCGCCGGAGGCTCGCCAACGCCAGCCCGATTCGTCGGTGTTTCGGCCCGAAACACGCCCGTCATCATCCGCCTGCCGAAGAATGCGATCACCTTGACCCGCTCCGGGGGCACCGAAACCGTGACCTTGAACAATTGGACCACCGACGGTCCGACCACCCGCCACGTCAGCGCCGGAACGCCGTTCGAGTTTCGAGTCGGCGGGACTCTCGCTGTCGGCGCCAATCAGGTCGAAGGCACCTATGTCGGCACCTTCAACGTCAGCATCCAATATCCCTGACGCTCATTGAAGCGAAAGGCGGCCGTTGCTAGGGCGGGGCCATGTCGTCGCAAGCGCCGCCTCCGCCGGAAGTCATTCGAGTCACGTCCGATCGGGTCGCCTGCGACGGTTCGGGGGAAGTGGAGGCGGCGCTCGGCCATCCGCGCGTTTACCTGCGCGTCGAGCCGGAAACCGGCTTCGTCGAATGCGGCTATTGCGACCGCCGATTCGTTCTCGAGGGGGGACCTGCGGACCGGCCATCGCAATGATCGCCGATCCCCGCCGCTTCCTTTACCGGGATAATGGGCTGGACCCTGACGATGCGCTCAGGCTCGCCGCCCGGCACCTCGCCGCCTGCGACGACGGCGAGCTTTACCTCCAATATCGCGCGTCGGAAGCCTTCACCTTCGACGACGGTCGGCTGAAGACCGCCGATTACAGCACCGGTTCGGGGTTCGGCCTGCGCGGCGTGTCGGGCGAGACGACGGCCTTCGCCCACGCCAATGAGATCAGCGCCGAAGCGATGGAGCGCGCCGCCTCGACCCTCCGGCTGCTCGACCCTTCGCGCGCCGCTCCGGCCAGCCCTCCGCCACGCACCAACCAGGCGATGTACGGCTCGGACGATCCGCTGTCGGCCGTGCCATTTGCCGCCAAGGTTGGTCTTTGCCAGCGGATTGACGCCGCCGCCCGCGCCCGCGACCCGCGGGTCGCCCAGGTCACCGTCGCCCTCTCCGCCAGCTGGAGCGTCATCGACATCGTCCGGGCCGACGGCTTCGTCGCTTCCGA
This sequence comes from Sphingomicrobium sp., assembly GCA_035540655.1. GTDB lineage: Bacteria > Pseudomonadota > Alphaproteobacteria > Sphingomonadales > Sphingomonadaceae > Sphingomicrobium. Next base: position 14,339 of record DATLGC010000053.1, on the reverse strand, counting down.
CGTCCGGCCGCTGGTCCGGCTCGGCGTGCAGATCGTCGCCAGGGACGGCTCGCGGCGCGAAACCGGCTACCACGGCCTTGGCGGCCGCTATCTCTACGGGCGCCTGTTCGATGAAGCCGAATGGAGCCGAGCGATCGACATCGCGCTGGCCCAGGCGCTGACCAACCTCGAATCCGTCGCTGCGCCGGCCGGCGAGATGCCGGTGGTTCTCGGCCCCGGCTGGCCGGGAGTGCTTCTGCACGAGGCGGTCGGGCACGGGCTCGAAGGCGATTTCAATCGCAAGGGAACCTCCGCCTTTTCCGGCCGGATCGGCGAGCGGGTCGCGGCGCCGGGGGTGACCGTGATCGACGAGGGGGCAATCGAGGACCGCCGGGGGTCGTTGACCATCGATGACGAAGGGACGCCTACCGGGCGCACCGTCTTAATCGAGGACGGCATCCTCAAGGGATATCTGCAGGACCGTCTCAATGCCCGGCTGATGGGCATGGAGCCGACCGGCAACGGGCGGCGCGAAAGCTTCGCCCATGCGCCCATGCCGCGGATGACCAACACCTTCATGCTCGGCGGCCGCGACGAGCCCGGCGAGCTGGTCGAACGGGTGAAGGACGGCATCTATGCCAAGAGCTTCGGCGGCGGGCAGGTCGACATCACCAGCGGCAAGTTCGTCTTTTCCTGCACCGAGGCCTATCGCATTCGCGGCGGCCGAATCGCCGAGCCGATCAAGGGGGCGACCCTGATCGGTGACGGACCGACGGTGCTGACCCGGGTCAAGGGCATCGGCAACGACCTCGCGCTCGACGAAGGCATTGGCGTGTGCGGCAAGGGCGGTCAGTCGGTCCCTGCAGGCGTTGGCCAGCCGACCCTGCTGATCGACGGCCTGACCGTTGGCGGGACTGCTGCATGAGTTGCTGGTGGGGCGAGCTCGTCCGCTTCTGGTTCGGCCTCGAGCCCGAGCAGTGGTGGAAGCCCGACCCGAAGCTCGACGAGCGAATCCGCGAGGATTTCGAGCCGCTGTGGAGCGAGAAACGGCAGCTGCCAGCCGATCATTTCCTCGACCAGCCGCTGCAGGCGCTCGCCGCAGTGATCCTGTTCGACCAGCTGCCGCGCAACATGTTCCGCGGCCATGCCGAGCAGTTCGCCACCGACCATCTCGCCTTTGCCATCGCCAAGGGCGCCATCGCCCGGGACCTGGACGAGCAGCTCGAACCGGCCGAGCGCGCCTTTCTATACATGCCGTTCCAGCACAGCGAGTCGATCGCCGACCAGAGACGGTCGGTGCAACTGTTCACCAGGCTCGGCGATCCGGAGATGCTCCGCTACGCCAGGCTGCACCATGACGTCATCGAGCGCTTCGGCCGATTCCCGCACCGCAATGCGATGCTCGGCCGGCAGCCGCGGGCCGACGAGATCGCCGCGGGCGACGTGGTGCCCTGGTAATGGCACTGGTCGAGCTCGCCAAATTCCATACCCGGATCGAGGCCGACCTTGCCCGCCTCTATCTGGAAAGCGGCGGCATCGACGTCGTCCTGTTCGACACCGAGATGCACGGCACGATCGGAGTCGGGCATTTGATGCCGGTTCGCCTGATGGTGCTCGACGAGGACGAGGATGAAGCGCGGCGGATGCTCGCCGAGGATCGCACCTAAAGCAAATGGGCGACCGGACCGAGGTCGACCCCGGCCCTGGCGGCGCAGCGTTCGATTTCCTCGCGCGGCACGCCGTCCTCGGAGCGCGCGACCGCCCAAGCCAGCGCTGAGCGATTGCCCGACCGGCAGTATAGCAACCTCTTGCCCTCGCACGGCGCGTTGAGCGCCTCGCGCATCGCCTCGATGTCCGACGGACCGATGCCGCGGGCGATGGGAACGAAGCGATAGTCGATCCCCGCCTCACGCGCCGCCTGTTCGACGTCGGCGCTGGCCGGCTGGCCGGGGTCTTCGCCGTCAGGCCGGTTGTTGACGATCAGGCAGACGCCCTGCCGCTTGAGCTCCGCCACTTCCTCCGGCCGGATTTGCCCGCTGATCAAAGTCCTGTCGTCAAGCTCGCGCACTATCGTCGTCCCTGCCATCGGCTGTTTCCTCGAACGCCCTGAGCGCCGCGATCATGGCCGCACCATAGCGCCTGAGCTTGGCTTCGCCCACACCGTGGATCTGCGACAGCTGGGCGAGCGACCGGGGACGGACTTCGGCGATGCTTCGAAGCGTCGAATCGGGGAATATGACATAGGGCGGAACGCCGCTCTCGGAGGCGAGCAACCGTCGCGCCTCGCGAAGCGCTTCGAACGCAGGGTCGGGGGCACCGTCGGAGCGCCCGCGGCGGGCGGCCCGCTTGCGAGGCGGCGGCACGGCGATGATCAGCTGCTCCTCGCCCTTGAGGATCGGCCGGGCGCCGGGCCCGAACGACAGGCCGCCGTAAGCATCGGCGCGGAGCCCGTCACGGGCGATCAGCGCCCGCGCCACCGGTCGGACCAGGCCGACCTCGTCCGACGAAGCGATGCCGAACACGCTCGTTCTATGGTGGCCGAAGCTGCGCACCTTCTCCGTATCGTTACCGGCGAGCACGTCGGCAAGATGGCCAACTCCGAAGCGCATTTCGGTGCGGAAGGCGGCTGAGAGCAATTTGCGGGCGATTTCGGTGGCGTCGATCGTCTCCGGCGGCGCAAGGCAATTGTCGCAATTGCCGCATTGATCCGAAGCCTCCTCGCCGAAATGGCGCAACAGTATCGCACGGCGGCAGCCGGCAGCCTCGACGAATGCGGCGAGGGCGTTCAGCCGTTCCCGCTCGCTCGGGCGGCGCTCCGGCTCCACCTCGATCTCGATCCGGCGGCGGGCCCTCGCGAAATCCTCGGCGCTCCAGAACAGCCATGCCTCGGCCGGGTCGCCGTCGCGGCCGGCGCGGCCGGTCTCCTGATAATAGGCCTCGATGCTCTTCGGTACCGCTGCATGGGCGACAAGCCGGACGTCGGGTTTGTCGATGCCCATTCCGAAGGCGACGGTTGCCGAAATCACCATGTCTTCGGAGTTGACGAACGCGGCCTGATTGCGGGCACGCACCTGCGGCTCCAGCCCTGCATGGTACGGCAACGACGGCCGGCCGGTCCGACCGAGCGCCTCGGCGATCCTTTCGGCCTTGTCGCGGCTCGGCGCATAGATGATCGCCGGCCCCGGCCGAGTCGCGAGTAGCTCGCGGAGCTGCTTGCCGGTCTGCTCGCGGTGCCGGACGTGATACCGGATGTTGGGCCGGTCGAAGCCGGCGACGATCAGCCCGTCCTCCGGAATGCCGAGCTGCGTGAGGATATCGCTGCGAGTGCGCGCGTCGGCGGTCGCGGTCAGCGCCAGCCGCGGAACTTGCCCGTGCTCGTCGAGAAGGGGCCGCAGCTGCCGGTAGTCGGGCCGGAAATCATGGCCCCATTCGCTGACGCAATGCGCTTCGTCGATCGCGATCAGTGCCAGTGGAGCGCCGCGCACCAGCTGCTGAAAAGCGGCCGTCGTAGCGCGCTCCGGCGCGACATAGAGGAGGTCGAGATCGCCGCTTCGGAACCGCTCGATTGTGCGCTCGCGGTTGCCGTCGGCCGATGTCAGCGAGGCGGCGCGGATACCCATCGCCTCGGCGCTTCGGATCTGGTCGTGCATCAGCGCGATCAGCGGCGAGATGACCAAGGCACTGCCGTCGCGGGCCAGGGCCGATAACTGGTAGCAAAGCGACTTGCCCGCGCCTGTCGGCATCACCGCCAGCGTGTGTTTACCGGCCATGACCCGGCCGATCACCTGCTCCTGAACGCCGCGGAAGTGCTCGAAGCCGAAGGTCTGTTTGAGGATTGCGTGCGGGTCGGTCATGAACTCGAAAATCATGCGGACCGAGCGCGCCGCTGGTGGTTCGCCACAGCCTAGCTTTGAATGGACGCTATTGAAAGCTACTCCGCGGCCTCCGCGGTTTCCTCGAGCAATTGCTCGGCCGCCTGGCGCATCCAAAGCTCTGCATAGAGCCCGTCCTTCTCGAGCAGCTCTTCGTGAGTGCCGCGCTCGACCACGCGCCCGTGGTCGAGGACGACGATCTGGTCGGCATTGACCACGGTCGACAATCGGTGGGCGATGACGATCGTCGTCCGCTGCTCGGCGATCCGCTCGAGTGTCTGCTGGATGGCTTCCTCGGTCCGGCTGTCGAGCGCGCTGGTCGCTTCGTCGAGAACCAGGATCGGCGGATTCTTGAGCAGGGTTCGGGCGATTGCAACGCGCTGCTTCTCGCCGCCCGACAGCTTGAGCCCGCGCTCGCCGACCAGGCTGTCGTAGCCATCGGGCAGGGCGGCGATGAAGCCGTCAATCGCGGCACCTCGGGCTGCCGCCTCGACGTCCTGCCGCTGGGCGCCGCTTCGGCCGTAGGCGATGTTGTAGCCGATGCTGTCGTTGAACAGCACGGTGTCCTGCGGGACGATTCCGATTGTCTCGCGAAGGCTTTCCTGGGTCACCTCGGCAATGTCCTGGCCATCGATCAGGATCCGCCCGCGAGTCGGGTCGTAGAAGCGGTAGAGCAGCCGGCCGATGGTCGATTTGCCCGCCCCGGACGGACCGACAATCGCGCAGCTGGTGCCCGGCGGAATGTCGAGGTCGAGCCCCCGCAGAATCTCGCGACCGGGCTCGTAGCCGAAGCCGACGCCCTCGAACCGGACATGGCCGCGGCTCGCCGCGAGCGCGGGCGCTCCTGGCCGGTCGACAATTTCGGCCGGAGTGTCGAGCAGGTCGAACATCGCTTCCATGTCGACCAGCCCCTGGCGTATCGAGCGGTAGACCCAGCCGAGCATGTCGAGCGGCCGGAACAGCTGCATCAGGAGTGCATTGACCAGCACCACGTCGCCCGGCGTGAACCGGCCCTGGCTCCAGCCCCAGACGGTGAAGATCATCGCTCCGGCCATCATCAGATTGGTGATCAGCGACTGTCCGATGTTGAGCCAGGCTAGCGAGGTCTCGTTCTTGACCGCGGCGTTGGTGAAGGCGCCGATGGCTTCGTCGTAGCGCTTCGCCTCGCGCTCCTCGGCGCCGAAATATTTGACCGTCTCGTAATTGAGCAGCGAGTCGACGGCCCGGCCGATCGCCTTGTTGTCGACCTCGTTCATCTCCCGCTGCAACCGCGCCCGCCAGTCGGTCACGACCCGGGTAAAGGCGATATAGACGGCGACCATCGCCAGCGTCGCCGCGACCAGCCCGAAGCCGAACTTGACGTAGAAGATCACGCAGATGGCGGCGAGCTCGATCGCCGTCGGGGCGATGTTGAACAGCAGGAAGTAGAGCATCATGTCGATGCTCTTGGTGCCGCGCTCGACGATCTTGGTCAGGCTTCCGGTCCGCCGTTCGAGATGAAAGCGGAGCGACAGATCGTGGATGTGGCGAAACACCCGGCCGGCGAGCTTGCGGGCCGCGCGCTGCCCGACCTTCTCGAACAAGGCGTTGCGCAGATTGTCGGCGAGCACCCCGGCGAAGCGCGCTACGCTGTAGGCGACGACCAGGCCCGCAACCACGCCGAACACGGCGGCTCCGGCCGACATATGGTCGATGATCGCCTTGTAAGCGAAGGGCATCAAAAGCACCGCCGCCTTGCCGGCGAGGACCAACAGGACGGCGACGATGACCCGGGCCTTGAGCTCGGCCTCGCCCTTCGGCCAAAGCATCGGCAGGAAGCGCAGCAGGGTCTGGAGCGCGCCCCGCGCCGGTGTCCTGTCTGAAGCCGCTGCCCCCATGGCGCTTAGGTAAGAGCGCCCGGGCCACTCGGCAAATCGCCCTGCGAAACAACTGGAACTGGCAGGCCGGAAGGCGGTTCTCGCAACCCGGACGGAGTGGAAGTGCAATGGGACCTGGATTTTTCGTCATCGCGATCCTCGGCTGCGGCGAGGGAACGGCCGAATGCACGCAGGTCGCGACCATCCCCACGCGCTATGAAAGCGCCACCGCCTGCGCCGCCGGCACTCGCGATGCCCTTCTGGCCAATCATGACTTCGACTTCCCGATGATCGTCGCCGAATGCCAGGCCGCAACCCGGCCGGCGGCAAACAGCAGCGAGCCGGCGCCAAGGCTTCCGGACGGCTCGCGCCAGGGCTGAGGCGAGCCGCCGGAACCGGCGCTGAGCGCAGTCGGTTGATGGTCCAAGGAGCCCACGCATGAGCAAGAACCAGAACCATCATCTCGACGACGCGCCGCAAATCCCGGCCAACCAGAAGAACCAGACGTCGGACGACCCCCGCGACGGCAGCCGGCTGACCGAAAAGCCGGAGGCGATCGAAAAGACTGCAGCGGAAAAGAAGCCCAAGCAGGACCGCCATGATGAAGCGACGGTCGAGGAGTTTGGCGAACGCGGCATGGGCGTCGCCGCAAAGGAGTAGAAATATGTCTGACGTCATCGAGCCGATGGTCCACGTCGACGAGCTGCCGGGCCACGAAAGCGAGCTCCAGCCGAAGCCGGACTGGGAGCCGCGCTACAAGGGATCGGAGCGGCTGAAGGACAAGGTGGCGCTCGTCACCGGCGCCGACAGCGGCATCGGCCGGGCGGTTGCGGCCCTGTTCGCTCGCGAAGGCGCCGACGTCGCCATCGTCTATCTGTGCGAGCACGACGATGCCGAAAAGACCAAGGCGATCGTCGAGAAGGAAGGGCGCAAGGCGATCACCATTGCCGGCGATCTCGGCGACAAGGATTTTTGCGAGCAGGCGGTCGAGCGAACGGTCAAGGAACTTGGACGGCTCGACATCCTCGTCAACAATGCCGGCGAGCAGCATTGGGCGAAGGACATCCGCGACATTTCCGAAGAGCAGCTTCGCCGCACCTTCCAGACCAACATCTTCTCGATGTTCTATCTGACGCAGGCGGCGCGGCCGCACCTCGAGAAGGGATCGGCGATCATCAACTGCACGTCGGTGACCATGTACAAGGGCTCCGACGACCTGCTCGACTATAGCGCGACCAAGGGTGCGATCACCGCCTTCACCCGCTCGCTGTCCGAAAACCTCGTCAAGGACGGGATCCGGGTCAATGCGGTCGCCCCCGGGCCGATCTGGACTCCGCTCAACCCGTTCGGCGGCCAGCCGCCCGAGGACATCAAGGATTTCGGCAAGAACACGCCGATGGGCAGGCCGGGCGAACCCAAGGAAGTGGCGCCGGCCTTCCTGTTCCTCGCCTGCGAGGATTCGAGCTACATGTCCGGCCAGGTGCTTCATCCCAATGGCGGGGTGATCGTCAACGGCTGAGCGGTTGGGAAAATTTCCCATACTGTGGCGCGATGCGCCGCTATCTCTAACCGGTAAAACGGTCCTCGCACTGAAAAATAACGACTTTTTCCATTTGGCACACTCCCTGCATTAAGGCTGGCACGGGCCCATCCGGGGTTCGGGACACGTCAAAAAGGGAGTTTCAATTCATGTTCGCCACCTTCGCACCGGCCCGCGAGACCGCCGCTTCGTTCATCGCCGCGATGGTCACCGCCATCATCTTCGTCTCGGCCGCATTGCCGATCGCCTGAAACCAGCCAGCTTGCAGGAATTCGCAATGAACGACCGTTTCCTCATCAACCGCCAGGACGGCAAGATCATGGGCGTCGCCGCCGGTCTTGCCGACTGGACCGGGATCGACGTCCTGCTGGTCCGGCTCGGCCTCGTCGGCCTGCTTTTGCTGACCGGGCCGCTCGTCATCCTCTTCTACATCCTGACCGGGTGGCTGGCCGCCGAGCGCTAGAGCTCGTCGCCAGCCACTCCCTTCCACTTCTCGATATCACAGCCGCTCGGCGCAGCCGGTCCGCCGCTCGCCATCGACGATGAGCTCGACCGCGATCGGATAACGATTGTCGCTCATCCCGTCCGAGCAGCCAGGCTGCGGCCGGGTGCGAAGCTCGAAGCGCCGGCCCTCGAGAGCGCCCGACCAGGTGCCGTTGTCGCGGCTTCCCGAAAATCGGGTCCAGACCCGCGTTCCGGCCTGGTCGTCCGGATGCGAATAGGTCACGCAGCGCCCCTCGATCCGCGCTCCCCAGAATGGCTCGGTGCCGATCGCCCGAAGCGCATTGGCCGGGATCGGCCGGCCGTCCTGCTCGCGGCAGGCGCTGGCCGGTCGCGGCAGTTCGGGCTGGCTCGGTCGCTCGGGCCTCGGCTCGGGCGCGCTGCCCCCTTCCGCGCAGGCGCCGGCGAAGGCGCGGGCGAGCTGGGTTGGAGGCGCCGGGTGAGGCCCGCTGGCCTGGGCGCCGTAGCTGGCCGATACCGGTCCCGACAGGATCTGCCCGAGCTCGGACGGGACCGCCCCGGTGCCGCTGACCCCGCCGCGCTGCCGATCGCCCCGCGTGTCGGCGACCAAGGCGACCACTTCGCCGCCGCCGCCGAAGGAGAGCCTTTCCTCGCTTCCGATCGGGCGGAAGGAGGGCACGTTAACCAGCAGCTGGCGCTCGCCGGCCGGGCAGAACAGGCGGATGGCGTCATGGCCGCCGCTGCCGAACAACAATGCGACCCCCTCGCCGCTGGACAGCAAGTCCCATTCGCTGGCCGGATCGGCGGCTTCCGCCTGAGTCGCCGCCTCGGGTCCGGCCGGGGCATCGGCCTCGATCGTGTCGGCGCTGCCGCCGCAGGCGCTTGCCAGAAGCGCCGCCACTGCCGTTATCGCCAGTCGGACCATGCCATTCCCTTTGTCGTTGCGGGTCCATAACCGTCAGCAGTCGAAGCGGTTGCAGTGGCGGACCGGTCCCGCCTGCGCTACAGGCCCAGCCGACAAGGGAGAGGCGACGATGCGCAAATTCCTGATCGGCCTTGCGGCAATGTGCCTGGCGGCGCTGCCCGCCTCGGCGGCACTTCCGGTCGGCGCCAAGGCGCCCGACTTCGTCACCACCGGAGCGCTTGCCGGGAAGCCGTTCCGAATCCATCTCAGGCGCGAGCTCGCCCGAGGCCCGGTGGTGCTCTATTTCTATCCCAAGGCGTTCACCCAGGGCTGCACGCTCGAGGCGCGCGCGTTCAGCGAGAGCATGGCCGAATTCCGCAAGGCCGGCGTCCGGGTGATCGGCATGTCGGGCGACGACATCGATACCTTGAAGCGCTTTTCGGTCGAGGAATGCCGCAACGCCTTCCCGGTGGCGAGCGCATCGCCGGCGACCATCGCCGCCTACAATGTCGCGCTTCCCAACCGGCCCAATCTGTCGAGCCGCACCTCTTACGTCATCGACCGGTCGGGACGGATCGTCTTCGTCCATTCCGACCCGGACTGGAGCCAGCATGTCGCCAAGACTCTGGTGGCGGTGAAGGCGCTTCGCCGCTAAAGAGCAAGCGTTTCGAGGGCGGAACCAATTCGCGACTCGGGCGCTACTGCCGTTTGAAAGTCCAACCACAGGGGAACCACCGATGAAAATCGTTCGAACGCTCGGAATCGCCGTCGGCATCGCCGCTCTGGCCGCCTGCGGCGAGCAGACCGCGCAGGAAAACCAGGCCGACATGATCGAGGAACAGGCCGACAACCGCGCCGAGAATATCATGGACGCGGCCGAGAACCGGGCCGAGAACATCCAGGACGCGGCCGAGAATCGCGCCGAAGAACTGCGCAACGACGCCGACGACAATATGGTCAACACGACCGAGAACCGCAGCTGACAGGCCAGCGGGAGCGGGCCTAGGGAGGGCGCCTGCCGACGCGGCGGGCGCCCTTTTTCACCGAGCTGCGCCGGCCAATCCACGGATTCCTGTGGACCAAGGCACGATTTGCGGGAACCGATGGCCTCGCCGAGCGCTGCAGCGCGAGCGAAGATCACAATAGGGGAAAGCTGATGAAGATCATCACCACCTTCGGCATTGCCGCCGCCGCGGCAGCGCTTGCCGCCTGCGGCCAGCAGGGCGCCGAACAGAATAATATGATGGCCGACGACAACACGCTGACGGTCGACAATCTGGTCGTCAACGAGGTCGTCACCGACAACAACATGATGATGAACGACCTGAACACGATGGACATGAACGCCATGAACACCGGCGACATGAACACCGTCGGGACCACCGACACGGCGACCAACACCACCACCAACTGATCCGGCGAGAGCACGCGCTGGACCAGGGGCGCTCGCGGTTTTTCCGCGGGCGCCCTTTCGCCTGGCCGCGGCCGACGCGGCAGATGACTCGAACTTCACGATGTTGACGATGCGGAGGGATCGCCGGCCGGCCGAACACCGTTGGGCACGCAGGGCGATCGCCAGCCCGTGACCTTTGTCAATTTCGGTTCGGCATCGCCCGGGCGCCGGCCCGGCCGACGGAATCATTTGCGGTTCTGCCCATCGACGAGTCTGAATCACAAAGCCGATGCTGTAGGACAGCAAAAATCGACTTAGGGAGACCGGTGATGGCCAAGGGACAGCAGAAATCGAACAAGGAAACGCGCAAGCCCAAGAAGCCGAAGGTGAAGACGATCGCCGCCAATCCTTCGACCAAGGGATCGTCGGGGGGGCTGGGCAAGAAGGACTAGCAATCCACCGGTGAGCGGTCCTGTCCGCATCCTGGTCGACGCCGACGCCTGCCCGGTGAAGGACGAGATCTATCGTGTCGCCTGGCGGCGCGAAGTGCCGGTGATGGTGGTCAGCAACGCTCACCTGCGCGTGCCCGACCATCCGTTGATCGAGCGGGTGGTGGTTTCGGACAGGTTCGACGCGGCCGACGACTGGATCGCGGAAAGCGTGGACTCGAAGTCGGTGGTGGTCACCGGCGACATATTGCTCGCCGACCGCTGCCTGAAGAAGGGCGCGGCGGTGATCGCGCCGAACGGCAAGCCGTTCACGTCCGCGAGCATCGGCGGGGCGATCGCCACGCGGGCGATCATGGCCGACTTGCGGGCCGGCGCCGACGGAATCACCGGCGGGCCGAGGCCCTTCGCCAAGGCCGACCGATCGCGCTTCCTGCAGGCGCTGGACGCGGCGCTGGTCAAGCTCGGCCGCGCCTAGCTAGAGGCCGGGGCGGCTCCCGCGCCGCCCTTCGGAACAGCCAGGCCGAGGCGAGCCACAGGCCGGTGAAGGCGACCGTCAAAGGGCCGGTGAAGAAGCCGGCGAACAGCAGGACGAGGCCGACGACCATCTGCGCCGCCGCCGCGGCGGCGAGGGCGAGCGCGATTCCCGAGGCGCGAAAGCCGGCGAGAGCGCTGCCGGCCAGGGCGACCAGCGGCACGGCGAAGAGGATGATGTTGATCTCATTGTCCTCGGAACCGGCGAAGCCGACCGCCAGATTGCCCCACGTCAGAAGGAAGGCGGTGGCGAGCGCACCGGCCGCGCCGGCGCGCCAGGCCCAGCGCGACGGGAGCCGAATCGCCAACTCGAAGGCGATTCCGACGGCCGCGATCATGATCAAAGCGAAGGGCAGGTCGGCGAGCTCCCAGGCGGCGGGATCGATCGCCTTGATCGCCAGCAGCGGAAGCAGGACCAGCGCGGCGGTTCCGCCCCAGGCGAGGGGGCGAATCGAGCGGGCGTCGTTGGTGGCAGTACCGGTCATTTGCCTTTTCCTCATCGCGTTTCGGGCTGGGCGGTGGGTAGAGCGCGGCGCGGCGCCCGGTCATGAGCGGGAGGTGAGGAATTGCTGAAATCGACCGATTCTCCCGGGTCACGCTGTTGACGATGCGGCGGGGACGCGCCGGGCGCTCGGGCGGCGGGAATGCAGGCAAGCGCGATGACCAGCCTGTGACCTTTGTCAATCTCGGCGCGGCTGCGTTCGACGCGCGGCGGGAAGCAGCTCTCCCAGGTCAGCGCGAACAGGCCGCCGGCGTCGCGCTTGCGAAGACGGTGCGCGCTTTCCCGGCTCATCCCCACGGCGCGGGCGGCGGCGGCGACGCTGCGGGTGCGGCGCAGCACGTCGAGAAAGCGGAGCTGACGCGCGGGCGTCCAGCCGTCCCGCCGATAACGCCTTGGAACTGTCGTGCAGGTGCGAGTCGGGCGCATCGGCGAGTCGGGCGGGTCCATCGGCGAGGATGGAGCAGAGGAAATCCTAATAGGACAGGATTTTTTTTGGGTGCAGCGGCGGCGGGCGACAGGCCGCGGAGCTTACGGCCCGTACTATTCGGGAGGCGCCAGCGCCTCGGCGGCAAAGCGCTCGAATATGTCCGGCGGGACCTGGATCGGCGTCATGCTCCGCCCGAGCAGCCGCCATTCGCCGCCTTCCCGGGTGAAGAAATGCATCATCGTCATTCGCGGCGGAAAGGCCTGGTTGCCGACCCTGCCCTCGGCCTCGATGGTGGTGATGACGATCGCGCTGTCGCCGACGATGTCGACCGAGCGGGTGGTGACGTCGAAGCGGTTGAACGACAGGTTGCCAACGCCCTTCACCGCCATGTCGCGGTTCTCGATAAGGCCAGGCTCGACGACGATCTTGTACCGGGGATGGGCGAGCGCGGCATAGCCGTCCGAGTCATGGCCGAGCGCGTAGGCGCGAAGCACCCGTTCGTTGAGAGCGGCGAGTTCCTGGGCCTCGGGGCTGAGGCTGGCGGCCGCCGCCGGCGCGGCGGCCAGCGCGAGGACGAGCAGTGCGGCGGCGACGGGCATGGCGGGCCTCCTTTTAAGCAGAGGCTATCGCGGGTGCGATGATCGGGCAAATCCGGTCAGGCGTGCGGGAGGGGAGCGAGGTGCGGCGGCAGTGTCATTCGGCGGAGCCGGGGGGTGGCGCGAGCCGGGCGGGTCTATCAGCGAGGATGGAGCAGAGGAAATCCTAATAGGACAGGATTTTCTTAGCTGGGGCGGCGGATCCTGCCGGCTGGCTTCCGCCGATTGACTTTTGTACGAAAATACGTACATTCACGCTCATGGAAACGATCAGCATTTCCGAGACGCGCGCCAACCTCAAGGCGGTGGTCGACCGGGTCGTCGCCGACAAGGCGCCGATCGCGATCACGCGCCAGAAGGGCGAGGGCGTAGTGATGATCTCCCAGAGCGAATGGGAGTCGATCGAGGAGACGCTTTACCTGCTGCAATCGCCGAAGAATGCCGAGCGGCTGCTGGAAGCGATCCGTGGCCTGGAGGCTGGCGAGGGTGAAGAGCGCGAGCTGATCGAGCCGTGAAGCTCGTCTTCTGGCCGACGGCCTGGGAGGATTATCTGCACTGGCAGGCCGATGACGCGAAGATGCTGGAGCGGGTCAACGCGCTGATCAAGGAATGCATGCGCGACCCGTTCCGCGGAACCGGCAAGCCGGAGCCGCTCGGCAGGAATCTCAGCGGCTGGTGGTCGCGGCGCATCAACCGCGAGCATCGGCTGGTGTACCGGGTGACGGGCAAGGGCGAGGGGCAGGCGCTGGAAGTGGCGCAGTGCCGGTATCATTATTGAGTTGAGTATGGTGTTTCCGGGAATTTGCGGTGTCCCGGAATTGGCGGAATCGCTGATCAGGGATATGTCCGAGCGGCCATTTCAGGATCGTCGGCTCGCAAATTGCGATCTGAGAAACATCGGGTGACTTCTGAAGCAATGTATTGCGCAGTCATTAGAATATGGCCGGCCTCCAGCCGCGCTGGATGCGCTCCTTCATATCGACTTTGCACAAATGGAGGAAATGTTGAAATGGACCTTACGACACGCGCCGAATCAAATGCGCTTTCTCGCTTGCCCAACTCAAGTGCTGCCTTCTTGAGATCATGCCCATATCTCTTTCGCAAATCGTCCTTCGTTTCCCCACTCGCAGCCAAGCCTGCCTTTAGCGACAGTTCGACTCCCAAAAGCGAGCTGTGCACGATTCCCCGAAAATCACCCCCGCCAGTCGCGATGGCCGCCGCTGCCTCAAGCTGCACGTGGCTACGAAAGATCAGTTCCTTGCTGAGCGTGGATGCTGGGCGCCCGGATCCAAACTCCATCCACCCGTATCCAAAATCGAGCAGATCAATTCCTTGATCATGGAAACGGGCGGCCTCCTGAGAATCGCTCGCCAGCCATCCTTTTTGATAGTCCGTTAGGTCGATAATTTCGAAGAAATCGATTTTGGCCGTTCCGAACGCGAGTGGCACATGAAAGTGGCAAAAGATATCGCGAAACATGTAGGCCCCGAGATGGAGGCCGCCCGCTTGCATGTCCTCTCGCCGAAACAGTCTTTCGTTCGCCGTGTGAATCCGGCGTACGATGGGTGGCGCGGATTGGCCAGCGACCACAACATTATCGACGCCGAGAGTGGTTAGGACCCGCAGAACGTTCTTGAACGCGCGGTCCTTTGGCTCTTCGTTGTTGGCGAGACCCTCATCATCCGCTGTGTGGACTGCCGCTCTGATTTGAGCATCGGTTATTCGGGCCATAGGGTCGAGCAGGCTGCCGCAGCATTCCTTGAAACGCTTGCCGCTTCCGCAGTCGCAATTTCTGTTCCGAGACGTATTCATCAGCGCAGCTGAATGT
>DATLGC010000052.1:0-4407 GCA_035540655.1 Sphingomicrobium sp. | reverse complement strand
TCGAGGGCAAGCCGGTCCTGCTGGTCAATCCGGGGATTCCGCTGGCGACCGCGGACGTGTTCGCGGCCTGGGACGGTGTTGACGGCGGTCCGCTGACCGACTGGCGTCGAGGACGCAACGACCTTGGCCCGGCCGCGGCGTGGCTAGTGCCGGAGATCGATTCCGTCCTGCGGTGGCGGCGGGATCGGCCCGGCGCCGAATTCGTCCTACTCTCGGGCAGCGGCGCCTCCTGCTTCGCGCTTTTTGCCGACCAGGCCACGCTCGACGCGGCGGCGGCGGCGGTGCCGCCGCAATGGTGGCACCTGCCGACAAGGTTGCGCTAAGTGCGCGCCATGCCGGGGCGCCCGATCCTCGCCGCCGAAGCGATGCGTGCTGCCGAGCAGTCGGCGGTCGATTCCGGTACCAGCGTCGAGACTCTGATGGAACGCGCCGGGGCGGCGCTGGCCGAGGCGGCGTGGTTGTTTGCCGGCCCGCGTGAAACCTTGATCCTGTGCGGGCCGGGCAACAATGGCGGCGACGGCTATGTCGCCGCCCGCCACCTCGCCAAGCGCGGGATGAAGGTTCGAGTCGCCGCGCTCGGGGAGCCGAAGAGCAAGGCGGCGCAATGGGCGAGGAGCGGCTGGCAAGGCGAGGTCGCGACGTTTGGGCCGGACACTGCGGCGGATTCCTTGGTGATCGATGCCTTATTCGGAACGGGTTTGAAAAAACCGCTGGAACTTGCTGTTTCAGAACAGCTTTGCAGGATTGCGCAAGCGGCGGTCGCGAGCATCGCCTGCGATGTCCCGAGCGGAATCGACGCCGACAGTGGCGCCGAGCTTGGCCCAGTTCCGTCATTCGATCTTACAATCGCCTTCGGCGCATTGAAGCCGGCCCATCGGCTGCATCCGGCGATGGGCAAATGCGGCCGGGTGGTCCTTGCCGACATCGGCATCGACGCCGGTTCCGACTGGCGCGAGATCGGCCCGCCAAAACTGCCGGAACTCGACCAAGGCGGGCACAAATATGATCGTGGCCTGGTCCATTGCCTCGCCGGCAAGATGCCGGGCGCGATTGTGCTCGCCGCGACGGCCGCCGCCAGGGCCGGGGCCGGCTATGTCAGGGTCAGCACGTCGCGGCCGATCGATGGACTTCCCTCGGCAATCGTCCAGACCGACACGGCCGAGCTCAACGACCCCCGAATCGGCTGCATCGTCGTCGGCCCGGGCCTTGGCGACGTGCCGCAAATATTGACCCTGGCGCTGACCAGCCGCGCGGCCAAAGTGATCGATGCCGATGGAATCACCCACCTCGGCGAGCCCGAGAGGCTGCGCGGCCAGGATGCGATCGTCACTCCGCATGAGGGCGAGTTCGTGCGTTTGTTCGGCGAGATTCCCGGAAGCAAGGCCGATCGCGCGCTCGAGGCGGCTCGGCGATCCGGCGCAATCGTGGTTTACAAGGGGCCGGACACGCTGGTCGCATCGCCTGACGGCCGGCTCGGATTCGCTCCGCCGGGGCCCGCCTGGCTAGCGACGGCGGGGACGGGCGACGTTCTCGCCGGAATGGCAGCGGCGATGCGAGCGCGAGGGCTTGCAGCGTTCGAGGCGGCCTGCGCCGCCGTGTGGCTGCACGGCCGAGCCGCCGAGATCGTCGGCCCGCAGATGATCGCCGACGATCTTGGCGCCGCCATTCCCGAAGCGCTGTCGCTGGTTCGATGAACGAGCTGATCGTTCGAATCGCCGCCCGCGGCGACGGGGTGACGGCGAGCGGCCGCCACGTCCCGTTCGCGGTCCCGGGCGACGCATTGCTCGACGACGGTGCGCTCGCCTTCGGCCCGAACCACCAGCAGCCGCCATGCCGCCATTTCCCCGAATGCGGCGGCTGCCAGCTGCAGCATGCCGACGACGAGGCCTATCGTCTCTATCTCGCCGACCGGCTGCGCGGCGCGCTCGCCCACCACGACCTGCAAACCGAGGTCCGCGAGCCGCATCTGTCGCCTCCGTGCAGCCGCCGGCGGGCGTCGCTTCGCGCGCATCGGGGAGGGCAAAGCGTGGCGCTCGGCTTCAACGCCGAGAAATCGCACCGGATCGTCGACATGCGCGAATGCCACATCCTCAGGCCCGAGCTGTTCGCGCTGGTCGAGCCGCTTCGGCAACTGCTCGCCAATTTGCTGGGCAGGAAGGGCATGGCCGAAGTCCAGCTGACCCTGGTCGACCAGGGTCCGGATGTGGCCATCAAGGGAGTCCGGGCGGAGGGGCTGGAGGCGATCGAACGCCTGACCGGCTTCTGCGGGCAGCATGGCCTCGCCCGGCTCAGCCTCGACAGCGGCCTCGGTCCCGAGACCTTCTACGAGCCGGACCCCGCAACCATCACGCTTTCAGGAGTGCGGGTCGCCGTTCCTGTCGGAGCATTCCTGCAAGCAACCGAGGACGGCGAGGCAGCGCTGATTGCAGCCGTTCAGGAGATCGCTTCCGGGGCGACCCAATGCGCCGACCTGTTCGCCGGCCTCGGCACGTTCGCCTTGGCCCAGCTTGCCAGGGTCTATGCCGCCGAAGCCTCACGCGATGCCGCAGTCGCGCTCCAGTCGGCCGCCAACCGCAGCGGCCCCCGATTGTCGGTCGAGCATCGCGACCTTTACCGCCGGCCGCTGGATCCCGGCGAGCTCGCGCGGTTCGATGTCGTCGTGCTCGATCCCCCGCGGGCCGGGGCCGCCGAACAGGTCGCAGCCCTCGCCGATTCGTCAGTCGCGAAAATCGCTTACGTCAGTTGCAACCCGGCAACCTTCGCGCGCGACGCCAGGACCCTGGTGGTGGGCGGCTACAAGCTCGACTGGGTTCGACCGGTCGGCCAGTTCCGCTGGTCGACCCACGTCGAGCTTGCCGCCGCTTTCTCCCGCTAGAGCAGGTAGCGGAGTGCGTTGATCGTCAGTCCGACCAGGGCGATCGAGCTGAGCAGGAACAACAGGAAACGGAATTTGACGACGTTCACCGTCGCCTGAACCAGCGTATGGAGAATCCGCAGCAGCACATAGGCCCAGGCGAGCCACAGGTTCGACCCGCCGCCCGTGTCGATCATCGCGTGAACGAGAGCAACGGCGTAGAAGATCGTCGGCTGCTCCATCAGATGCTGATAATTGTGGGAAACCCACTGGACCTTGTCGGGCACCACCCCCTCGAGATTCTGGCCGCGGCCTCCGACCAGGGTGTTGATGTCGATCCCGGCGCGCTTCATCGCCGGCAGGCGGGTCGCGGCCATCCACAGCATGACGATCAGCGACCAGGCGACCAGCACCACCACCGGCAGCAGGATTGGGCTGTAGTCCATAAAATATCCCCCTTTGTCACCCGGACTTGATCCGGGGCACACCTTGTAGCCTTTAATCAGAAAAAGGGGGATTCCCGCTTTCGCGGGAATGACAAAGCGGGATTCTCAGTCGAACAGCCTGGCGAAGCGGCGCTTCTCCCGGTTGCGCCAATGGCCGCGATGGTATGCGTCGGATGCGAGCAGCGGGAGCACGCTGGTCGCCTCGGCGAACACCATCTGTTCCATGGCCGTCGACACCTTCCCCCAGCTCGCCGCTTCCTGAAGCGTCGAGGAGGAGCAGGCGCCGTCGCGAACGTCGGCGACGGTGATCTGCACCGCATATTTGTGCACCTCGACATCCTCGTGGCCGAGGATTTCGGCGCAGACGACCGTGTCCTGAGCGAAATTCTTTGGAACTCCGCCGCCGATCATCAGAAGCCCGGTGGTGCCGGCCTTGATCTTGATGTCGGTGAGCTCGCGGAAGTCGGCGATGCTGTCGAGCGTCATATAGTGGCCGCCGCGCTTCATCGCGTCGACCTGATGCTTGACCAGGCCGAAGCCGGCCGAGCTGTCGGTGAAGGCGGGGCAGAAGATCGGCACGTCATGCTCATAGGCGAGCTTGACGAGGCTGTTGTCCTTCTTGCCGTTGCCCTCGGCGAGCCACCTGCCCATTTCGCGAATGAAGGCGCGGCTGCTGTAGGGGCGCGGCTCCAGCCCATCGGCGATCCGGCCGATGGTGAAGTCGGTATCCTGCAGCTGCTCCTCGTCGATATAAGTGTCGTAGATGCGGTCGATGTAAAGCGAGCGCAGGGTGTCATCGTCAGGGATTTCATTGGCTTGATAGTGCTTGTGGCCAAGCGCTTCGAAGAAATCCATGTCGACGATGGTTGCTCCGGTGGCGACGATCGCGTCGACCATGTTCGACCGGACCAGCTCGGCATAGAGGTCCATGCAGCCACCGGCCGAAGTCGAGCCGGCGACGACCAGGATGATCGAGCAGTCCGGGTCCTCGAGCATCCGGTTGTAGATGTCGGTCGCGCGCGACAGGTCGCGGCTGGTGAAGCTCATCTTGCCCATCGCCTCGACAATTGGGCGGGCGTCGAAGCTGGTGATGTCGATATGCTCGAC
>DATLGC010000051.1:0-4212 GCA_035540655.1 Sphingomicrobium sp. | reverse complement strand
CGCCAGCCTTGACATCGAGGGGGGTAACCTTCCCATCCTCGGAGCGAGCGCCGCTGCCGACGGCGATCACTTCGCCTTCCTGCGGCTTTTCCTTGGCCGTGTCGGGAATGATGATCCCGCCGGCGGTCTTCTCTTCAGCCTCGACCCTGCGGACGAGGACACGATCGTGAAGCGGCCTGAAACCCATGATTAGCCCCTTTCAAATGAGGTTGAACCGGGTCGCGTTAGCACTCTCGGGTGGAGAGTGCCAGCGACGGCGCGCATATGGTTTTCCCGACCTGGCGCGTCAATATCGCCGCGGAAAAGAATTGCCGGGCAGCCGCCCTAACGCGCCGGCTGGAGCTCCGCTTGAGCGGTCGTGACGAAGGGAACCAGTCCAAGCTGCTCGCGCCGCCACCAGCGCCAGAGCATCAGCACTGCCACCGCGGCCAGTCCGAGCGCTAGTCCGACCCACACCCCAAGGCCGCGCCAACCCACAACGAAAGCGAGGAGATAGCTGGAACCGAGCCCGACCAGCCAATAGCCGAACAAGGCAAACAGCATCGGCACCCGCGTGTCCTGGAGGCCGCGCAGCATCGCCGCGCCGATCACCTGGCCGCCGTCGAACAGCTGGAACAGCGCCGCGACTACGAGGAAGGATGCGGCGAGATCGAGCACTTGGGCGCTGTGCGCATCCCCTGCGTCCAGGAACAGGCCGGCAAGCTCGCGCGGGAACAGCCACATGAGGACTGCGGAACAAGTCATGAAGGCAAGCGCGAGGGCGAGCGACGATGAGCCGGCCTGGCCGACCCAGCGACGGTTTCGAGCGCCATAGGCCATCCCGACCCGGATCACCGTCGCCTGGCTGATGCCAAGCGGCACCATGAACATGATCGCCGCGATTTGCAGGGCGATGGCATGGGCGGCGACGCTAGCCGTGTCGATCCAGCCCATCAAATAGATTGCGGCGCTGAATATTGAGATTTCAAACGCCAGCGTCAGAGCGATCGGCAGGCCGAGGCGGAATATTGCTCGAAGTCGAACCATGTCCGCCCGCCAGAAGCGGCCAAAGGCATGAAATCGCCGAATTCGGGGGAGCAATACGATGGCAAGCGCGAGCGCCAGCGCCATCAGGCTGGTCGTGATGATGGTCGCGACCGCCGCGCCGACCAGGCCGAGCTGCGGCGCGCCCCAATTGCCGAAGATCAGCATCCAGTTGAGGGCGGCGTTGACGAACAGGCCGCCGACGCTGACGATCAGCGGAATGCCCGGCCTGCCGAGCGCGGTCAGAAAGATTCGAAAGGCGATGATCAGCAGGTTCGGGATCATCGACCACTGCACCACCAGCATGTAGCGGCCGGCCTCGCGAGACAAGGATGGGTCCTGCCCCAGGAAAAGCAGGATGCGCTCGCTCGACAGCAGGATGAGAAGCACCGGAACGACGAACAGCAAAGCGAGGTGGATCGTCGCGCGAAAGCTTCGGCGGACGTCGCGGACTGAGTTGGACCGCTGGCCAAGCGCCGACGCGATCAGTGGCGCGCTGGCCATGACCAGGCCCATTCCGGCAACCTGGAATAGGAAAAACAGATTCACCGCGAGGGCCGAGGCGGCAAGGTCGTCGGGGCCCAGCCAGCCGAGCATCACCACATCGGTGGTGTGGATTGCGACCTGGGTGAGCTGCGCGAGTATCAGCGGCGCCGCGAGCCTTGCGGTCGCTGCCATCTCCCCGCTCCAGCTGGCGGGAGCGGCTGCAAGTGACGGTCGGGTCCCCATGCCGGCCGCCTAGGCCAAAGGTCGTCCGTCGAAAAGATTTGCCGCTTCCGACCAGCCTCCGCTAGCTGCGGGCGAGCTTTGTGACGAGGATTATGCGATGCGGTTCGTAACGGCGATCTGGAAGCTGCTGGTCGGCATCAAGGACATGTTGGTCCTGCTGCTCATGCTGCTGTTCTTCGCCATGCTCTATGCGCTGCTTTCGGCGCGCCCGGCACCGGTCACGGAGGGCGTCCTGGCCCTGGACCTGCGCGGAGTGATCGTCGAGCAGCCATCGCGGCCGGGCCTGTCTGAGCTCGCCGCCGGCCAGCAGCGAATGCGCGAATTCAGCCGCCGCGATCTCGTCGCGGCGCTCGACGAGGCGCGCGAGGACAATCGGGTCAAGGCCGTGGCGCTCGATCTCGAAGGGTTCGTCGGCGGCGGTCAGGCTGCCGTCGGCGACGTCGCCGACGCCATCCGCCGAGTGCGCGATTCCGGAAAGCCGGTGCTGGCTTACTCGATCGGCTATACCGATAGCGGCTACCAGCTCGCATCGGCGGCCTCCGAAATCTGGCTTAACCCGCTGGGCGCGGTGGTCATCACCGGCCCGGGCGGAGCGCGCCTCTATTTCCAGGGCCTGCTCGACCAGCTTGGGATCACACCCCACATCTACCGCGTCGGAACCCACAAGTCCGCCGTCGAGCCGTTTACCCGAAGCGACATGTCCGACGAGGCGCGCGAGGACGCGCAGGCGATCGGCGACGCCTTGCTCGAGACCTGGACTGAAACGGTCGCTCGCGCCCGGCCCAAGGCGAGGCTCCAGCCCTATGTTCGCGACCTGGCGGCGGTCGTCGAGGCATCGGGCGGCGATTTCGGCCGAGCGGCCCTGAATGCCGGTATGGTCGACACGTTGGCCGATCGCCGCGCCTATGAGAGCCGGCTGGCCGAGCTTGGCGGGGAAGACCGAAGTGCGGCGGGCGGGTACCAGCGCATCAAGTTCGATTCCTATGTCAGCGACAGGGTCAAGCACAATCCGAGGGCTGCCATTGGTGTCGTTACCGTGGCCGGCACGATCGTCGACGGTCAGGCCCCTCCCGGAACCGCCGGCGGCGACAGCATCGCCGAGCTTATCGAAAAGGAGCTCGCCGACGACGGCCTCAAGGCGCTCATCGTTCGGGTCGACAGCCCCGGCGGGTCGGTGCTTGCGTCGGAACGCATCCGCCAGGCGATCATGGCTGCCAAGGACAAGGAAATGCCGGTGGTCGTGTCGATGGGCAACGTCGCCGCGTCCGGCGGCTATTGGGTCTCGACCCCGGCCGACTTCATTTATGCCGAGCCTTCGACCATCACCGGCTCGATCGGCGTGTTCGGGATCCTGCCGAGCTTCGAGGGCACCCGCCAGAAGCTTGGAATCGGCGCCGACGGAATCAAGACGACCCCTCTTTCAGGCGAGCCCGATGTCTTGCGCGGGCCCTCCCCCGAGGTCGAGCGCCTGCTCCAGGCGGGCGTCGAGTCCGTCTATCGGCGCTTCCTCGCCATCGTCTCCGAATCGAGGGGCAAGCCCCCGGCCGAAATCGACCGCATCGCCCAGGGGCGGGTCTGGGCCGGCGGCGCCGCTCGCCAGATTGGCCTGATCGATGGATTCGGCGGGATGGACGAGGCCGTCGTCAAGGCGGCCGAGCTTGCCGATCTCGGCGAGGGAGATCGGCAGGTTCGCTACCTCGACCGGCCGCGCAGCTTGCGCGAAAGCCTGCTGGAAATGTTCGCCAGCGGCGAGGAAAGCGGCGGGACTCCCGATGGGTTCGCCGCCTTCGCGGCGCCGCAACGGCAATTCGCCGCGGCGCTGGCCGATCTGCGCATGATCCTCGCCGGCCCGACCATCCAGGCGCGCTGCCTCGAATGCCCCGCCGCATCCGTCCCTAAGCCGCAGCCGGGCGACGCAGGCCTGCTCGCGGCGCTTCGGGCATGGCTGTGGTGACACCGAGGTGCGCGCCTTGACTTTGCGTCGCTTTTACGGTTGAGGGGCTGCCTTCGAGCGGGCCCCTGGTCCGTTCTTTTTGTTTGGGGTTTCGGCGCTGCCCCGCTTTCAGCGCCTGGCCGGAGCTACCTTGAACGGGCTCCGAACGAACGGAGAAGAGACATGCGCCACCGCGTTGGCCACCGCAAACTTCAGCGTACCTCGAGCCACAGGCAAGCCATGTTCCGCAACATGGCCGCGGCGCTGATCAAGCACGAGCAGATCACCACCACCGTCGCCAAGGCGAAGGAGCTTCGGCCCTATGTCGAGAAGCTGATCACGCTCGCCAAGCGCGGCGGCCTGTCGAACCGCCGGCTCGCCCAGTCGCGGCTGATGGACGACGCGCAGCTGACCAAGCTGTTCGATGTCCTGGCCGAGCGCTACGCCGACCGCAACGGCGGCTACACGCGAATCATCAAGGCCGGCATCCGCGCTTCCGACGCGGCGCCGATCGCGATCATCGAACT
>DATLGC010000050.1:0-2782 GCA_035540655.1 Sphingomicrobium sp. | reverse complement strand
ACAGGTTCATGCTGTTCACCATGGCCGCGGTCGGCCTGCCAGGCACCAGCGGCTTCGTCGGCGAGTTCCTGAGCCTGGTCGGCACCTATAAGGCATCGTCCTGGGCAGCGATCGTCGGTACGACCGGAATCATCCTTGGTGCGGCGTACATGCTGTGGCTTTACTGGCGGATCGCCTTTGGAGCCGCCCGGACCAAGGAAGCGGCGGCGATGCCCGACCTGTCGGGCCGCGAATGGTGGCTTCTGGCGCCGATCGGAGCGGTCGTGCTGTGGATGGGCGTCTATCCGGAAAGCTTCATGCGGCCGATCCGCGCCGACGTCGGCCGGCTGATCGAACGCATCGAACGGGCCGCGCCTGAAGGCGACGCTCGCCTCACTGCCGGCTCCCCGGAAGCCGCGGCGGCCGCTGACGATCACGCGACCGAGGGGGCGCACTGATGAGCCTGTGGGATCTCGCTTTGGCAATGGCGCCGGAGCTGATCATCGCGCTCGGCGCGACCGAGCTCCTGCTGCATGCCGCATGGGGCAAGGACCGGGCACGCACCAGCCGCACCGTCGCCATCCTCGCCGTCGGCCTGCTCGCACTGGCGACTCTGTCCCTGCTCGGCCCGGCCCATCATGCCGGGCCGCTGCTCGAGGGCCAGTATCGCGCCGACATGTTCGCCGCCTTCGCCAAGGCAATCATCTTCCCGTCGGCAGCGGTGGCGATCCTCGCCGCGCACAATTGGTTCGACCGCGGCACCGAGCACGGCGCCGAATATCCGGTGCTGATCCTGTTCAGCGCCATCGGCATGGCGGTGATGGTTTCCTCGACCAACCTCATCACCCTTTATGTCGGGCTCGAGCTTCAGAGCCTCGCCGCTTATGTGCTCGCGTCCTACCGCCGAAGCGACGAACGCTCGGCCGAGGCGGGGCTCAAATATTTCGTGCTCGGAGCGCTCGCCAGCGGCATCCTGCTCTACGGCATTTCCCTGCTCTACGGCTTCACCGGGACGATGAGCTTCACCGGCATCGCCGCCGCATTTGCCCGCGACGGCGTGCAATCGATCGGTCTCCTGTTCGGCCTCGTCTTCCTGCTCGCCGGCATCGCCTTCAAGGTGAGCGCGGTGCCGTTCCACATGTGGACTCCCGACGTCTATGAGGGCGCGCCGACGCCGGTCACCGCATTCTTCGCCTCGGCGCCCAAGGTCGCCGCGGTTCTGCTCGGCACCCGCGTCTGCCTCGATGCCTTCGGCCCGGCGATCGACGCCTGGCGCCAGATCATCATCTTCGCCGCCCTCGCTTCCATCTTTCTCGGCGCCATCGCCGCCTACGGCCAGACCAACATCAAGCGCCTGCTCGCTTACTCGTCGATCAACAATATCGGCTTCGCGTTGATTGGCCTCGCCGCCGGCGGCATCGCCGGCGCGTCGTCAGTGCTGTTCTATATGGCCGTCTACGTCGTCATGACCCTGGGCGCGTTTCTCTGCGTCCTGTGGATGCGAGGGCAGGACGGCGAGCCGGTCGAGAATATCCACAGCCTTGCCGGCCTGTCGCAGACCCGGCCGGGGCTGGCGGCGGCGATCGCCATCTTCATGTTCAGCCTTGCCGGAATCCCGCCCTTGTTCGGCTTCTGGCCCAAGCTGCTGGTGTTCAACGCCGCGGTCGAGGCCGGGCTGGTGGCGCTCGCCGTCGCCGGGATCGTCGGCACGGTCGTCGGCGCTTATTATTATCTCAAGATCGTCAAGATCATGTATTTCGACGATCCCGCAGAGCCATTCGCCCGGCTCCGCCAGCCGCTGCAGGGTGCGCTGATCCTGCTCGCCGCGGTGATCGTCTCGCCGCTCGGCTATCTTCTCATCGGCCCGCTCGGCAGCTTTGCCGATCGCGCCGCCGGATCCCTGTTCTGAGCCGCATCCGGATTGTCGAGCGCACTGGCTCGACCAATGCCGATCTTCTCGCCGATGTCTCGGCAGCCGAAGGCGACTGGCTGGTCGCCCTCGCCCAAGACTCCGGCCGCGGCCGCCAAGGACGCGAGTGGATCAGCCACGTCGGGAATTTCTTCGGGAGCACCTTGGTCGAGCTCGGATCCAGCGATCCGTCCGCACCGACCCTGTCGCTGGCCGCCGGCCTCGCGCTGATCGAGGCGGTCGACGCCGCCGTACCGGGCCAGCGGCTGATGCTCAAATGGCCCAACGACCTCCTGCTCGGCGGAAGGAAGCTCGCCGGCATATTGCTTGAGCGCAGCGGCGACCGGGTCGCCGCCGGCTTCGGCGTCAACCTCGCCTCGGCGCCGCTGCCGACTGCGGCCTCGCTCGGCGGTGCGGTCACTCCGCAGGTCTTCGCGCCCTTGCTCGCCGCCAGCTTTGCCCGCCTGCTGGCGCTATGGCGAAGCTCGGAAGGCGAGGCGATGGCCCGTGCCTGGCTCGCCCGAGCCCATCCGGCCGGAACTCCGCTCACCGTACATTCCGGCCCCGGTCAGACCGTCAGCGGCAGTTTCGCCGGCATCGAGCCGGACGGCGCCTTGCGGCTGCGGCTTCCCGATGGCAGCGAGCAGGTCATTCGCGCCGGGGACGTCGAGTTGTGAACGTTCCGCGGGACCGCTAGGGCACCGAGCCATGCTGCTCGCCATCGACGCCGGCAATACCAACCTCGTCTTCGCCCTGGTCGAGGGGCGGGAGATCAAGGCGCGGTGGCGGATCGCCACCGACCCGCGACGAACGGCCGACCAATATGCCGTCTGGCTTCACCAGCTGCTCGAGCTCGAAGGCTATGCCAAGGCCGACGTCGACGCGGTGATCATC
>DATLGC010000049.1:0-6130 GCA_035540655.1 Sphingomicrobium sp. | reverse complement strand
GCCGTTGGCGACACCGCCGGCCTCGCTCACCGAGCGGTCGTCGGTGACGGTCGAATCGACGGCGATCGCCGCGGCGTCGTTGGCGCCGCTCACCGTCACGGTCAGGCTGCTCGACGAGGACGCGCCCTGGCCGTCCTTCATCGTGTAGTTGACGACCACCGTCGCGGTGTCGTCGAAGTCCAGCGCGTCGAACAGGCTGCCCGGAGTGAACTTGATCTGGTCGCCGTCGATCGAGAACGCCGAGCTGGCGTCGATCCCGTGCACCGTGCCGTTGGCGCTGGTCACCGTCACCGTGCCGAGGCTGTCGAGAGTCTTGCTGTCGCCGGCATCGACGTCGGTGTCATTGGCCAGAACGTCGAACGACTTGGTCTCGTTCTCGCCCGCCGAGCCAACGTCGGCCACCGCCACCGGAGCGTCGTTGGCGCCGCTCACCGTCACCGTAATCGTATGGGTCGCCGTTCCGTCATGCGAGGTCACGGTGAGCGTCTCGGTGACGGTCTGGCCCTGGATGAGCGACTCGGTCGCCGTGCGGTTATTGTCGATCGTGTAGGTCCATGCCCCCGTCAGATGGTCGAAGGTGAAAGTCCCGTAGGCCCCATTCAACGCGGCCGCCGCCGGTTCCTGAAACTTGTTTTCGCCGAGATCGGCGTCGCTGACGACAAGGGTTCCGCCTGCGCTCGAGTCGCCGGGGGCGCCATTGCCGACTCCGCCCGCTTCGGTCACGGCATAGTCGCCGCCAGCCGCGGCAGTGATGGTGGCGGCGTCGTTGGCGCCGGTGATGTTGATCTTGACCGTAGCCTGGCTGAGCGTGCCGTTGCCGAGGCGGATCGCATAGACGAACTCGTCGGTGAAAACTTCCCCGGCGGTGAGGGAGTCGACGCTGCGGCCCTGGCCGGGGATTCCTGAATCGTCGGCAATCTTATATTCGATCTTGCCGTTCTTTATTCGGATCCAGTTGCCGTTAAACGTGCGCTCCCAGTCCGAGACACCATTGGCGCCGACATCCTTGCTGAGAAGCTCGTAGTCCGAAGTCAGCGGGTCGCCGTCGCCCGTCTCGACCGAGAACAAGCTCTTGGCCTTGCCGCCAAGGTCGTTGGCCATCACGTCGAGAAAGAAAGTGTGGCTTCCCGCGTCGTATAGCGACGAGTTCGACCTGATGTCGTCTTCGACAAAGGCGTAATTGTCGTCCTTCGCCTGCGGCGTGTGCGTAAAGGATGTGGTGCTCGACATGACGATTCCCCCCGGACTCGCCCCCCGGCGAATCGTTAAAAACCCGTTAACCTATAACTATTTCCGAATGCTTGCCAACAGCTTGGTTTTGCTGCTGTGCCAATATGGGATTCCGGGGTGGAAACGAGGCGACCTGCCGCGACGTCGGACGAGGGAGACGAGTTTCACCAACGAGCAGCCGCTTGGCGGCGACGCGCCCGTGCATGTTCGCCGGGCCTTCCCGCGCGTTTTCGACGAATAGCTTCGTGAAGAGACCCGGCGCATTCGAGCTTCGACCGCCGCTGTGGACGGGCTCGGCGCCCAACCGCCATGTCCCCCGGACATGGCTGCCGGGGCTGGTGGAGCTGAGGGGAATCGAACCCCTGACCTCTGCAGTGCGATTGCAGCGCTCTCCCATCTGAGCTACAGCCCCGCGCCCCAGCCGAAAGGGCGGCCCGATGGGGTCGGGCCGGCGGCGAGCGGCTCCCATAGCCGCGCCACTCGCCCCATGCAACGCTCGCCAGGACGGGCTTTTCCGCCTGTCCCGCGCCACGGCTCGGGCCGTCGCCACGGCTCGGAACGGCCGTTTTGCCTGTTCGTTTCCAATCACGAGACGAGTTCCGCGGGGCGCGGTGCCCCGCCGGCAATCCCTTGGGAGGACAAGCTATGGCATATGACCGTTACGACACGCGCGGCGGACCGCGCGGGCGCGGACGCGACGACCGCTACGGCCGTGATCAGGGCCGCGACCGCGAGCGCGGCGGCTGGTTCGGCGGCGGCGATGATCGCGGCCGCGACGAGCGCGGCTTCTTCGACCGCGCCGGCGACGAAATCGCCTCATGGTTCGGCGGCGACGACGACCGCGACCGCGAACATGGCCGAGGCCGCGAGCGCGGCGGCGGCGGCGGCTGGTTTGGCGGCGGCGACGACCGCGGCCGCGAATATGGCCGCGACCGGGGCCGCGGCGGCTGGTTCGGCGGCGGCCGCGACGAGCCCAATCCCGATGACCGCTACGGCGTCGACAGGGTCTTCGGCGAGCGCGACGGGCCGCTCGGCAGCGACGGCTATCGCCGCGGCGGCGGGCCGGGAAGCGACCGGGCCACGGCCTGGGGCCGCAGCGGCGGAGGCACCGGTGACGACGGCGGCGCCTACCGGCCGATGGCCGGCGACTATGGCCGCTTCGACCCGCAATATCGCGACATGGCCGGGCGCGGCGGCGATTCTCCCCGCGAGCGCTATCGCGGCGACCGCGAATATGCCGAATCGCGCCGCCGCCACATGGAGGAGCTCGACCGCGACTATGACGATTATTGCCGCGAGCGGCAGTCCCGGTTCGAGGAGGATTTCGGCGGCTGGCGCCAGCGCCGGCAGCAAAAGCGCGGCCTGCTCGGCCAAATCCGCGAGCATATGGAGGTGGTCGGAAGCGACGATCAGCATGTCGGGACCGTCGACCGGGTGGCGGGCGACCGGATCATCCTGACCAAGAGCGACCCGGAATCGGGCGGCACCCACCATTCGCTGAGCTGCACCGACATCGACCGGGTCGAGAAGGACAAGGTGATCCTCGATCTCACCGCGGACAAGGCGCGCGAGCGCTGGCGCGACGACAGCCGCGAGCGGGCCCTGTTCGAGCGCGAGGACCAGGGCCAGGCCGGGCCGCACATGCTCGACCGGAGCTTCTCCGGGACCTATCGCGACCGTTAACCGGCGGCCTGCCCTAGGGGCCGCCCTTCAGGCCCGGCCGTGCTCCCCTTCGCGGCCGGGCCTTTCCTATGCCCGCGCCCGCGACTATCGGGCAGCCCTCAGCAGGAGACGAGGATGGCCCGCGCCTGGCACTTGAAGAGCCGCCCGAACGGCCTTCCGACCGCCGACAATTTCGCGCTTGGCGAAACCGGCCTTGCGCCGATCGGCCCCGGCATGATCCGGGTGCGCAACCTGTGGCTTTCGGTCGATCCCTACATGCGTGGCCGGATGAACGACGTGAAAAGCTATGTCCCGCCGTTTAAGCTCGGGGAGCCGATGGAAGGCGGAGCGGTCGGCGAAGTGGTCGAATCCCGAGCCGACGGCTTTGCTGCCGGCGATCGAGTCCTGCACATGGCAGGCTGGCGCGACGAAGCGGTGATTGCCGCCGACACGGCCCATAAACTTCCCGATCTCGGCGCTCCGCCGCAGGCGTTTCTCGGCAACCTCGGCCTCACCGGCGCGACAGCCTATTTCGGGCTGCTCGATGCCGCCCAGGCGCGCGAGGGCGACGTGCTGTTCGTCTCGGCCGCCGCCGGAGCGGTCGGATCGGCGGTGGTGCAGATCGCCAGGACCAAAGGCATGACCGTGATCGGCTCGGCGCGGGGCAGGGACAAGTGCGACTTCGTCCGCTCGCTCGGGGCCGACGAAGCGATCGACTATACGGCCGGACCGATCGTCAAATCGCTCGCCGCCGCCGCGCCCAAGGGGATCGACGTCTATTTCGACAATGTCGGCGGCGACCATCTCGACGCCGCCCTCGCGCTTGCCCGCAAGGACGCCCGCTTCGCCATTTGCGGGATGATCGAAGGCTACAATTCGGCCGAGCCGACCTGCCTTCGCTACATCATGCGGATCATCGCCATGCGGATCCTGCTCAAGGGCTTCATCTACACCGACTATCTGCCTCGGCTGGGTGAATTCTACCGCGACATGGGCGGCTGGATCGCAAGCGGCGCGGTCAAATCCAGGGAAACCGTGGTCGAGGGCCTGGAGAATATGCCCGAGGCCTTCCTCGGCCTGTTCAGCGGCGAGAACGTCGGCAAGATGCTGGTCAGGCTCTAGGCGTCAGAAGACGCAGGCCGCCGGGTCGCCGCTGTCGAAACCGCGGCGGAGCGCCGCCTGGCGCTGGGCGGCGGTGCCGTGGGTGAAGCTTTCGGGAACCACCCGGCCGCGGCTTCGCCGCTGCAACGTGTCGTCGCCGATCGCCTCGGCCGCCCGCATGCCTTCCTCGAGGTCGCCGGGCTCGAGGATCGAGCCCTGGCTGTCCCGCGCCCTCGCCGCCCAGACTCCGGCGTAGCAGTCGGCCTGAAGCTCCACCGCGACCTGCATCGCATTGCCCTGGGTCCGGCTGGTTCCGGCCTGCGCCCGCTGCACCCGGGCGAGAGTCCCTTCGAGATGCTGGACATGATGGCCGACCTCGTGGGCGATGACATAGGCCATGGCGAAATCGCCGGGCGCTCCGAAGCGGGTCGACAGCTCGGTGAAGAAGGTCGGATCGATGTAGATGCGCTGGTCGGTCGGGCAGTAGAACGGCCCCATCGCCGACTGCGCCGCGCCGCAGCCCGACTGGTCGTAATTGGAATAAGCGACCATCGTCGTCGGCCGGTAGCGGGCGCCGGCGGCGGCGAATATCTCGGTCCACACCCTCTCGGTCGAACCGAGAACGCGGGGCAGGAATTCGCGCATGTGCGGGTCGAGCCGCGACTGGCCGCCGGTCGCTTCCAGCCGCTGCGTGCCGCCGCCGCCATCGCCGAGAAGCCCGCCTGTGCCGAGCGTGCTCAATGCGCAAAAGCCGAGCAACAGAGCCAGCACTCCGACGATGCCGAAACGCCGGCCGACAAAATGGAGCAGCAGCCCGAAGCCAAGTCCGCCCATCCCGCCGCCGCGGCCGCCGCCGAAACCCCTTCCTCCGCGCCCGGTGCGGTCGAGAAAATTGCCGCTGGGATCCTGGCCTCCGAGCCGCACCATATGCCTGTCTCCTGCTGCGACGCCCAATGCTCGGACAGGCGGCGTGGTTGCAATTACCGCCGGCTCGGCGCTAGCCGCGGGCGATGATTCTTTCAGGCAAGACGGCGCTGGTCACCGGCTCCACATCCGGCATCGGCCTCGCGATCGCCCGGGCGATCGCCGCCGAAGGCGCAAAAGTGATGATCAACGGCTTCGGCAAAGCCGAGGACATCGATCGGCTTTGCGATGAGCTCGGCGCTGTCCACGACGGCGCCGACATGTCCGATTCCAACGCCATCGCGGCGATGGTCGATCGCTGCTCGGCCGAGCTTGGCCCGCCCGACGTGCTGGTCAACAATGCCGGCATCCAGCATGTCTCGCCGGTCGAAAGCTTCCCGGTCGAGAAATGGGACGCGATCCTCGCCATCAACCTGTCGGCCGTGTTCCACACCACGCGCCTCGCGCTTCCGGCGATGCGGGCCAGAGGCTGGGGCCGGATCATCAACACGGCGAGCGCCCACAGCCTGGTCGCCTCGCCCAACAAGTCGGCCTATGTCGCCGCCAAGCACGGGGTCGCCGGCTTCACCAAGACCATCGCGCTCGAAGCCGCGCGCGACGGAATCACGGTCAATTGCATCTCGCCCGGATATGTCTGGACCCCACTGGTGGAAAACCAGATCCCCGACACGATGAAGGCGCGCGGCCTAACCCGCGATCAGGTGATGAACGACGTCCTTCTGGCCGCCCAGCCGACCAAGCGCTTCGTCGCCCCGGAAGAAGTCGCCGCGCTCGCACTCTTCCTGTGCCGCGACGAGGCGGGCTCGATCACCGGCGCCAATCTCAGCATGGACGGCGGCTGGACTGCGGCTTAGGCTAGGGCGATGCGGTCCGCCTTGCTCATCGCCTGTCTCGCCTTGCCGGCCTGCGCGGCGATGCAGCCGGCCGGCGGCTCGGTCATCTCCCAGCCCGCGCGCGACTGGCGGCAGGTCGCCACCGCGCACGACCGCGACCGGCTTCGCGACTGGCGCTCGACCTTCGTCGCGGCGCTTCGCGATGCCCAGGCCGCCGGTCATTCGGACGCGATCGCCCGCGAAGGGGCGCTGCTTCAGCCCGACGCCGCCATCGCCGGTTCGCCGATCCCCAACGGAAACTACCGCTGCCGGGTGATCAAGGTCGGAGCGAAGAGCCAGGGCATGCTGAACTACATCGCCTACCCGCATTTCCAGTGCCG
>DATLGC010000048.1:0-2746 GCA_035540655.1 Sphingomicrobium sp. | reverse complement strand
CCTTCTATCTCACGACGCGGATCGCCCGCGAAGGCCGAGCGCCGGTCGCACCGGCCAACTTCCCCTTTCGCATCGGCTACGGCTATCATTTCGATGCCGGCCTGGTCGGCGTAACCTTGCGCGACATCGCGATCGGCCGCGGCGTGCGCCACGAGCAGGCGACGATCGCCGACGTCGAGCTCGGCGCGAACGGCGATGTCGCCGCGCTCGTGTCGGACGACGGGCGTCGTTTCGAAGCCGATCTGTTCGTCGACGCCAGCGGCTTTCGGGCCACGATCATCGAGCAGGCGTTGAAGGAGCCGCATCTTTCCTTCGCCTGCAATCTGTTCAACGACCGAGCCGTGGTCACCCCCACGCCGGTTCCCGCCAAGGGATCGCGGGCGCAGACCACCGCGACCGCCAAATCCGCCGGCTGGATCTGGCACATCCCGCTGACCAGCCGCGTCGGCAACGGCTATGTCTATTCATCGCGCTACCTCGATGCGGAGGATGCTGCGGCCGAGCTTCGCGATCATTGCGGCCTTCCGCCCGATGCCGAGGTTCGGCACCTGACGATGAAATGCGGCCGCGTGGAACGCAGCTGGGTGCGCAACTGCCTCGCGATCGGCCTCGCCCAGGGCTTTCTCGAACCCCTGGAGGCGACCGCCCTGCACATAGTCCTGCAAACCGTCGACGGATTTCTCGACGCGTGGGACGACAATGCGCGGGACTCGTTCAACGCCGCGATCGAGCGCCGGTACGAAGGCATTCGCGACTATATCGTCTGCCACTACCGCACCGCCCTTCGCGCGGACACCGACTATTGGCGCGATGCGACCGGCCATGACCGTCTGTCGGACAGCCTCAAGGCGATCATCACCGCCTGGTTTACCGGCGCCGACCTGGCCGAGGAAATTCATCGGCAGGGGATCGCCGACATCTATCCGCCGCTCAGCTGGCACTGCCTGCTCGGCGGCTATGGCAATTATCCAGGCGAAAGCCGATTGCGTCCGCCGGGTCCGGAGGTAAGCCGGATTGACATGGATGATGTCGATCGTTTCGTCGGCGGCTGCGCGCTCAATTTCCCGAGCCATGGCGAAGCGCTTGCGCGGATCGAGCAGCGGGACGCCGCATGAACTGGAGAAATGAACCGTGAGGCTCGGCATTCTGACAGGCGGCGGCGACGTCCCGGGCCTCAACGCGTGCATTCGCTCGATCACTCTGTCGGCCAGCGACCTTGGCTGGGACGTGCTTGGCTTCCGGCGCGGCTGGCAGGGCGTGCTCGCCATCGATCCGGACGATCCCCTTTCCGTTGAAGAGAATTGCCGCGAGCTCAGCCGTCAGTCGGTGCGCGGAATCGACCGAAGGGGCGGCACCATCCTTCATACGTCACGTGTCGATCCGCGGACCATCGGCGACAATGATCAGACGGGCCAGGTGCTGCGCGTGCTGGAGCGCCTTGGTGTCGGTGCGATGGTCACCCTTGGCGGCGACGGAACGCTCCGTTTCTCGGCGCATCTCGCTCGCCAGGGCTTCCCGGTCATCTCCGTCCCCAAGACCATGGACAATGACGTGTTCGGCACCGACTATTCGATCGGCTTTTCGACTGCGGTCAGCCGCTCGGTCGAGGCGATCAATGCCTTGCGAACGACTGTCGGAAGCCACGAGCGGATCGGAATCATCGAGCTGTTCGGCCGGCGGAGCGGCGAGACCGCCTTGCTGGCCGGCTTCCTGGCGCAGGTCGACCGAACGGTGATTGCCGAGGTGCCGGCCGACCTCGACCTGCTTCTGCCGCTGCTCGCCAGGGACAAAGCCGACAGCGACGCCGGCTACGCCATGTGCGTGATTTCCGAAGGCGCGTCGATCGCCGGGGAGGAAGATCAGGCAGCCGCCGAGCGGTCGCTGCCAGGCAGCGATCGCGGGGAGGCAAGCGTCAGCCGCCGGCTGGCTCGCCACGTCAAGGACAAGCTCGGCTCCGGAACCGTTGTCCAGGAACTCGCCTATCTGATGCGCGCTGGCGTGCCGGACGCGATGGACCGGATGGTCGGCCTCGCGTTCGGCGGACTTGCGGTGCAACTGCTGTCACGCGGCGAGGCTGGACGAATGGTCGCGTTGAAGGACGGGAATTACACGCACGTGCCGATCGACACGCTCGAGCAAGGCAGCAAGTTCGTCGACGTCGACAGCCTTTACGATCCGGCGCTGTACCGAGCGAGGCTGCAGCGCATCGAGAATATGCCGATGTTCCTTTATTGATTTTCACGAGCGCAAGCCGGGAAGCGTGGCTTCCAGTTGCGAGAGTAGAGGGGAGAGCAGAATGGCAGCGACTTCAAGGGGGCCGGGCGCCGGTGTTGTCGATACGACAGCACGTCGCGCCAATATGGGCTTCATCGGCGCCATCGTCGCCGTCGCGACGATCGGCGGGTTCCTGTTCGGCTACGACAGCGGCGCGGTCAACGGGACGCAGGAAGGCCTTCGCACCGCCTTCAACCTCGCCGAAGGCGGGCTCGGCTTCACCGTCGGCTCGCTTCTCATCGGATGCTTCATCGGCGCCTTCAGCGCCGGCCGGCTTGCCGACCTGTTCGGCCGCCGGAACGTGATGATGATGGCGGCCGTGCTGTTCGTGGTCGGCGCTCTGGTCCAGGGCTTCGCACCGTCGCAAATGGTGTTCGTCATTGCGCGAATCATGGGAGGAATGGCGGTCGGGGCGGCAAGCGTCCTTTCCCCCGCTTATATTTCCGAGGTGGCTCCGGCCGACATCCGCGGC
>DATLGC010000047.1:0-3489 GCA_035540655.1 Sphingomicrobium sp. | reverse complement strand
CGCGACCGGCTTCCGGAGGCAATCGGCGAAGCCGAATGGCAGCTTCTCCGGCCGAACCTCGCGCGAGTCATCGAGGCCGAGCAATGGCTGCCGATACTCGACGGCGACATCGACCCTCCGCCGCTCAGTCACGACGATCGCGCGCTGGTCCGTGAGGCCGCCACGATTGCCGAGCGCCTCGACTGGGCGGACTCGCCGTGGAATGCGCTTTCCGACACGCTCAAGAAGACCACCGGCCGCAAGGGGCGCGCCTTGTTCATGCCGCTTCGGCTGGCGCTGACCGGGCGGGAAAGCGGCCCGGAAATGGCGGCTCTCCTCGACCGGATCGGCAAGGAAAGATCGGTCGGGCGCCTCGCCGCCGCTGCCCGGCGATAGAATTAATCGTTAGGGAACCGGAGCGAATTAGCTTGCGTTTACTCATGTGATGTTGTAACATCAACATCTCAACTGGAGGAGTGGTCCAGTGGCCGTTTACGCTCCCGTTCCCCCCTTCGCCGAGCGCCGCCGAAACCCTCGCGCACTCTCTCCCATCATTGCCGGGCACGCGGTCGTCATTGCAGCAGTCATGACTGCCAAGATGGACCTGCCGAAAAAGATATTCGACCCGCCGATCGTGGTTCAGCCGATCCCCGTGCCGAACGA
This sequence comes from Sphingomicrobium sp., assembly GCA_035540655.1. GTDB lineage: Bacteria > Pseudomonadota > Alphaproteobacteria > Sphingomonadales > Sphingomonadaceae > Sphingomicrobium. The sequence goes on along the minus strand of DATLGC010000047.1, from coordinate 2,847 downwards.
CCCCCCGCCAGAGCCGGTGCCCGAACAGGCGCGGCCCGAGCCCCGCAGCTCGGTGATCGACCGGCCGCGCCCAATCGTGCCGGTCCCGGGGCCCGCTGACCCCCTGATCGACCAAAGGCCAATGCCGATACCAGGCTTCGAGCCTGGCCCCATCGGCCCCCGGGTCGAGCCGCTTCCGCAGCCCCAGCCCCAGCCCCAACCCAAGCTCGACCCGGTTCGGACCGGTCCGCGCTTCGCCACTCCGGCCCATGCGGTGCGGCCGCCTTATCCGCAGTCCAAGCTGGAAAGGGGCGAGGAGGCGACCCTTCGGCTTCGCCTGACCATCGACGAGAATGGGCGGGTGACCTCCGTCGATCCGGTCGGACATGCCGACCGAGCCTTCCTCGAAGCGGCGCGGCGTCACATCATCGCCCAGTGGCGTTACCGCCCGGCGACCGAGGACGGCCGGCCAACCGCCTCGTCGACGGTGGTGTCCTTGCGCTTCGAGCTCAACGACTGAACCTCGCAAGTCTACGGGGCTGGCACCGGACGGTCGCCAGCCCTATCTTCTCGCCCAATGCCCTGGTTTCCTCGTCCCGTCGGTCCCCGTGCCGCCTTCGCCGATTTGCGCGCCTTCATGCGCCATCGCAGCCGCGAGCAGGTGATCGGCCTCGGCCTTGCGATCCTGGTGACGGCCATCATCGTCTTCGAATTCTTCATCGATTCGAAGATCAACACAGCGCCGCCGCCGCGGGTGGTGTGGGTCGAAAGCTTTCCCGAAAATCGCACCGACGAACAGATCATGGCCGAAGCCGCGGAACGGCAGGCGCGCCGGGAAGAGATGGCGGCCGAGCGACAGCGCCAGTTCCAGAGGCTGCAGAACAAGCTTGGAATTGAATAGCGGCGCGCGCTTCATGGCCGAAGCCATTGCCCTGGGCGACGCTGCCCGCGGCAGCACGGCGCCCAATCCAAACGTCGGCTGCGTTATCGTCCGGGACGGCGCGGTCGTCGGCCGCGGTGCGACCGCGCCGGGCGGCCGCCCCCATGCCGAAGCGGTCGCGCTCAGCGAGGCTGGAAGCAAGGCAGAAGGCTCGACCGTCTTCGTCACCCTCGAGCCCTGCGCCCATGACAGTCCGCGCGGCCCTGCCTGCGCCGATCTTCTCGCCAAGGCTCAGCCCGAGCGGGTGGTAGTAGCTCTGAAGGATCCGGACCCGCGCACCGCCGGCCGGGGCATAGGCCGACTGCGCGAAGCCGGCATTGCGGTGAAGCTCGGAATCGGCCGCAAGGCGGCGGCAAATTCGCTCGCCGGCTATCTTACGAGGTTGCGCCTTGGGCGGCCGCGAATCACGCTGAAGCTCGCTTTGTCGATCGACGGCAAGATTGCGCTTCCCTCGGGCGAATCGAAATGGATCACCGGCGAGGACGCCCGGGCCCACGTCCATCTCGAACGGGCGCGAGCCGACATGATCCTGGTCGGCCGCGGCACCTATCTCGCCGACCAGCCCCGGCTCGACGTGCGGCTGCCGGGGCTGGAACAGGCATCGCCGAGGCGCGCCCTGCTCACTCGCGGCGAACCCGTCTACGGCTGGGAAACCCTGTCTTCTCCGCAGGATGTGTCGCGACTTCATGACGTCAACGACCTGCTGGTCGAAGGCGGATCGGCGACCGCCACCGCTTTCCTCTCGGCCGACCTCGTCGACCGAATCCTGATCTACCGGGCGCCGATCATCGTCGGCGAGGGCAAGTCCTCGTTCGGCTATATCGGGCTCGACGCGATCGGCGACGCCCATGGCCGCTGGCGCCTCGCCGAGGAGCGGCGGCTCGGAGTCGACCGGCTCGAAGTTTACGAGCGGTCCCGGGAAGGCTAGGCGCGGCGGCCATGTTCACCGGGATCGTCACCGACGTCGGCACCGTCGTTCGAGCCGAGCAGCGCGGCGACCTGCGGCTGCACATAAGCTGCGGCTACGACCTGGCGAGCGTCGATCTCGGCGCCTCGATCGCCTGCTCGGGCGTCTGCCTGACCGTCGTCGACAAGGGCGATGACTGGTTCGCCGTCGATGTCTCCGGGGAAACGCGCTCGCGTACCGCCGAGGGACTGTGGCGGGAAGGCGCCCGGCTCAACCTCGAGCGGTCGCTCCGCCTCGGCGACGAGCTCGGCGGCCATATCGTCATGGGCCATGTCGATGCGGTTGCGACGATCGTCTCCTCCAATCCGGTTGGCGGCTCGCTTGCGCTCACGCTGGAAGTGCCACGGGAAATCGGCTCGGGAATTGCCGCCAGGGGCTCGATCGCGCTCGACGGCGTGTCGCTGACGGTGAACTCGGTTGAGGATCGAGGCGTCACCACTTGCTTCACCGTCAACGTCATCCCCCATACGGCGCAGCACACGACGCTGGACGATGTGCGTCTGGGACGACAGTTCAATGTCGAGGTCGATGTCATCGCCCGCTATCTGCAGCGGATGCATGCCGCGAGAGCCCAATAGAATGATGCTAGGGGAAGCTTGCAATCACATTTGAATGTGATTAGCGGCGCGACTCATGAGCACGACCCTGATCGAGCGCATCTCCGCACTCGTCGATGCCGGCGCAGCGAGCCGGTCCGGACTTGCCCGCGCCGCCGGCCTTCATCCCAACTCGCTGCGCAAGCTCGGGCAGCCCGACTGGAACCCGACCGCCGATACCTTGATGCGGCTGGAAAGGCTGCTCGACGGCGGCGCTGCCAACGTCCTCGTCGGGCCGGAGGCGATCATCGACGAGGCGCGCAACGGGCGGATGTTCATCCTGGTCGACGACGACGACCGCGAGAATGAGGGCGATCTCGTCATCCCGGCGCAGATGGCGACTCCCGACGCGATCAACTTCATGG
>DATLGC010000046.1:0-5080 GCA_035540655.1 Sphingomicrobium sp. | reverse complement strand
TCGAGCCTGGTGATGTACCCGATCCACGCTTACGGCAGCGAGGAGCAAAGGCGCAAATATCTGCCCCGCCTCGCCACCGGCGAGCTGGTCGGCTGCTTCGGCCTCACCGAGCCCGACGCCGGCTCCGATCCCGGCGCGATGCGCACCCGCGCCGACAAGGTCGACGGCGGCTACCGCCTGACCGGCACCAAGATGTGGATCAGCAATTCGCCGATCGCCGACGTCTTCGTCATCTGGGCCAAGTCCGAGGCGCACGGCGGCAGGATCCGCGGCTTCGTCCTCGACAAGGGCCTCAAGGGCCTCAGCGCCCCCAAGATCCGCGAAAAGCTATCGCTCCGCGCCTCGATCACCGGCGAGGTGGTGATGGACAATGTCGAGGTCGGCGAGGACGCTCTGCTGCCCAACGTCGAGGGGCTGAAGGGCCCGTTCGGCTGCCTCAACCGCGCCCGTTACGGAATCGGCTGGGGATCGATGGGCGCGGCCGAGGCCTGCTACCACGCCGCCCGCCAGTACACGCTCGACCGCAAGCAGTTCGGCCGCCCCCTCGCCTCCAACCAGCTGGTGCAATTGAAGCTCGCCAACATGGTCACCGAGATCACACTCGGGCTTCAGGCCGCGCTGCGCGTCGGCCGCCGCCTCGACGAGGGCGTCCTCATCCCCGAGACGATCAGCATGCTCAAACGCAACAATGTGGGCAAGGCGCTGGAGATTGCGCGGACGGCCCGCGACATGCACGGCGGCAATGGCATCAGTGCGGAATTCCAGGTGATGCGACACGCCGCCAACCTCGAGACGGTTAACACCTATGAGGGCACGCACGACGTGCACGCGCTGATTCTCGGGAGGGCGATTACCGGGATTCCGGCCTTCTAGCCTTCCTGTCTCAGCGTCGAGCGAAAAGGGCTCACCCCTCCGCGGCATCAATGCGGAATTGCGGGATAGGAATAAGCGTGCTGAACGGAATAGAGCCGCGTCGTCACCTCTCGCATGCGACTCCGGAGGCGCTGGCTAAGCGGCCCGTACCGAGCGGCATAGCGCTGCGCGAAGACAGCCGGAGAAAAGTCCCTATAATAGCGACCCAGATCGTCCGGCCAGACGATCCCGACCACCAATTGCGGCCCTATGACCGGCAGATGGCTCTCGTACCGATATGGCAGATTGATCTCTCGGAGAAAGGCAACGAACTCTTCCGAGCTCCTTTCGGCTCCTGGAATCATGCGAAACTCCTGCACGAATGCGAAGTTGGCCGGAGCAGCTGCCGCCGGGCTGTGGCGCATCGACGCCGGTCCTGAAATGATCCGGCTTGCCGCGGCGAAGTCCACCTCCGCTAGCCTAGCCCGAGCGGCTCCGAGAACGCCCTCTCCCGGAGTCCCAGCCACTAAAGTGGCAAGAAAATCGCCATCCCCGACAGCGGCCAGGGAAGGAATGGGCTGGAGCACCAGCCAGACATTGTCTGCCCTAAGGACCACCCAGCCGCGCTCTGGCGCCAGACCCGCCTGCGTTGCTGCCTGAACCCGCTGATCCAGATATTCACGGAAGCGTTCTTCGTCCTGAAACTTTACTTCATATTGGGTCATCAGCACGAGGCGGTCGGCCGCTTGCCGAGCGAAAGCTGGGCTGCCCAGCCATAAGATCAGGAGAAGAGCAATTTGAGGCAATCGGCTCGGCAGCATGGATCCCTCCTGCCCTCACTATAGACGGTCGATCATCTGCCTCAGTGCGCTATACCAGTCCACAGGCAAGCAAGCCGCGCCGAACTGAAAGCAGCCGTTAGTCTTCCGCTTCCGCTACTCCTTGCGGCGGCCGCTTCAGGACCGCGGTCGCTTCGTCATTGTAGACGGTGTCGCGGAGGCGTTCGAAGCCGAGACGCTCCGCGAGTTTGAACGATGGCTGGTTGGACGGCGCAATGATCGCCCAGATCGTCGTCGGCTGGAGGTTGGCATCGGCCCAGCCGAGCACTGCACGACAGGCCTCGCCGGCGATGCCCTGGCCGTGGACCTCCGTGGCGAAGATCCAGCCCATCTCGGGCTCCTCGCCAAACACCGGCTCGAGCGCGCGCCAGGCGTTGAACAGGCTCGCGGTGCCGACCAATTTGTCGTCGCTCTTGCGGAGGACGGCCCAGCCGCCGAAGCCGCACAGCGACCATTGCCCGACCGAGGCGGCGATCCGCCGCCAGCAATCCTCCTCGCCCAGCGGACCGGCGAAATGGGCCATTACCTCGGGATCGCCGACGATCGCCAAGTGCGGGCGGAAGTCTTCCTTGCGGTAATGGCGAAGGATCAGCCGCTCCGTCTCAAGCGTCGGAGCAACGCTGGCCACGGGTTACTTCTTGCCGAGGGTGAGCCCACCGAAGCGCTTGTTGAAGCGCGCGACCTGGCCGCCGCTGTCGAGCATCGTCGACTTGCCGCCGGTCCACGCCGGATGAACCTTCGGGTCGATCTCGAGCTGCAGCGTGTCGCCTTCCTTGCCCCAGGTCGAGCGGGTGACGAAGGTCGTTCCGTCCGTCATCTGGACGGTGATCATGTGATAATCGGGGTGGGTACCGGACTTCATTTCAATTTCCTTGGGTTAGGGCTGGTTTCCGACCAGCGCCAAAGAATGTGTCGCGCGCATCTAGGGTAAGGTCCGCCGCTTGACAAGGTCGCGTCCACGCTCCTAGCCGAGCCGCAGGACCGAGGTCCGGCAGTCACGGCTGCCGGCCAAGAAGGAAGCCGGTGCAAATCCGGCGCTGTGCCCGCAACTGTTACCCGGCAAGCCGGGGAGTCAGACACTTGCCACGGTCCGTCGTCCGTTTCCCCGGCCGGGACCAGCCGCGGGGCGTGGTCGGGCTCGCCGCTCATTCGCGGCGCACCCCCTCTGTGACGACATCGTCAACAGGGGGAAATCCATGCTCGAAGCATTCATTGCCGACAACGACATCGTCATCACCGCCTCGCGCGCTCCGTCCGAGCAGGACGAAAGCGCCGCCACGGTCAGCGTGATCGACGAAGCGCGGATAAAGCGGCTGGGAGAGCCGCTCCTCCCTGCCTTTCTGCGGCTAGTCCCATCTACCTCCGTGTCGACCTCCGGGCCGGCCGGTTCCCTGACGCAGGTGCGGATCCGCGGTGCCGAGGCCAATCACACTTTGCTGTTCATCGACGGCATCCGGGTCAACGACCCGGCCTCGGGGAACCAGCCGCGTTTTGAGCTGCTCAACGCCGATATCGCTTCACGGATCGAAGTGGTGCGCGGGCCGCAATCGGCGCTGTGGGGCTCAGAGGCAATCGGCGGCGTCATCGCCGTCAATGGGGTGAATGCGGATCGAGCCGAATTCGCGGCGGCGACCGAGACGGGCTCGTTCGGGTTTTGGCGAGCGACAGCTTCGGCGTCGCTTCGTTCGAGCAGCACGAATACCGCCGCGGCGATCGGCTGGCAGAAGGCGAGCGGCATCGACAGCTTCGACGGGAGCGGCGACCGCGACGGCTATCGCAACCTGTCTGCCCGAGTGCGAGGGAGCGTGGCGGTCTCGTCCGGGGTCGAGCTTGGCGCCGCTGCCTTGCTGCTCAGCGGCCGAAGCGAGTTCGACGGCTTCAATCCCGTCACCTTCCGCCGCGCCGACACGCTCGACAGCAGCCGCAACCGGCTGGCCGCAGGGCGAGTGTGGAGCCGCTTCGGTTACGACAGCTCGCCCTGGGCGGGCCAGCTCTTCGCGACCCTGCTCGGCTCCTCCAACCGCAACCTACTGGCGGAAAACGAGATCAACCGAACGCGCGGCGGGCGCTGGACGCTCGGCGGGCAGGTCGAACGTCGGCTGTCGACCGAGAGCGTCGCGCATCGTTTCATCGCGGCGGCCGACCATGAAGCTGAGCAATTTCGCGCGCGCGACATCATCTACGGCGGCTTTTCCAATCAGGAGCGCGATCGATCCCACCAGTCGCTGACGGTCGAGTGGCGCAGTAGCTTGGGTCCGCTTCACGGCGGCGTGGCGGTGAGGCACGACCGATTCAATCGCTTCCATGACGCGACCAGCCTGCGCGCGTCGCTCCTCGCCAAGCTTGGCGGCGGCTTCGCCCTTGCCGGTTCCTACGGCGAGGGCGTTGCCCAGCCGACCTTCTTCGACCTGTACGGTTTCTTTCCCGGCAGCTTTGTCGGCAATCCGGACCTGAAGCCCGAAAGCTCGCGCGGGGTCGAGCTCGGGCTGCGTTATTTGAACGGGCCGGTCGGAGGCGCCATAAGCTGGTACCGGCAGCGTTTGCGCGATGAGATCGTCGATCTGTTCGACGGCTCGACCTTCCTTTCGACCACCGCCAACCGGGAAGAGACAAGCCGCCGATCGGGCATCGAGGCGGAGATCGGCTGGACCCCTGGCGGGGCCCTGCGGCTCACCGCTCATTACGCCTATCTCGATGCCACCGAACCAGGCGCGCTCGGTTCCAGCCCGATCCGCGAGCTTCGCCGGCCCCGCCACAGCGGGGCGATCGCCGCCGACGGCAACCGCGGCCGCCTGACCTACGGGCTGTCGATCGGTTTTTCGGGTGCGAGCCGAGACATGGATTTCGACAGCTGGCCCGCGACCCCGGTCCGCCTCCGCTCATTCTGGCTGGCGGGCGCCAGAGTAAGCTTCAAGGTCAGCGAGAATGCCGACCTCTCAATTCGCGCCGCGAACATGTTCGACAAGCGCTACCAGGAGGTGATCGGCTATCGCACCGAAGGAAGGAGCATCCATGCCGGAATCCGCCTTGCTTCTCGCCGCTAGCATTGCCTCGCTCAACCTGTGCACCGACGAATATCTGCTGCTTCTGGCGCGCCCGCACGAAATCGCCAGTGTCAGCTATCTATCGCAGGATCCGCTGGAATCACCTCTGTGGCGGCAAGCGCGAAGGCACCATTCGAACCGAGGCTCGATCGAGCAGGTACTGGCGAAAAAGCCGGACCTGATCCTCACCATGGGTGGCGGCGGCCGGGCGACGGGCCTGATTGCCCGCCGAATGAACATCCAGACGATCGAGCTTGCGCCGACAGGCTCGCTCGACGACGTTCGAGCCAATCTTCACGCGGTCGCGACCGCGCTCGGCGATCCGCGCCGAGCGCAGCCGTGGAC
>DATLGC010000045.1:0-11794 GCA_035540655.1 Sphingomicrobium sp. | reverse complement strand
AATCCGGCCTCGAAAAATGGCTCGAGCTAAACACCACCTTCTCCGCCCAGTGGCCCAACATCACCCGCAAGAAGGACAGCCCCGCCGACGCCGACGAGCACAAGGGCGAAGAAGGCAAGTACGACAAATATTTCTCGCCCGAGCCGGGCACGGGCGACTGACCAACGTCACCCTGAACCTGTTTCAGGGTCCATTTTTCCCATCCGCTCTGCCTCTCCGCAATGGATGCTGAAACAAGTTCAGCATGACGAAGACGGAATTTACACAACTCCGCCTGTCCGAACCTGCTCGACAATCGCCTCGGCCGCCTCCTCGGCGCTCATTGCCGCCGCGTCGATCCTGATGTCCGGCCGCTCGGGCGGCTCGTAGGGGCTGTCGATGCCGGTGAAGTTGCGAATCTCGCCGGATCGCGCCTTGGCGTATAGGCCCTTGCCGTCGCGGCGCTCGGCTTCCTCGATCGGCACGTCGATGAAGATTTCGACGAACTCGCCTGGCGGAAGCATCTTGCGCACCATCTCGCGCTCCGCCCGGAACGGTGAGATGAAGGCGGCAAGGACGATCAGCCCGGCATCGGCCATCAGCCGCGCGACCTCGCCGATCCGGCGGATATTCTCGATCCGGTCGGCATCGGTGAAGCCGAGGTCGCGATTGAGCCCGTGGCGGATATTGTCGCCGTCGAGCAGGAAGGTGTGCCTGCCCTGCGCGACCAGCTTCTTTTCGACCAGATTGGCGATGGTCGACTTGCCGGCGCCCGACAGGCCGGTGAACCACAGCACCACCGGCCTTTGCCCCTTGATCCGCGCGTGCACTTCGCGGCTGACGTCGAGATGCTGGCGATGGACGTTGAGCGAGCGCCGCAGGGCGAAATGGATCATCCCGCAAGCGACGGTGGCGTTGCTCAACTTGTCGATCAGGATGAACCCGCCGAGCGCCCGGTTCGGGCCTGGGCCGCCCTCATCATAAGGCTCGAAGACGATGTCCCGGTCGGTCGCGATTTCGGCGACTCCGATCGCGTTCAGGCCGAGCGTCTTGGCGGCGAGATGCTCGAGGCTGTTGACGTTGATCTCATATTTGGGCGGCTGGACGGTCGCCGTCACGCATTGGGTGCCGAGCTTGAGCCAATAGCCGCGGCCGGGTAGCAATTCCTGCTCGTCCATCCAGACGATGGTCGCCTCGAACTGGTCGGCGGCTTGCGGCGGGTCGGCGGCCGCGGCGATCACGCAGCCGCGCGAGCAATCGACCTCGTCGGCGAGGGTCAGGGTCACCGACTGGCCGGCGACCGCCTCATCGAGGTCGCCGCCGCTGCTGACGATCCGCGCGACCTTCGTCGTCCGGCCAGACGGCAGGATTCGCACCTCGTCGCCCGGCCGGACTGCTCCCGACGCGATCTGGCCGGCATAGCCGCGAAAGCTCTGGTCGGGGCGCGCTACCCATTGCACCGGCAGCCGCATCGGCCTGGCGGCGTCGGCGGCGGTATCGATCGGCACCGTGTCGAGATATTCGATCAGCGTCGGGCCGTCATGCCAGCCCATCCGCTCGCCGCGCTCGATGACATTGTCGCCGCGAAGGCCCGAGACCGGGATCGCGGTCCAGTCGGCGATTCCGACTCGCTCGGCGAACAGCCGATAATCGGCGCAGACCGCCTCGAACGCGGCTCGGTCGTAATCCACCAGGTCCATCTTGGTCACCGCGACGACGAAGCGGCGGATTCCAAGCAGCCGGGCGAGAAAGGAATGGCGGCGGGTCTGGGTGAGCACGCCCCGCCCCGCGTCGACCAGCAGGACGGCGAGGTCGGCGCTCGACGCGCCGGTCACCATGTTGCGCGTATATTGCTCGTGTCCGGGCGTGTCGGCGACGATATATTTGCGCTTGTCGCTCGAGAAAAAGCGATAGGCGACGTCGATGGTGATGCCCTGCTCGCGCTCGGCCGACAGCCCGTCGACGAGAAGCGCGAAGTCGAGCGCCCCCTGCTGGGTTCCAATCCGCCTGCTGTCCTGCTCGAGGCTCGCCAGCTGGTCGTCGAACACTTGCCTGCTGTCGTGGAGCAGCCGGCCGATCAGGGTCGACTTGCCGTCGTCGACGCTGCCGCAGGTGATGAAGCGCAGCAGCCCCTTTTGCTCCTGGGCGCGAAGCCAGTCGCGGATGTCGGTTTGGGGCCTGCTCATTTGTGCATATCGTCATTCCCGCGAAAGCGGGAATCCACCTTTTCTATGCGCTCGGCCATCGACCCCAGCCTGCGCGGGGGTTGACGCTTCGTCACGCTGGGCATGACTCGGCGCGTCAAAAATAGCCCTCCTGCTTCTTCTTCTCCATGCTTGCGCTGCCTGCGTCGCGGTCGATCGCCCGGCCCTGCCGCTCGGAGCTGGTCGTCCGCAACGTCTCGGCGATGATGTCCTCGACCGTCTCGGCGTTGCTCTCGATCGCCCCGGACAGCGGATAGCAGCCAAGCGTCCGGAACCGCACCTTCCGGCGCTCGACCTGCTCGCCGGGCAACAGCCGCATGCGCTCGTCATCGACCATCAGGATCATTCCGTCGCGCTCGACCGTCGGCCGCTCGGCGGCGAGGTAGAGCGGGACGATCTCGATCTTCTCGCGAAGGATGTAGGTCCACACGTCGAGCTCGGTCCAGTTGGACAATGGGAAGACCCGGATGCTCTCGCCGCGGTTCTTGCGCGCATTGTACAGCGACCAGACCTCCGGCCTTTGCCGCTTTGGGTCCCAGCGGTGGCTCGCCGTCCGGAAGCTGAACACCCGCTCCTTGGCCCGGCTCTTTTCCTCGTCGCGGCGGGCGCCGCCGAAGGCCGCGTCGAACCCGTGCCGATCGATCGCCTGCTTGAGGCCTTCGGTCTTCCACAAGTCGGTATGCGACGCGCCGTGGTCGAATGGGTTGATGCCCTTGGCCTCGGCCTCCTGGTTCTTGTGGATGATGAGCTCGATGCCCGGCTGCGCGGCGACCTTGTCGCGAAGCGCATACATGTCCTGGAACTTCCAGGTCGTGTCGACGTGAAGCAGCGGAAAGGGCAGCGGCGCTGGAAAGAAGGCTTTTTTCGCCAGGTGCAGCATCACCGCCGAATCCTTGCCGATCGAATAGAGCAGCACCGGCCGCTCCGCCTCAGCGACGGTCTCGCGCATGATGTGGATGCTCTCGGCTTCGAGCCGATCGAGATGCGTCAGCATTCGCATGCGCCCGTGAATGCCGCCGACGCGGCCGGCTGGAAAGGGTGTGCGCAAAGAAAACGGGCGGCACTTTCATGCCGCCCGTCCTCCAGCAATGCTTTCGGCCTTACCAGCCGACGGTGAAGCCAGCGCGGGCGCCGACCTTGCCGCCCTTGTTGAAGCCCTTACCGACGCCGGCGTTGACCGCGGCGCTGTCGCCGATCATCGCGCCGACATTGATCGCGGCGGCCGTAGCCCGACGATAGTAGCCGACGTTGCCGGTCAGGTTGAAGGTCTTGTCCGGCAGGAACATCGCGCCACCCATGGCGATCGCCACGGCCGTTCCGGCTCTCGACCGATCATCGATTCGATCGAGCCGGTCGTCGAATTCGACCGCCAGCGTTTCCAGGTTGGTCAGGCGCGTGTTCTGCTGCGTGTCCGATGTCTGCAGCGCGGCGATCTGGCCCGCCTGAGTTGCGTTCTGGGTCTGAAGCGCCGTGACATTCTGGTTGGTGGCGAACAATTGCTGCCCGGTGACCAGGTCGGTGGACGTGGCGTTCACCGCGCCGTTGGCCGCGTTGGTCACCACCCGGCCGCCGACATTGACCTGGTTGTCGCCGGTCGTCGCGGTGCCCGCGCCCAGGGCCACCGAATTGGCATGGGTCGCTGTCGCGCCCTCTCCGATGGCGACGCTGTTGACTCCGGCCGCCAGCGAATCGCCGCCGATGGCGATCCCGCCCGCCCCGGAAGCCAGCGCAGGTGCTCCGCTGCTGTTGATGTCGATGTAGATATTGTCCGCCGAGGCCGCGGCCAGCGCCGCGATCTGCGCATCCTGGCCGGCATCGGTTGCAGCCTGGTTGGTCATCATCGTGTGAATCTGACCGCCGGTCACCGCCTCGTCCGATCCGGCGGCGATCAAGCCGTCATTCACGCCCGCGATGGTCCGGCCGCCGACGTGCACCTGGTTGTCGGCGGTCGTCGCTGTGCCATGGCCCAATGCGACCGAATTATAGTGGCTTGCGATCGACTGGTTGCCAAGCGCGGTCGACTGGTCGCCGCTGGCGACGGCGACGAAGCCGACGGCCAGCGAATCGTCGCCGTCCGCCTGGGCGCCGGTGCCGAAGGCCTGCGCGCTATCGCCGGTCGCCGACGCATAGGAACCAACGGCCGTGGAGTAAGTGCCCGAGGCATTGGCCGCCGCTCCGATAGCGGTCGAAAGATACCCCGAGGAATTGGCAAAGACGCCGACGGCGGTCGAGCCCAACCCGCTGGCGTCGGAGCCTGCGCCGAATGCGCTCGAGAAGGCGCCGGTCGCGGAGGCGCCCTGTCCGAATGCGCTCGACGACACGCCGGTGGCATATGCCGCCTGGCCGACGGCGGTCGAATTGTCGGCCGACGCGACGGCGGCCTGGCCGACGGCGGTCGAATTGTCGCCCGATGCCTCGGCGTCCTGGCCGACGGCGGTCGAATTGTCGCCGGTCGCCGAGGCGCTGACTCCGACCGCGCTCGAATTCTCTCCGGTCGCGTCGGTGTGGGCGCCGATCGCGATCGATTCCGCGCCCGTCGCATAGGCAAACTGGCCAAGCGCGGTCCCGTGCCTGCCGGTGGCGGTGGCGTAATAGCCGACGGCGGTGGTTCCATGCCCGTCGGCGGTTGCGTTCTCACCGCAGGCCAGCGCGCTGTAATAATTGGCGGTCGCCCCGCCCGTCGTGCCCGGCGATGGCGCCAGCAGGCAGACGGACTGCGCGGCGGCGGGAGCCGACATCGAGACGGCGGTCAACGCTGCCCCGCCGGCCACCAGTGCTGCACCGAGCGCCGAGCGCGAGCCCGCCGTGAAGAGTTTCGTCATACGCATCGCAATTCTCCTTGTTTGAGCGCCGGGCCGAAGGCCGGCAATCCCGATCGATCCAAAACAGCTTGCTTCAATTGTCTTCACTCTAGCCACGCTCCGGCAGAGGCGGCGGAGGCGGCGGAGGAGGCGGCGGAACCGGGCAGGGATCCGTCGCCAGGACCACCGTTCCGTCCGGGCAGGTCCGAGTCGCCGGAAGCGGCGGCGGAGGCGGCGGAGGCGGCGGCGGAGGCGGCGGCATCATCGCGGCAGCGCCGCCAAGGCCGAGCGTGAAGCCGACCCGAGCGCCGAGCTTTCCACCCCGGTTGAAGCCGTAGCCGAGACCGGCGTTGACCGCCGCGTTCGGGCCGATCAGGGCGGCGAGGTTGAGCGCCGCCGCCCAGGCGCGGTTATAATAGCCGACGTTGCCGTTCAGGTTGAACGAGTTGTTCGGCAGGAACGCCGATCCGCCCATGGCGATCGCCACGGCGGTTCCGGCGCTCGACCGGCGATCGACCCGGTCGAGCCGGTCGTCGAATTCGACCGCCAGCGCTTCCAGGTTGGTCAGCCGCGTGTTCTGCTGCGCGTCCATGGCCTGAAGCGCGGAGATCTGGGTCGCCTGAGTCGCGTTCTGGGCCTGAAGCGCAGCGACATTCTCGTTTGTCGCGAACAATTGCTGCCCGGTGACCAGGTCGGTGGACGTGGCGTTCACCGCGCCATTGGCCGCGTTGGTCACCACCCGGCCGCCGACATTGACCTGGTTGTCGCCGGTCGTCGTTGTGCCCGCGCCCAGGGCCACCGAATTGGCATGGATCGCAGTCGCGCCCTCGCCGATGGCGATGCTTGCCGCGCCCGACGCCACCGAATCGCCGCCGATGGCGATTGCGTCCACGCCGGAAGCCAGAGCGGGTGCGCCGGCGCTGTTGATGTCGATATAGAGGTCGTCCGACGATGCGGCGATGAGCGCCGCGAGCTGCGCGTCCTGGGCGGCGTCGGTCGCCGCCTGGTTGGTCATGATCGTGTGGATCTGGCCGCCGGTCACGGCTTCGTCCGATCCGGCGGCGATCAAGCCGTCGTTCACGCCCGCGATTGTCCGGCCGCCGACATGGACCTGGTTGTCGGCGGTCGTCGCTGTGCCATGGCCCAATGCGACCGAATTGAAATGACCCGCGACCGACTGGTTGCCAAGCGCGGTCGACTGATCGCCGCTGGCGACGGCGACGAAGCCGACGGCCAGCGAATCGTCGCCGTCCGCCTCGGCGCCGGTGCCGAAGGCCTGCGCATATTCACCGGTCGCCGATGCGTAAGATCCGACGGCCGTGGAGAAAGTGCCCGAGGCATAAGCGGCCGTCCCGACCGCTGTCGAAATGACGCCCGACGAATTGGCGAAGGCGCCAACCGCCGTCCCGCCTATTCCGCTCGAGTCGGTGCCATGGCCGAGCGCGGTCGAGAAGGACCCGGTCGCGGACGCGCCCTGGCCGAATGCGCTCGACGACACGCCGGTCGCATAAGCCGCCTGGCCGACGGCGGTCGAGTTGAGCGCCGACGCATAGGCGCCCTGGCCGACGGCGGTCGAATTCTCGCCCGATGCCTCGGCGCCCTGGCCGACGGCGGTCGAATTGTCGCCGGTCGCCGAGGCGCTGACTCCGACCGCGCTCGAATTCTCTCCGGTCGCGTCGGTATGGGCGCCGATCGCGATCGATTCGGCGCCCGTCGCATAGGCAAATTGGCCAAGCGCCGTTCCATGCCTGCCGGTGGCGGTGGCATAGTAACCGACAGCGGTGGTTCCATGCCCGTCGGCGGTTGCATAGGGGCCGCAGGCCAGCGCGCTGTAATAATTGGCGGTCGCTCCGCCTGTCGTGCCCGGCGACGGCGCCAGCAGGCAGACGGACTGCGCGGCGGCGGGAGCCGAGAAGGACAGCGCCGCGCCAAGCGCGACTGCCGAGCCCGCTAGAAATAAACTTTTGCGTATCATGAAAGACCCCTTTGCTGCGGACATCGAAACCGATCCGAGGCGATGCGCTTCAAGAGAACGCCGCAGGCCGCACGCAAATCGACACGTGCGGAGCGCCGAGCCTGGCTGAGCAGGAACGAAGTCGCCATTGCCGAGGGGCAGTTGCAACGGCGAGAACCCAAATTACAAACGGAGATTAATTCATTTTGGAGCCAGTTTTTCCTCTCCGGATCGAGATTTGACGCCCATTCATCTTCGCCGTTGCTTACAATGAGGCGATATTTCCGGGACGTTACCGTCTCAGCCAGGGAGGCTGCCTTGCGAATTCCTCTGCTTGTCTTCTCGCCCCGCCGCGCTCTGATCGCGGTGACCGCGTCCGCCGCTGCCGCGCAATCCGCCTCGGCGCAGCCGTCCGCCCAGCCGCAGGCGGCTCAAACCCAGGCCGCGCGCCCTGGCCCGGCGAGCCCCGCCGCAGCCGGGCCCCGGCCGGTGTCCCGGGCCCAGTTCATCGCCGACATGGACACGGAATTCCGCAAGATGGACGCCGACAGGAACGGAATCGTGACCAAGACCGAAATCGAGCAGTTCGAGCGCGCGACGCTGGCCGCCCGCCAGCAGGCGCGCCGCCGCGCCTTGTTCGCCGAGCTCGACGTCAATCGCGACGGCCAGCTGAGCATGGAGGAATTTTCGCGCCTGCCGATGGCCGCTCCGCCGTCGCAGGCCGGGGCGATGATCGGCCGCTTCGACCTCAACCGCGACCAGCAGATCGGCCAGGTCGAATATCGCACCGTGACTCTGCAGAATTTCGACCGGCTCGACACCGACAAGGACGGCGTGGTCAGCCCGGCCGAAATGCGCGCCGCCGGAATCGGCCCGGGCGCGCAGGTGGCGGGGACCCGGCGTTGAACGGCCACGTCGCGACCAGCCGGCTGTTTTCCGCCGGGAGGTCGAGGCTGACGCTCGATTTCGCGGTCGCGGCGCTTCGCGGCGGCGATGTGATCGAGGCAAAGCGGCTGCTCCGCGAGCGGCTGCTGGAGGATCCCGACGATGCCGGGGTGCTCGCCAAGCTCGCCGAAATCGCGGCCGATGGGCAAAGGATCGAGGAAGCGACCGTCCTGCTTCGCCGGGCGGCCGATGCCGATCGCTCGCCCGCCCGGTATTTCGCTTTGCTCCACCATTTGCAGAACCATGTCGGGGCCGAGGCCCTGCTAAAGGAGATCGAGACTTTGCCCCGGGCCATGCGGGGCAGCTTCGATGTCCGGTCGATGGAGGCCGCCGCCTACGGGTTCCTCGGAGTCCATGACCGCCAGATCGCGATTTATGAGGACCTGCTGCGCATGCAGCCGCGCAACCCGGCGCTGTGGAAGACTCTCGGCGACGCGCTCAAGACCGTCGGCAGGTTCGGCGATGCGGTCGCCGCGCTTCGGGAGGCGATCAAGGTCAGGCCGGCCTATGGCGAAGGCTGGTGGACGCTGGCCAATTTCAAATCCTTTCGCTTCTCCGACGACGACATCGCGGCGATGCGCCGGGCGCTGAAGAAAAAGCTGAGCGACGTGGACGCGCTGCATTTCCATTTCGCGCTCGGCCAGGCCTTTGAGGACCGCGGCCAGTATCAGCGCTCGTTCCGCCATTATTCGGCCGGCAACGCCCTGCGGGCCAAGGGCTTTCCCCCCGAACAGAGATATGCGACCCGCTTTGTCGACAGCGCCATCGCCGGCTTCACCGGCGCTCTGTTCGACCGGCGTTCCGGGGCCGGCTTTCCGGCTTCCGACCCGATCTTCGTGCTCGGACTGCACCGGTCCGGATCGACTCTTGTCGAGCAGATCCTCGCCAGCCATCCGCTGATCGAGGGCACGACCGAGATCACCGTGATGCAGCAGCTGTGGGACCGGCTTGCCCGCAAGGGCGCGGTCAACGGCCGCAGCGCCTTCGACGAGGTGGCACTGCTCGACGACAAGGCGCTTGCCGGGATCGGCGAGGAATATGTCGAGCGCACCCGGCCGTTCCGGCTGACCGGCAAGCCCTATTTCGTCGACAAGCTTCCGGCCAACTGGATGAACATCGGGCTGATCCGCCTCGCTTTGCCCAACGCCAGGATCATCGACGCCCGCCGCCATCCGATGGCCTGCGGCTTTTCCAACTTCAAACAGAATTACGCGATGGGCGTCGGCTTCTCCTACAGCCTCGACTCGGTCGGCGCCTTCTACCGCGACTACTGGCGGTTCATGCGCCACATCGACGAGGTCCAGCCCGGCGCAGTCCACCGGGTGATCAACGAACGGCTGATCGACGACCCGGAAGGCGAGGTCCGGCGGCTGCTCGACTTCATCGGCGTTCCCTTCGACCCCGCCTGCCTCGATTTCCATCGCAACACGCGGGCGGTCCGCACTCCGAGCGCCGAGCAGGTGCGCCGCCCGATCAACCGCGACGGAGTCGATTACTGGCGCCATTACGAAGCCTGGCTGTCGCCGATGAAGCAGGCGCTCGGCCCGGCGCTCGACCATTGGGACAAACCGCACGGCTGACCGCTCCCACCCGCGCCGTTCATCGGCGGGCAAGCTCGCAGGGCGGATCAGGCCCGCAAGCAAAGGGAGTGTTCATGAAATTCGCCGTTACCGTTGCCCTGCCTTGCGCCGCATTCGTTGCCGCGGCCTCGGCCGCCGCCGGTTCCGCCCAGGAAGCCGCATCCACCCCTCCGCCGTCGCGCTCGGAGCTCAGCGCCGGCCTCGAATCGCGCTTCAAGGCGATGGACAGGAACGGCGACGGAACGCTCGATCGGTCCGAGATCGAGGCGGCCAACGCCAGGGTCGCCGAGGAAGCGGCGGCCGCCCTCGCGCGGCGGCTCGAGGAGGAATTCGCCAGGCTGGACGCGAACAAGGACGGCATGCTCAGCATCGCCGAGTTCAAGGCGAGCGCGCCGCCGCCCAGGCCGACTCCGGTCGACGCGACCCTTCAGCGGCTCGATTCGAACAAGGACCGCAAGATCAGCCTCGACGAGTTCAGCCGGCCGATGCTCGCCGCCTTCGACCAGCTCGACTCCAACAAGGACGGCACGCTCAGCGCCGCCGAGCAGCAGCCGGCCGGCCGCTAGGCCACTGGCGCGAGCCGCGCCGGGCGCCTAAGACATGATCTCCCCGGGGGAGCGCTGAGCGGCGCTTGAGAGGCTGGCACGAGCCGGCGACCCGCCGAACCTGATCCCGTTGACACGGGCGTAGGGAGAAAGAGTGCCCGATGGCCGATTCGCCAATAAGAACCGAACTGGATCCTCCCCGAAACGGGGAGGGGGACCGTGCGGAGCATGGTGGAGGGGGCGCAGCGCAGCTGCGAGTCACCACCGGCCCGATCCGGGGCAGCCGCAAGATCCATGTAGAAGGCCGCGATGGTGTGCGCGTAGCCATGCGCGCCGTCGACCTCGAGCCCTCGTCCGGCGAGCCGCCGGTCATCCTCTACGACACCAGCGGCCCCTACAGCGACCCCGAAGCGCGGATCGACATCATGGCCGGTCTGCCGGAGTTGCGCCGCGAGTGGATCCGCGGCCGGCGCGACGTCGAGGAAGTCGCCCAGCGCGAGGTGCGGCCCGAGGACAACGGCCAGCGCGGACCGACCGCTCGCGCCACCGCCTCGCTTGACGAGGCGGATCACAAAGGACGCGTCGCCCCCTTCCCCAACGTCCGCAAGACCGTGCTTCGCGCCAGGCCGGGATCGAACGTGACGCAGATGCACTACGCACGCCGCGGCATCGTCACGCCCGAGATGGAATATGTCGCGGTCCGCGAAAACATGGGCCGGGAGCGCGCGCTTGCCCTCGCGGAAGCGAGGGACGGCGAATCCTTCGGCGCGAGCATCCCCGACTATATCACCCCCGAATTCGTCCGCGACGAGGTCGCCCGCGGCCGCGCCATCATCCCCGTCAACATCAACCACCCCGAAAGCGAGCCGATGGCGATCGGCCGCAACTTCCTCGTCAAAATCAACGCCAATATCGGCAATTCGGCGGTCGCCAGCGACGTCGCTTCGGAAGTCGACAAGATGGTCTGGGCGATCCGCTGGGGCGCCGACACGGTCATGGACCTCAGCACCGGCCGAAACATCCACGACACCCGCGAATGGATCATCCGCAACTCGCCGGTGCCGATCGGTACCGTCCCCATCTACCAGGCGCTGGAGAAGGTCGGCGGGGTGGCCGAGGACCTCACTTGGGAAGTCTACCGCGACACTTTGATTGAGCAGGCCGAGCAGGGCGTCGACTATTTCACTATCCACGCCGGGGTGCGCCTGCCCTACGTCCCGCTCGACGCGAACCGCGTGACCGGAATCGTCAGCCGCGGCGGCTCGATCATGGCCAAGTGGTGCCTCGCTCACCACAAGGAGTCTTTCCTCTACGAGCGGTTCGACGAGATTTGCGAGATCATGAAGGCCTATGACATCGCCTTCTCATTGGGCGACGGCCTTCGCCCCGGCAGCATCGCCGACGCCAATGACGAGGCGCAGTTCGCCGAGCTGTACACGCTTGGCGAGCTGACCAAGACAGCCTGGGCGCACGACGTCCAGGTGATGATCGAGGGCCCCGGCCACGTGCCGATGCACAAGATCAAGGAGAATATGGACCGCCAGCTCGAGGTCTGCGGCGAGGCGCCCTTCTACACGCTCGGCCCCCTCGTCACCGACGTCGCCCCCGGCTACGACCATATCACCAGCGGCATCGGCGCGGCGATGATCGGCTGGTTCGGCACGGCGATGCTCTGCTACGTCACGCCCAAGGAGCACCTCGGCCTTCCCGACCGCGACGACGTCAAGGTCGGCGTCGTCACCTACAAGCTCGCCGCCCACGCCGCCGACCTCGCCAAGGGCCACCC
>DATLGC010000044.1:0-2011 GCA_035540655.1 Sphingomicrobium sp. | reverse complement strand
GATCATTCCGGCGCCGATCAGCGCGATTTTCCTGCGGGCCATGGACTTGGGGCTTTCCTCTATCTGCTGTGGAAGCGCGCCGGGAAGCCGGCGCTTGGGTTCGCGGGCGCTCTAGACCGGAGCGCCGGGCCGGGCAACCGCCGCAATTGGGCTGCGCTCATGCCAGTTATGCTGTATCATGAAACCGGCGGGAAACAGGAGGTTGGCTCAATCGTTGCATTGCCGAAAGGAGGCAGCCGCCTGCTTCAGTCCAGTGAGGAAGGGAGACGAGCGATGAAGAGCGTTATGACGACCGCCGTTGCTGGTTTGGTGCTTGCACTCGGATGGCCGGCCGACGCGCAGCCGCGCGGCAAGGGGAAGGGCGCAGCTGCGGCCAAAATCCATGTTGATCACCGCGGCTTCGCCGACATCAACCGCAACGGCATTCCGGACCATCGCGAACGGTGGATCGACCGCAACCGCAACGGCGTCGACGACCGCGTCGAGGCGCGCTGGGTGCATGGCTCGAACTGGTGCCCGCTCGGCCTGGCTATGAAGGCCAACGGCTGCCTGCCTCCTGGGCAGGCGAGGCGGCTGTTCCGCGAAGGCCAGCGCGTCCCTGCCGGTTACCGTTACTATACGCCCTACGGAACCATCCCGGTGACGCTGCGCGACCGCTACGCGCTCGACGACGATTATCGCTATATCTATCGCAACAACGTCATCTACGTCGTCGACCCGCGCACGCAGCTGGTTCACCGGATCATCGACCTGCTGCTCTGACCCGGGCCTGACCGTGACCTGAAGGCAAAGGCCGCACGGCAGAGATGCTGCGCGGCCTCTTGCTTGCCGACGGCGCGCCTTACGAGCTCGCCCACTCCTTGGTCTTCTCGACGATCGTCAGCTCGCGCAGCAGCCGGTCGACGCTCCTGGTCAGCTCGGGAAGGAAGGTGATCTGGTGGCGCGCGCCGCGATAGGATTCGGCCATCAGCAAAGCGTCGATCAGGATCGGTACGACCAGGCTTTCGGGGTCGTCGAGCTCGGCCAGCCCCTGGAGCTTCGCCAGCGCCTTGCGCCTCGCGCCTTCGGGGTCGGCCAGGGCTTCGGCCCGGGCAATGTGCCAGCTCATCGCTTCGTCTCCATGGCGGCCAGCATAGCCGGTGGCCGGCCGCGGAGAAGCTCGAGCGGGCTTGCGATCGGTGCGGCTCGGCGCAGTTCGAGCGGTTCTCCCCTCAGCCCGGCACGCGGACGTGCGGCTTGGCCGGCTCGGCTCCGGCCAGCGAGGCGTTGTCGATGACGAATCGATATTTGACGTCGCTTCGGACCATCCGGTCATAGGCCTGGTCGATCTCGTCCGCGGTGATCATCTCGATGTCGGCGACGATTCCTTTCTCGGCGCAGAAATCGAGCATTTCCTGGGTCTCGGGAAGGCCGCCGATCAGCGATCCGGCGATCGATCGCCTGCCGAAGATCAGCACTCCGACGCTGGGCGAGGGGTGCGGGTTTTCGGGCACTCCGACGAGGCACAAGGTGCCGTCGCGCTTCAGCAGCTGGGTGAAGGAATCGAGGTCGTGGCTTGCCGCTACGGTGTCGAGGATGAAGTCGAAGCTGCCGGCGTGCCTCGCCATCTCCTCCGAGTCGCGCGAGATGACGACCTCGTCGGCGCCGAGCCGAAGCGCGTCATCGCGCTTGCTCTCGGATGTGGTGAAGGCGACCGTGTGGGCGCCCATCGCGTGCGCCAGCTTGATGCCCATGTGGCCGAGCCCGCCGATGCCGACGATTCCGACTTTCTTGCCCGGCCCGGCCTGCCAGTGGCGAAGCGGCGAGTAAGTGGTGATTCCGGCGCACAGCAGCGGCGCGACCGCGGCCAGCTGGTCCTCGGGGTGGCTGATCTTCAGGACGAAGCGGTCGTTGACGACGATTCGCTGCGAGTAGCCGCCGAGCGTGTGGCCGGGCGGGTCGGCGGTCGGCGAATTGTAGGTCGCCGTCCAGCCGTTCTGGCAATATTGCTCGAGGCCGTCGGCGCAGGAGG
>DATLGC010000043.1:0-2177 GCA_035540655.1 Sphingomicrobium sp. | reverse complement strand
AGCGCGCGCATATTGTCGATCAATGGCGCGATGTGCACCGGCCGAACCTCGAGCCGCTGCACCCGGCTGAAGGCGAGCAGCTGGCCGGTCAGCCTCGCGCCGCGCTCGGCCGCCGCCAGCGCATTGTTGGCGTAGCGGCTGAGCTTCTCGTCCTCGACGCGCTTGGCGATGAGGTCGAGCCCGCCGACGACAACGGTGAGCAGATTGTTGAAGTCGTGGGCGATCCCGCCGGTCAGCTGGCCGAGCGCCTCCATCTTCTGGCTTTGGCGAAGCTGCTCCTGGGCCGCCTTGAGGTCGGTCACGTCGCGCGCCTCGAACAGCAGATAGATGATCGTTCCGGCCTCGTCGCGGACCGGCTGGGTGACGACGTCGAGATAGGCGGTCGGCACGCCTTCCCGCTCCATCTTCACCTCGGCGGTGAACAGCTCGCCGCGGGCCGCGGTCTCGACCGCCCGCTTCATCAGCGGAATATGCTGGGGATAGGCCTGGAGGGTCGGCGCGTCCCAGATCTTCTTGCCGATCGATTCATGGCCGCTCGGGTGGCGCCACACCTCGCGCTTGCGGTTGAGCTGGAGGATCGTGCCCTCGGTGTCCATCAGCACCAGCACTTCCAGAACCGCGTCGAAGATCGCCCGGAACTGCGCCTCGGATTCGGCCAGCTTGCGGGTGCGCTCGCGGACCAGGTCGCGAAGCTTGAGCTCGGCTTCCTTGACCAGCGTGATGTCGGTCGCCGTGCCGATGAAGCCGACATGCTCGCCGTCCGGACCGAAGCGCGGCGCCGACACGCTTTTCAGCCAGCGATATTCGCCTTCCGAATTGCGGTATCGCCCCTCGAGCGAGAATGGCTGCAGGGTCTTTTCGCCGGCGATCGATTCGGCGACGATCCGCTCGACATCGTCGGGGTGGATCCGGGTCCGCCAGTCGAGCGTCCGCGCCTCCTCGTCGGGCAGGCCGGTGAATTCCATATAGGCGTCGTTGACGAAGTCGCGCGCCCGGTCGAGCCGCGTCACCCACATCAGCACCGGCGCCTGGTTGGCGATCCTGCGGAACCGCGCCTCGCTTTCGCGAAGCGCCCGCTCGGCCGCCCGCTGCTCGGTGATGTCGGCGAGCAGGATGATGATGCCGCTGACCGCGCCGCCCGGCTCGATCCACGGAACATAGTCGATCTGCAGGGCGAGCGGCCCGCGCCGGGGATGGTCGTAGCCGGCGGCGAAATATTGCCGCTCCCCCTTCAGCGTCGCCTCGAGCATCGGCCGGCGGTCGACGAATGCCTTCTCGCCGATGACTTCGCGCATCGTCCGGCCGAGGATCTGCGAGCGGGGCAGATCGTGCCATTCGGCATAAGGCTTGTTGACGAAGCGGTAGCGAAGGTCGCGGTCGACGAAGGCGACCATCGCGGGCATCAGGTCGGCGACCGCCAGCATCGCCGAAAAATCGAGCGTTCCGTCGGCGCGCTGGCCGGGCAGAAGCGGCCGCCGCGGCTCCGCCGGCGCTGGCCTGGTGCCGTGATTGCCGAGCTGCCCCCGAGCCATTCCTGCTTTCGCCCCTTTCGCGGTCAACCCCCGGAGCTTGCGCGATTTGCCGCCCGGAGTCACGGCCCCGCCGGCGAATTCCGCGCCGGGGCGCGGCACGCCGCCCCCTCCGCCGCGATTTTTCCCTGTCCTATTTGGAAATTTTCTGCCTCAAGCTGGCCGATGAGGAACCGCACCCCAATCGCCGCGGCCGATCGCCCGCCGCTCCCCGACTTCACCCCCGTCCCGCGCAAATGCGCCCGCCACGACGGCTGGACCCCGGATCGCCAGCGCGCCTTCATCGCCGCGCTCGCCGACACCGGCTCGGTCAGCCGAGCCGCGGCGATGGTCAACATGGCCCCCGAGGGCGCCTATCAGCTCCGCCGCCACCCTCAGGCCGAATGCTTCCGCCGAGCCTGGGAAGCCGCGCTCGACTGCGGCGTCGCGCGGCTCAAGGACATCGCCCTCGAGCGCGCCATCCACGGCTATCTCGTCCCCTGCTTCGTCGGCGGCAAGCTGATCGGCTGGCGCCGCAAGCACAACGACCGGCTGCTGATGTTTTGTTTAAGACACTACGGCGAGGATGCCGAAGGCCGCCGAACCACCATCAATTATTTCTCGACCAGAGCCACGGCGGGTTCTCTCCCCTCCCCTTCAGGGGAGGGG
>DATLGC010000042.1:0-3699 GCA_035540655.1 Sphingomicrobium sp. | reverse complement strand
GGTCGATTTTCTCAGGGCTGAGGTCCGGCAGCACGAGCCCACAGGCCAGATAAAACAGGCCGATCTGGAGAAGGATCAGGCCATAAAGTCCGAACGTCCATTCGGTGTGATCCCGCAGGCCGAACGACGACCACCACATCTGTGTCGCGATCAGGAGCAGCACGACTGCCCATATCAGCGACGGGACAAAGAGTCGGGCCGTTTCGCGGGCGAGCATCAGCGCGCGCATGCCCTGCAGGATTTGCGTCACGGCGAGGCCGATGATGATAGAAAGCAGGACCGAAAGATAACCGAAGCTGCTCATGGCCGCCCCCCATTGCCGGTGAAGCGAGTGTCGCAGAGCCGCGGACTGGCCGCAATGGATATAGATGGGACACTCGCCTGTTGATCTTATGCAGCTGCACGGCGAGGGGCCGATGATTCCCACGCGGCGATTGCCGGACCATATCTCCACCCGAATGTCGGCGGGCTGGCCGGTCGCCTTTTCGATCGCTTCGAGCACATCGCGAACCTGGACCTCCTCGGCCTGGGCGAGGACGCTCTCGCGAAAGTAGAGGAGCTGGAAGGTCTTCATCCCCTTTGAAACGTTTGCCGGGCGAAAGTTTTCAATCGCAATCGCCCAGTAGCGAGTGTTTGGCTCGCGGCGCGAATTCAGCCTTGGCCCTGGGGGGCATCGCGCCCTTCGTTGCGCTCGCGCCAAAGCTTCCGGTCGGCTTCATCGATTGCCGCCAGCAGGCCTTCGAAGCAGGGGGCCTGATCAACCGGCCAGACGCGATCGAAGCCGGCGCCGAGCAGGTGCAGCTCCTGCTCGGTGAGCAATCCCACGGCAACAATGCGATCTCCACTCATGCGGCCGAAACGAAGCAGCCGCGGGGCGGTGCCCTTCGTTTCGGCACAGATGCTTTGTCGTGACGCTTGCGGTTACCGCGCCACGCGACGTCAATTCGGCGCCTCGGCGAGCAACTCCACCAGCGCGCGCTCGAGGTCCGGCAGCGCATAAGGCTTGGGCAACCTGGCGGAATCGCGCCATTTTTCCGCAACCGCCCAGTCGGCATAGCCGCTGGTCAGGATGAACGGCAGGCGCCGGGCGGCGAGGATGTCGCAGATGGCGAAGGACTTATCACCCCGGATCCGGACGTCGATGAGCCCGGCGTCGATCGCCTCCGTTTCGGCGAGGATCCTCGCCGTGGCCAGGTTCCCGGCGGGGCCGACGACGATGCAGCCGAGCTCCTCGAGCATTTCCTGAGCAAGCTCGGCAACGACGGGCGAGTCCTCGACGAGCAGGATACGGCGGCCGGCCAATTCACTGGGCACGTGGAATATCCCATGACATGTCGTGGCTGAACCAAAAGCGGGTTGCCGGAGTTCCAAACCGGGCAATCGAGCGATCCATCCTGCGATGAAGGACTTGCTTCCCCCTCGACAAGCTCCGGGTCGCAATGACAAAGCGAAGCGATGAGCCTGCCGCCCTTCCACCTCGCCTTTCCGGTCGACGACCTCGCCGCCGCTCGGGCCTTCTACGGCGGCCTGCTCGGCTGCCGCGAAGGGCGCAGCGCCGACCATTGGGTCGACTTCGACCTGCACGGCCATCAAATCGTCGCCCATCTCGCGCCCGAGGCGGTCAAGGCGCGGACGACGAACCCGGTCGACGGTGACGAAGTGCCGGTGCCGCATTTCGGGCTGGTGCTGGCGATCGGCGAATGGAAGGCTCTGGCCCGGCGCCTCGAGGAGGCGGGGATCGAGTTCGTCATTCCGCCGACCGTCCGTTTCGCCGGCGAGCCCGGCGAGCAGGCGACGATGTTTTTGCTCGACCCGGCCGGCAATGCGCTCGAGTTCAAGGCGATGGCGGATCCGGGCAAGCTGTTCGCGAGGGAGTGATCAATCCTCCTCGAGCTCGGCTCGGGGAGGGGGACCAGCCGGCGCAGCCGGATGGTGGAGGGGCAGCCGCGCTGACGCTTCAACAACAACCCACCGAAGGACCGCATCAGCATCGTTGATCACGTCGATGGCCGGTATGCTCAGTGTGTGAATTCCAGCCTTGCGCAACCATTCGTCACGAGCGGCATCTCGCGACGGCCGACTTCCCCGGGAGTGCGCTTCGCTGTCCACTTCTATCGCCATCCGAGCATCGCTGCAGAAGAAGTCGAGCACATTTGGGCCGGTGGGATGTTGCCGGCGAAATTTGAGGCCGCCCGGCCGCTGGCGCAGCCAGTGCCAAAGGATGATTTCGGGCAGCGTCATGTTGCGCCGAAGCGATCGCGCTCTGGCGGTAGTTTGCCGTCGCGGTTTAGGTGCAATGTCCTTGAGCATGGCCCCTCCACCATGCTTCGCATGGTCCCCCTCCCCGAGACAATCTCGAGGAGGATTCGCTATTTTCGTGCCTCCGCCTCGTCCGGCGCGTGGAGGCGGACTCGCAGGATTCGGCGCGGGTCGGAATCCATCGCCTCGAGCTTCCAGCCCGACGGGTGGTGGACGCATTCGCCGCGCTCGGGGATGTGGCCGGCGAGCAGGAAGACGAGGCCGCCCAAGGTGTCGACCTCATCCTCTTCCCAGGTCAGCCTTTGGTCGACCGAGGCGGCGAGCTCGTCGAGCTCGATCAGGGCGTCAGCCTCCCACAATCCGTCGTCGATCCGGGTGAGCATTCCGCCTTCGGCTTCGTCATGCTCGTCCTCGATTTCGCCGACGATCTCCTCGACGACGTCCTCGATGGTCACCAGCCCCTCGGTGCCGCCGAACTCGTCGACGACGATGGCTAGGTGGACCCGTCCGGCGCGCATTCGCGCCAGAAGCTCGATCACGCCCATCGATTCGGGGACGAACAAGGGCGTGCGCATCAGCGAGGCGATCGCGCGGTCCCGGCTCGGGTCGACGTTGGCGACGAACACGTCCTTGATGTGGATCATGCCGACGACCTGATCGAGGCTGTCGTCATAGACCGGCAGGCGGCTGTGGCCGGCGTCGGCGAAGGCGCGGACGAGATCGTCGAAGCCGATGCTCGAAGGAACCGCGATGATCTCGCCGCGAGTGACGCAAATGTCGCCGGCGGTCTGGTCGCCGAAGTGCAGCAGGTTCCTGAGCATCTGCCGCTCGTGCGGCGAAAGGTCGCCGGCCACCGGCCTCGCCACCTCGGCTTCCTCGATCGCCTCCTCGATCTGGTCGCGAAGGGTCGGCTCGCTGTCCTCGCCGAACAGCAGCGAGCGCATCCCGCGCCACAGCCGCGAACCGCGCTCGTCGTGCTGGGTCGCCATCAGCCGGCGTTCCCATAGGGATCGGCAATCCCGAGGCGGGCGAGGGCCAGGATCTCGCGCCGCTCCATGTCCTCGGCGCCGGTCTCGTCCTGATGGTCGTGGCCGAGCAGATGAAGCGTGCCGTGGGCGGCAAGGTGGGCGGCGTGATGCTCGAGCGGGATTGCTTTTTCGGCCGCTTCCGCCGCGCAGACGCCGCGGGCAAGGATTATGTCGCCAAGCAAGATTTGCGGTCCGGCAACCTTTGACCGGTGCAATTCCGCTTCCGAAGCCAGTGGGAAGGACAGGACGTTGGTCGCTCTGTCCTTGCCGCGCCACTGGGCGTTGAGCGCCTGGACTTCGATGTCGCCGGCCAATTTGATCGACAACTCGACGTCGCGCGGCGAGGCCGCGAGGTCGGGGAAGGCGCTTTCGGCGACCGCCGCTTCGGCCGCGCTTCGAACCAGAGACAGCA
>DATLGC010000041.1:0-8046 GCA_035540655.1 Sphingomicrobium sp. | reverse complement strand
GCGCCGTCCGGATCGCCGATCGCCAGCGAGGCGAAGGCGAACACCAGGATCTGCGCCATGGTCACCGGCATCGACAGGGTCTGCACCTCGCGCGCGGTCGAGGCGTGGCCGCCGACGCCCAGGAAGATCGCGCCGAGCAAGAGATAGCTCATGGCGAAATAGACGACCGCCATCGACAGGAAGACCGGCCAGCCGACTGCCGGCGGCGGAAGCGAAGCGAGGCCCTGCTCGGCAATCAAGGCGACCGCCGCAGCCCCGGCCGCGACCCAGACGGCGATGCCGAGCAGCGACATGGTCAGCATGGCGAGCAATTTGCCAAGGAAGATGGCGCCGATCGGGACGGCGGCGGCGAGCACTTCGATGATCTTGTTCGATTTCTCCTCGATCAGCTGCGACAGCAGCATGGTCGCAAGCAGGATGGTGAGGACGAACAGCGCCGCCTGGCCGGCTCGGGCGGTCAGCGTGCGCTGCGAGGCGACGACCGCACTCGACCGGCCGGTGTGGCTGACGACCAGCGGAATCGCCTGCGCGTCCGGACCTGCGGCCGTGCGCCGCGCATGGTCGATCATCAGCGCCAGCTGGCCGGCGGCGCTGCCGTCGGGGCGAACGCCGCCGGTGAGGCGCGGGTGGGCAAGCCCGCCTTCGAGCACCGCGATCACCGGCCGGTCTTCCGAGGCTAGGAGACGCCGGCGAAGCGAGTCCGGGTCGGGCGCCGGTTCCACTCGCCTCAGCTGAACCATCGGAGCGCCGCGAAAAGCCGACTGGGCCCGCTCGTGAGCCGCGGCGAGCGCGGCGAAATCCTGTTCGCCGGCGACGACCGCGACGGTCGGCAGATCGCCCCTTCCGGCGGTCATGGTCAGGCCGCCGAAGATCAGCCCGATCATCACCGGGAACAAGGGCGCGAGAAGGAACAGCAGGAAGCTTTTGGAAAAGACGGTGGCGGCAAAATCCCGCCGGGCGATGACCAAAGCGGCGCGGAGCAGTTCGTTCATGCCTGCGGCACCTTATCCTCGTCCATCGCCTGCGCCGTCGCCTGCCCGGCGATGGCGACGAAAGCATCGTGAAGCCCGGGCCGCTCGATCGCCAGCGTGTCGATCCCGGCGCCGCCGTCGAGCAAGGCCTTGAGCAAGGGCTCCGGTCCGCCCTCGGGAAGCTCGAAAACCCATTCGCCATTGTCGCACCGGGCCGCAGCCGGCAGGGCCGAGCGCCACGGGCCGTCGCCGCTGCGGGTGCGAAGGCGGACGATCGGGCGAAGGCGGCCGCGGGCGTCGTCGACGCTGCCCTCGAACGCGACCTTGCCTTCGGCGATGATGGCGATGCGCTCGCACAGCCTCTCGGCATGGGCGATGACATGGGTCGAGAAGATCACCGTCGCTCCGGCTTCGGCTTCGGAACGAATCAGCCGCTCGAGCTTGCCCTGGTTGATCGCGTCGAGCCCGGAGAATGGCTCGTCGAGCACCAGCAGCCTGGGATGGTGGACCAGAGTGCCGAGCAGCTGGACGGTTTGCGCCATGCCCTTGGACAGCGCGCGGATCGGCCGCCGCGACCAGTCGCCAAGGCCGTGGCGGGCGAGCAATGTGTCGGCCCGGCGCCTCGCCTCGGCAAGCGGCAGGCCGCGAAGCGCTCCCATGAAGGCGATCGCCTCGCGCGACTGCATCGCCGGATAGAGGCCACGCTCCTCGGGCAGATAGCCGACGTCACGCGCCGCCTCGAGCGGCCGGCCGCGGCCGAGGAGGCGGCGGCTGCCGCCGGTCGGGTCGATGATCCCGAGCAGGATTCGAAGCGTGGTCGTCTTGCCGGCGCCGTTGGGGCCGAGCAGCCCGTAGATCGAGCCGGCCGGGACCTGGAGGCTGATTCCGTCGACCGCGCGGGTGTCGCCGAAGTCCATGACGAGGTCGGTGGCTTCGACCGCCAGGCTCCCTATATCGGCGCTTTGCTGGGCTTGGCGAAGCAACGGATTTCCTTGAAGAATCACAGGCGGGCCTTCGACAAGCTCAAGCCGAACGGATAGTGGGCATCGGGTGGATAGGCCGCAATCCTTGAAGGAAGCAATAAAGGCGGAGGCCGAGCGCCTCGGCTTTGCCGCCTGCGGCTTCGCGCGCGCCGACGCGGCCGATGCCGCCGGCGCCGACCTCAGGCGCTGGCTGGAGGCCTGGCATCACGGGACGATGGGCTGGATGGAGACCCGAGCCGATCAGCGCGTGTCGCCGCTGGCTTTGTGGCCGGAGGCGCGCTCGGCGATCGCGCTCGGCATGAGCTATGCGCCCGGCAGCGACCCGATGGCGCTCGCCGGGGCCCGCGACCGCGGCCGGATCTCGGTCTATGCGCAGGGCGGCGACTATCACAAGATCGTCAAGAAGAGGCTCAAGGCGCTGGCGCGGTTCATCGTCGAGCGCGCGCCGTCCGAGCTGAAAGTGTTCGTCGACACCGCGCCGGTGATGGAAAAGCCGCTGGCCGAGGCGGCGGGCATCGGCTGGCAAGGCAAGCACACCAACCTCGTCAGCCGCGAGCATGGCAGCTGGCTGTTCCTCGGAATCATTCTCACCAGCCTCGAGCTCGAGCCCGACCGGGCCGAGCCCGACTATCATTGCGGCAGCTGCCGAGCCTGTCTCGACGCCTGCCCGACCCGGGCGATCGGCCCGGCGCACCGGATCGATGCGCGCAAGTGCATCTCCTACCTCACCATCGAGCATGACGGGCCGATCC
Organism: Sphingomicrobium sp.; assembly: GCA_035540655.1. Lineage (GTDB taxonomy): Bacteria > Pseudomonadota > Alphaproteobacteria > Sphingomonadales > Sphingomonadaceae > Sphingomicrobium. The sequence goes on along the minus strand of DATLGC010000041.1, from coordinate 5,340 downwards.
CGGCGGAATATCGCGAGGCGATCGGCAACCGAATCTACGGCTGCGACGACTGCCTGGCGGTGTGCCCGTGGAACCGCTTCGCTCAAGCTGCTTCGGCCAACCGCGCCTTTATCGCTCGCGCCGAGCTGGCGGCACCGGCGCTGGCAGACTTGCTGGCGCTCGACGATGGCGCCTTTCGCGAGATGTTCGCCGGCACCGCGATCAAGCGCATCGGGGTCGAGCGATTGATCCGTAACTGCTTGATTGCGGCCGGGAATAGCGGCGACCCGGAGCTCGCCGAGGCGGTGCGGCCCCATCTCGCCGCGGAGGACGCAGTCATTGCCGAAGCCGCCGAGTGGGCGATGGCGAAGCTTCAGGCCCCCTGAAGCGCGGCGATGCAGCCGCGCTGGTCGACGTCGGCGCCGCTGCTGTTGCGCGCGTCGACATGGGTCACACGCTCCGGGCCTGCGCCTTGCGGCGGCGGGTAAAGATAGGCGTCGAGAACACAGCCGCTGCGGCGGAACTGAAGCTTGAGCCCGGGACCCTCGCGAATCTGCAGCGCCGGCGTACCGAAACGCTGGACGAGCTCTCCCGCCGTCAGCCCGACCAGGTCGCCGCGCTGCTGCGGCCCGGGCTGCGGCAGCTGCGGGGTGGGGGTCGGTCGCTGGGGAGCCGTGGCGCAGCCGGTGATCAGCAGGGCCGCGGCGAAAATGAGGAAACGCATCGCTGCGACCATGGCCGGGCCGGCCCGGGGAGGCAAGCTTGCCGCGCGCGCGGCCGGCGGCTAGGCGGCGCAGCCATCCCGTTACCCAAGGAATGATCGCCAATGGCCGACACCCGCCTGGACGTGCTGTGCATCGGCAACGCCATCGTCGATGTCATCGCCGAGACCGACAACGCGTTCCTCGACCGAGAAGGCTTGACCAAGGGTTCGATGCGGCTGATCGATGCCGACGAGGCCGAGCGGCTCTATTCACACATGGCGTCAGCCCGGCAGGTGAGCGGCGGGTCGGCCGGCAACACGGCCGCGGGCGTGGCGGCCCTGGGCGGCAAGGCGGGTTTCATCGGCCAGGTCGCGCCCGACCAGCTCGGCGAATTCTACATCCACGATCTGCGCTCGACGGGAGTCGAATTCACCACTCCGGCGGCCGATTTCGGAGTGCCGACGGCGCGATCGATGGTGCTGGTCACGCCGGACGGGCACCGGACCATGAACACCTTCCTCGGCGCCGCCCAGCATCTTCCCTCGCGCGCGCTCGACGAGCAGCAGATCCGCGATTCGGCCGTGCTCTACCTCGAAGGCTATCTGTGGGACCCAGAGGCGCCGCGCTACGCGATGGTCCGGGCGATCGAGGTGGCAAGGTCGGCGGGGCGCAAGGTCGCCTTCACGCTATCCGACACCTTCTGCATCGACCGGCACCGCGACGGATTCAACGCGCTGATCGACGGCGGGCGGATCGATATCCTCTTCGCCAACGAGGCCGAGATCCAGGCGCTGGCCGGAGTGCCGCACCTCGAAACCGCGATCGAGGCCCTGCGGTCCAAGGTCGGGACCCTGGTCGTCACCCGAAGCGAAAAGGGGGCGCTGGCGACCAGTGGCGATCAGCGCGCCGAAGTTGTGGCCGAGCCGGTCCGCGAGGTCGTCGACACCACCGGCGCCGGCGACTTGTTCGCCGCCGGTTTCCTTGCCGGCGAGGCGCGCGGCCTCGGCCTGGAAGGCTCGCTTCGCCTCGGCGCCATCGCCGCCGCCGAAGTCATCCAGCATTATGGCGCGAGGCCGGAAGCCGACCTCGAGGCCCTCGCCGGAGAATTGCTGGCCTAGCGCGCTTCGCCCGGCGGCGGGGCCTGGACGGCGAGATCCTCGTCGATCAGCTCGCGCGGGCATTCGCGGCCATGATCCTTGCCGGCCGAGCGATGGCCCCTGGCCAGAGCGAACACCACCGGAGCGAGGACGGCGAGCGCGATCAGGTTGGGCAACGCCATGGCGGCATTGGCGATGTCGCCCATCCGCCACACCAGCTCGAGCTCCTGGAACGAGCCGACCCAGATCATCACGCACCAGAATAGCCGCCAGATGATGTGCAGCAAACGCTCGCCGCCCGGCGTGGCCCCGGGGAACTGGTCGTAGATGTAGGTGATCGCCCGCTCGCCATAATAGGACCAGGTGAGCAGGGTGGTGAAGACGAACAGCATCAGCGCGACCGAGGCGACGAGAGCGCCCAGCGAGACATGGCCGATGGCGAACGGGAAGGCGGCCGAGAAGGCGCCCGCCGTCATGTCAAAGCCGCGAAGGTCGGAATTCCACGCATGCTCCTGGACCGTGACGACCCCGGCCGCGTCGGTGGCGCTGAAGCTGCCCTGCACCGTCAGGATGACCAGCGCCGTCATGGTGCAGACGAGGATGGTGTCGATGAACGTGCCCATCATCGCGAAGCGACCCTGAAGCGCCGGGTCGGTGGTCCGCGCGACGGCATGGGCGATCGGGGTCGAGCCCTGGCCGGCCTCGTTGGAGAAGAGGCCGCGGGCGACGCCGGCGCGCATGGCGATGATCACCGCCGCACCGGCAAATCCGCCGGTCGCCGCCGCCGGGTTGAACGCGTGGTAGAAGATCAGCCCGAACGTCTCGGGAATGTCCTCGATGTTGATGATGATCGCGATCAGCGCCATGGCGATGTAAGCGGCGGCCATGGTCGGAACGATCTTCTCGGCGACCGCGCCGATCGACTTGATGCCGCCGATGATGACGACGAAGACGAGGCCGGCAACGATCAGTCCGCCGACCCACGGCTCCCAGCCGGTCAGCTGCTGGATCGAGGCGCCGGCCGAATTGGCCTGGATCATGTTGCCGGTGACCCCGGCCGAGATCAAAGTGCCGATCGAGAAGAAGATCGCCAGCCACTTCCACTTCGGGCCGAGGCCGTAGGTGATGTAGGCCATCGGGCCGCCGCGGTAGCGGCCGTCGGGCGTGATCTCGCGATAGCGGATCGCGAGCGAGCCCTCGGCGAAGGCCAGCGCCATGCCGATCAGCGCGGTGATCCACATCCAGAAGATCGCGCCCGGGCCGCCGAGAACGATGGCGGTCGCGACTCCGGCGAGGTTGCCGGTGCCGACCTGGCCGGACAGAGCGGTGGACAAGGCCGCGAACGGCGAAATCTCGCCGGCGCCGCGCTCGCCGGTCTTGGTGAAGACCCCCTTGAAGGCCGGCCACAGCTGGCGGATCGGGTAGAAGCGCAGCCCGATCATCATGAACAGGCCGATGCCGAGAAGGATCAGGACCATCGGCGGCAGCGGGATGACCTGCTCGCCGTTCCAGGTGCCGCCCCAGATGAAATCGGAAACGTTGGTGACGTGATCGATGAACCCGACCGTGGCCGGTTGATCCGCTACCGCATCCGCCTGTGCTGCTGACACTGAGCCCCTCCCCTGACGCGCCTTATGGCCTGGCTTAGCTTAAGGTTCTGCGGCGTGGAAGTGGCCATTCCATACCGCCCGGCGGTGACGCTCAGCCGGTGGCGATGAGCTGCGGGAACAGGCTGAACACGAGGATCAGCCCGACCGCGATCGGGCACAGCCAGGCAACCAGGAACCGCCAGACCGGCAGGAGCCCGGACGGGCTCAGCCCGGTTTCCGAGTCGACCAGCCGGCGGTCGGCGACCCAGCCGATGAAGATGGCGGTGATCAGCCCCGACAGCGGCAGCAAGATCCGGCCGGTCACGCCGTCGAACACGTCGAACCAATTGGCATTCTCGAAGCCTGGGACGAAGGACAGCGGCCGGTGATGCTCCCAGATGTTGAAGGCGAAGATCGAGAACAGGCCGATGGTGAAGAAGCCGGTGCCGATGAGCATGGCGGCGAGCGGCCGGCGAACGCCGAAGCGCTCGCTCACCCAGGCCACCACCACCTCGAGCAGCGATACCGAGGAGGTCAGCGCCGCGAAGAAGGCGAGCACGAAGAACAGCAGGGCGACGAGGCTTCCGGCCGGCATCGTGTGGAAGGCCGAGGGCAGCGTCTGGAACATCAGGGTCGGACCGGCCGCCGGGTCGAGCCCGACCGCGAACACGATCGGGAAGATCGCCAGGCCGGCGATGATCGCGACGCTGGTGTCGGCGGCGGCGATGATGCCGCTGGTGTGGCTGAGGTTGGTCTCGCGCGACGCATAGGCGCCATAGGTGACCAGGATCGCCGAGCCGAGGCTAAGCGAGAAGAAGGCCTGGCCCAGCGCCGAGTTCAGAACGCCGGGTTCGAGCACCCGGCTGAAGTCGGGGGTGAACAGGAACGACACGGCCGCCGCGAGGTCGCCCGTGAACACCGAATAGAGGGTGATGATGACCAGCAGGATGAAGAAAGCGGGCATCAGCCAGGTCGCGGCTTTCTCGATCCCCTGGTTGACCCCGCGTGCGACGACGAAAATCGTCAGGGAGGCGAAGATGAAATGCATGGCGAGCAGCCGCAGCGGGTCGCCGAACAATGTCGGCATCAGCGCCTGGATCTCCTCGACCGTGCCGTCGGCAAAGGCGCCGGCGAAGGGGCGTCCCGAGAACAGCGCTCCGAACCAGTCGGCGGCGGTGGCGCCGATAAAATAAAGCACCCAGCCGGCGACCACGGAATAGAAGGTCAGCACCATGAAGGATGCAAGCATCCCGAACCAGGCCAGCGCCGCCCAGCCGCCCGACGCGTTGGACTGATGGGCGAGGAAGACGGTGCTCGACACCGCGTTGCGCTGGCCGTGTCGGCCGATGATCGTTTCCGACAGGAGCAGCGGCGCCCCGATCAGGGCGACGCAGAGGATGTAGATGAGGACGAAGGCGCCGCCGCCATTGGCCCCGGCCTCGGTCGGGAAACGCCAGAGGTTGCCGAGGCCGACGGCGGAGCCGATGGCCGCGAGGACGAAGGCGAAGCGCGACGACCAATGGGCATGAGCCGGAGTGTCGGTTGCTGCCACCATCTTCGCTACTCCCCTTGACCCGCTCAATACTGTCGCGGTTTAGTCTTGTTCCGTCAGCGCGCAAGCATCGGCCCGAGCGAGCGGCCGCCGAAGATGTGGACGTGGAGGTGCGGAACTTCCTGCCCGCCCCGAATGCCGATGTTGGCCAGCAGCCGATAACCCTGATCGACGAGGCCCGCGTCGCGGGCGACATGGCCGACGGCGCGGACGAATCCGGCAATCTCTTCGACCGACGCGCGGCCGGAAAAATCGTCCCAGCTGACGTAGGGTCCCTTGGGAATCACCAGGATGTGCACTGGCGCCAGCGGGTTGATGTCGTGGAAAGCGAGCGCGTGCTCGTCTTCGTAGACCCGCTTGCACGGCAGCTCGCCGCGAAGGATCCGGGCGAAAATGTTGCTTTCGTCGTAGGGCTGGGT
>DATLGC010000040.1:0-5360 GCA_035540655.1 Sphingomicrobium sp. | reverse complement strand
AGCGCTGATAGCGATGCCCCGCGCTGACTGCTTTCCCGGCCTCGACAAGGCGGACCGGCAGCTGATCCACTTCCCGGCGATGGAAAGCGGAGGCTTGATCTGGTTCGCGCGCGACGAAGCCACCGATTTCCAGCCGGTGTTAAATCTTGAAGACGACTTCAACGCCTTCGGCCTTGCCGGGCTGCATCTCTACAAGAGGCGAACGCATGAGGTGCGCGCCAATTGGAAGCTGATCGTCGATGCCTTCCTCGAAAGCTACCATGTGCAGAGGCTTCATGCGGCAACGATTGCCGATTTCTTCGCCGATGGAATTACCGCTGCCGACAACATCGGCCCCCACCAGCGCGCGGCGGTAGGGAGATCAGACTATCTTGACGAGATCGATCGCGACGACTGGGACGCTCTTCGTCGAGCGGTCACCTACACCTATTTCCTGTTCCCCAATTCGATCGTCATCGTCAGCCCGGACTACATCAACATCCTGGTGGTCATGCCCCAATCGGTCGGCTTCAGCCTGGTCGAGGATTTCATGCTGATCCCGGAAGCGCCGGCGACCAACGAGGCCGAGGCGCATTGGCAGAAGAGCTGGGACTTGCTCGACGGCGGCACCTTCGGCGCCGAGGATTTCCACGCGGCGGCCCTGTGTCAGGAGGGCCTGGACTCGGGGCTTTTGCGAACGGTGACGCTCGGCACGTTGGAAAACGGGATCGCGGCCTTTCACGACAGGGTCGAGTCAGCGCTTCAGGCCTGATCGGCGAAAAATAGAGTCAGCCCCTTCTGCGGCTTCACGGACTTTCCGGCCAGATGCCGGTTGATGCATTCCAGCGCTTTCTTGATCTGCCGCTCGGTGTAAGGCTTCGCCAGACAACCAATCGCGACTTCCGACGGGTTGGGGATCTCATAGCCGCTGGCGAAGAGGGTCGGCACGCCCCGTTCCTTCGCCGCACGAGCCAGGTCGACGCCGGTCTTGTCGCTGCGCAGCCGAAAATCGCTCATCACGAGGTCCACCCGCTCCTTGTCGAGCAGCCGGACTGCATCCTCGAAACTGTCGACGGTCCCGACAACGTCGTAGCCGAGGTCGCCGAGCATCGACTCATTGTCGAATGCGGTCAGTGCCTCATCCTCGACGACAAGGATGCGCTTGACGAGTTGTTCCGTCTTCCCGAACAGCATCGCTACTCCAGAGGATTCGACTTGGCCCCGGAACGAACGAAACGCGACCCGGTATCCCGCCGCGGCAATCGTCGGCCAACTGTGCCGCGCGAGCAACGGAAACGCGCCCCGCAGCCTCGCGAGACAGGTCCTCAGCGCATCGCCAAGCTGCTTGCCCGGGCAGGTGTCGCTTCCCGCCGTGATGTCGAGCGAATGATTGTCGAGGGCCGGATCGCGCTCGATGGCGAGACGGTCGCCACGCCGGCAACCTTGCTCGAAGGCCTTGAAGGCATCACCGTTGACGGCAATCCGGTGCGCGCCCCGGAGGCGGCCCGATTGTACCGCTTCTACAAGCCGCAGGGCGTGCTGACCGCGGCGCGGGATCCAAAAGGTCGCCCGACGATCTACGACCGGCTTGCGAGAAACCTCCCTCGCCTAATCCCGGTCGGAAGGCTCGACTACATGACCGAAGGCCTGCTCCTGATGACCAATGACGGGGAGCTCAAACGCGCCCTCGAGCTTCCGAGAAACGAAGTCGTCCGCCGATACCGGGCGCGTGCCTTCGGCAGCGTCAGCCAGGCCGATCTCGAGCAACTGTCCGAAGGGGTGACTATCGATGGCATTCGCTATGGCTCCATCAACGCCAACCTCGAGCGGCGAACGGGCCGCAACTGCTGGATCGAGCTTGAACTGACCGAAGGAAAGAATCGCGAGGTACGCCGGGTTCTCGCGTATCTCGGCCTGCAGGTGTCGCGACTGATCAGGACAGCGTACGGACCCTTCGGCCTCGGCGCTCTTGGTCCTGGCGAGGTCGATGAGATCGACCGATCGGAACTTCACAGGTTCCGTGCATCGCTGAAGTGAGGATCATCGCCGGACAATGGCGTGGGCGGGTCCTGATGGCGCCGACCGGACAAAGCACGCGGCCGACCGCCGATCGGGTGCGCGAAACATTGTTCTCGATGCTGGTGAGCCGTCTTGGCGATTTTGACGGTCTTCGGGTCGCCGATCTGTTCTGCGGGAGCGGAGCGCTCGGCCTTGAGGCGTTGTCGCGCGGCGCGGCGCACGCAACCTTCGTCGATAGCGATCCTTCGGCAGTCAGTGCCGTCCGCGAGAACGCCGCCGCGCTTGGCGCGGCAGACCGAGTTCGAATCGTGACAGGCTCGGCGCTCGCCCTGCCGGCGGCGGAGCCATTCGATATGCTGTTCGCCGACCCGCCTTACGGGTTCGGTTCCGGCTCGGCGGCGGTGCAGGCCGCCGCCGATGCCGGCTGGCTTGCGCCTGGCGGCTGGATGTCGGTCGAAACCGAACGGTCGGACTCGGTCGATCCAGGCGACTGGTTGCTCGAAGCCGAGCGGGTCGTCGGACGGGCGAAACTTACGCTGCTTCGCCGTCCCTAGCTCTTTTCGATGCTTTCTGGATTTCCTCGACCTCGTTCGCGAGCCGCCGGCCCATCGCTGCGGCGGCGGCCTTGGCGGCGGTCTTCAAGGTCTTGGTCGCACGGCTTTTCTCGTCGTCGCGCCGGCCGAAGCGAGTCTCGGCAATAGCGGCAAGCGCTGCCGTTGCTCCAACCGCCAGCAAGTCGGCGACCAGGGGACTTTCGATCAGCTTCACCAGCGCGTCGGCCGCGGTCATGTCGCTTTGTTCGCTCTGGCCCGAGCGGCCGGTCCCCCTCGAACCCTTGTTCGCCCTCGGCTTTGCGGATTCGCCCGAAGCCGCTTTCGGCGTCCTGGTGTGGCTCTTGCTGCTGGTTGTCGTTGCTGTCTTGGCCATTGCTTGTCGCTCCCGGGTGAACCTCAAATCTTGCCCGCTCAACACATGGAACGGGCCCCTGTATCCGCAGCTTTCGCACGAAACCGCCCTGCCGGCGAGCGTGCCGCTTTCGACGGCAGCCTTGCCTCTGCAGGCCCTTCTCGGCTATGGGCGCGCGGTCCGGCGGGCGGAAGCGCAGGCTCTCCCGCGGCAAGCTGTCTCAAAGGCACGCGCGCAGGGTCGGGAAGACCGCATCCCTGACGCGCCTTTTTGCTTGCGAGCACTGGCACGGGCGCCGCCACGGCACGGGGCCGCTGCGGCACATCGATATTGGCAAAGTCCGCTTGACGGAAAGCCGCCCATGGTGGGCGACTCGCGGCAGGCAGATAAGAGATAGGAAGACCTAGAGCACATGGCGACCACTGCATTTCCGACCCGCGAGGATTTCGCGGAGCTCCTCAACAAGAGCCTCGGCGGCGAGAACGAGGCATTCGAGGGGAAGGTCGTCAAGGGCATCGTCACCGGGATCGAGAACGACCTTGCGGTGATCGATGTCGGGCTGAAGTCGGAAGGACGCGTGCCGCTCCGCGAGTTCGCCGCGCCGGGCCAGAAAGCCGAGCTCAATGTGGGCGATGAGGTCGAGGTCTATGTCGACCGCGTGGAGAATGCCGCCGGCGAAGCGATGCTCAGCCGTGACCGCGCTCGCCGCGAAGCCGCCTGGGACAAGCTCGAAAAGGAATTCGAGGCGGGCAACCGGGTCGAGGGAGTCATTTTCGGACGGGTGAAGGGCGGCTTTACGGTCGACCTTGGCGGCGCGGTCGCCTTCCTTCCGGGAAGCCAGGTCGACATCCGACCGGTCCGCGACGTCGGCCCGCTGATGGAAATCCCCCAGCCCTTCCAGATCCTCAAGATGGATCGGCGCCGCGGCAACATCGTCGTGTCCCGCCGGGCAATCCTCGAGGAGACTCGCGCAGAGCAGCGCTCGGGCCTGATCCAGAGCCTGACCGAAGGACAGGTGATAGACGGGGTCGTCAAGAACATCACCGATTACGGCGCGTTCGTCGACCTGGGCGGGATCGACGGCCTGCTGCACGTCACCGACATCAGCTACAAGCGGGTCAACCATCCGAGCGAAGTGATCAACATCGGCGATACGGTGAAGGTGCAGATCATCCGCATCAACCGCGAGACGCAGCGCATCAGCCTCGGCATGAAGCAGCTCGAAACCGATCCGTGGGATGGCGCATCGGCCAAATATACGGTCGACGGGGTTTTCCAGGGCCGTGTGACCAACATCACCGAATATGGCGCGTTCGTCGAGCTCGAGCCGGGCATCGAAGGCCTAGTCCACGTTTCGGAAATGAGCTGGACCAAGAAGAACGTCCACCCCGGCAAGATCGTTTCGACCAGCCAGGAAGTCGACGTGAAGGTGCTCGAGGTCGACGAGGAGAAGCGGCGGATCAGCCTGGGGCTCAAGCAGGCGCAGGCCAACCCCTGGGAAGCCTTCGCCGCCAAGCACCCGGTTGGGTCGGAGGTCGAGGGCGAAGTCAAGAACGCGACCGAATTCGGCCTGTTCATCGGCCTCGACGGCGATGTCGACGGAATGGTCCACATGTCGGACATCGCCTGGGGCGTGTCGGGCGAGGAGGCGCTTCAGCTCCACCACAAAGGCGAGATGGTCAAGGCGGCCGTACTCGACGTCGATGTCGAAAAGGAGCGCATCAGCCTTGGCATCAAGCAGCTGGAACGCGGTGGAGTAAGTGCGGATGCCGCCAGCGGCGCGGGCGTCAAGAAAGGCGTGACGGTCACTGTCGAGGTTCTCGAAGTGAAGGACGGCGGGCTGGAGGTCCAGGTGACGGAAGGCGGTCCGACGGGCTTCATCAAGCGCACCGATCTCGGCCGCGACCGGGACGAGCAGCGGCCCGAGCGGTTCCAGGTCGGCCAGAAGTTCGACGCAATGGTGTCGGGCTTCGACCGCTCGAAGAAACCAAACTTCTCGATCAAGGCAATGCAGATCGCCGAGGAGAAGCAGGCGGTTGCTCAGTACGGCTCTTCCGACAGCGGCGCGAGCCTCGGCGACATCCTCGGCGCGGCGCTCAAGGAGAAAGCGGAAGCATCGAAGAAGTAACCGGATTGGGCGCCTGCGCACTGTCCAGGGTTGCGCGGGCGTCTCTTTCCTGACAGCTTGGGTTCGGTCGGCGCCGCGGGGAGCGGTCCGACCAGAGAATTAGGCGGGGACATCATGATTCGTTCGGAATTGGTCCAGAAGCTTTGCGACGACTTTCCCGATCTCACCCAGCGCGAGATCGAGGGTGTCGTCGGCGCGGTCTTTCAGTCGATCACCGATCAGCTGGCCGGCGGTGGCCGGGTCGAGCTTCGCGGCTTCGGCGCATTTTCGACCCGCCAGCGCGATGCTCGAGTTGGCCGCAACCCGCGTACTGGCGAGGCCGTATCGG
>DATLGC010000039.1:0-20434 GCA_035540655.1 Sphingomicrobium sp. | reverse complement strand
CTCGATGGCGCGGATGAGCCCGGCCGCGGTCTGCGCGGCCTCACGCATCGCCACCGCCGACTGCTCGGCGGCCGCGGCGACCTCACTCGTCTTGCCAAGCATTCCGCGGGTCGACTGGGCGGTGGCCCGCGTGCGCTCGGTAAGTGCCCTGGACTGGTCGGCGCTCGCCCGGAACAGGTCCGACACGCGCCGTTCGAAATTGTCGCTCTGCTTGCCTCGGGCGTCGGCCGCCTCATTGGCTTCGAGAAGCGCGACCTGGGCAAGGATGATGTCGGTTTCGTAGCTAGTCAGCCGCTGTAGCGACGTCACACAGCGCTGAAGCTTTTCGCCGTCGCGGTCGAAACGCTCGAACAGCCTGGCGATGATCCGGGTGATCAACCGGTCGCGATCGACAATATAGGCCGGAACCGACGTTTTGTCCGAATAGAGGCGCTGGCCATAGTCGGCCACGGCCTGGACCCAGGCACCGTCGACCGGCGACGTATAATGTTTGCGCGACCGAGCCGCCGCCTCGTCGCCGAACTGGGCGCGGACTTCGGATTCGATCAGATCGCCGGCATCTTCCCAAAGCGCGCGGATGTCGCGCTCAAGAGAACCGGCTGAATTATAGTTCATGAGTCGGTTCTGCACCTGGTCATCCGTCAATGGCTGCAACGTGGTCATCTTGTGCCCCCGTGTCAGGCTGCGAAGCGGGATACGAATTCGCTGGTAGTTGCCTTGAACTCGGCGATTTGCTTCGAGAATTGTCCGAAGCCCTGCTCGACCTGGTCGATGTCCCGGGCGACATTTTCGGTGTCGGAGCGGATTGCGGCGATGGTCGAGCTCATCGAGTCGGCGGCGAGCGCGGTCTCGTCGACGGCGGCGGTGATCATCGTCACCGTCTGCGCCTGGAGCTCCATCGCCTGGCGGATGCGGTCGGCAGAGGACTGGACTTCCTCGACCGTGCCCTGGATCGAGCCGTTGGCGTCGACCGTCTCCCTGGTCGCCTGCTGGATGGCGGTGATCTTGTTGGTGATGTCGTCGGTGGCGCGGGCGGTCTGCGAAGCCAAAGACTTCACCTCCTGGGCGACGACGGCAAAGCCTCGGCCGGCATCGCCGGCGCGGGCCGCCTCGATGGTGGCGTTAAGCGCGAGAAGGTTGGTCTGGCCGGCGATATCGCGGATCAGCGACAGGATCGATTCGATCGCCTCGACATGGGCCGACAGCGCCTGGCTCACCTTGACCGCCTGGCTTGCCTGGCCGCCGGCGCGAACGGCGACTTCCGCCGCAACCTCGACCTCGGTCCTCGCATCCTCGATGGCGCGGATGAGCCCGGCCGCGGTCTGCGCCGCCTCGCGCATCGCCACCGCGGACTGCTCGGCAGCCGCCGCAACCTCGCTCGTCTTGCCAAGCATGCCGCGGGCGCTGGTCGACGTCGTCGACGAATGCGAACGAAGCTGCTCGCTTTGGGCCGTGCACTTGGAAACGACGCTCATCACTTTCTGATTGAGATCCCTCGCCAGCTCGGCGACCTTCGCTTCGCTGAGCTCGCGTCCGATGGCGATTCCGTGATGCACCCAGACATCGATCTCGAGCCTGCCGATCTCGCGCAAGGTGCGCTGGGCCGCGCGGCGCTCGGTTTTGTCCTGAATGCCTTCGACCGCCTCGAACGCGGGTTCCACCGCATTGGCCAGCCCGGCGAGCAGGGTCGGAAGCGAAACACCGGCTCTAAAAGCGTTTTCGACATAGGCGCGGGCGCTGGCCACCCACTCCGGCTTTCCGAGCGAAAGAATCTTGGCGCGCGAATATGGCTCGACCTTGGCGGCATAGGCATCGAGATCGGAATCCCCGAACGTGGCCACTTCCGCGGCGGATCGATAGGCGTTCCAGAATGCGCGATGCATTTCGGTGAGGGCGGGCTCCAGATGCGGCCAAAGATTGGCGGCTCGCGCCGGCAGGTCTCCACGGCTGTCGTAGATCTCGAGCCCGCGCTGCAAGTCGTAACCTCCAGCCGACTTGTTCCAGTCCGCCTTTTTAGCCCCCGCCATATTACGTCCTCGTCCCCGGATAGAATGCGTTAGCCGCTTCCTTGCGGGGTGAATGGTTAAGACCGGGTTAGGGACAAGGCAGAAACTTGCCTCGCCTCGGGGCCGCTACTAAGCGGTCGCTCACCATCCACGATCAGGTGCAAGTCGAACCCATGGCCAACAGCGCTTCACGACCCTTGTCGCCGCATCTCACCATCTGGCGATGGGGACCGCATATGGCGGCTTCCATTCTCCACAGGATCAGCGGAGCAGCGCTGACGATCGGCGGTCTCGCAATCCTGGTCTGGTGGCTGATGGCGATCGCCGGCGGCGCAGATGGTTACGCGCGCTTCATCGAACTGGTCAGCCACTGGACGGGCAAGGTCGTGCTCATTGGCCTGACCTGGGCCTTCTTCCAGCACCTGCTGACCGGGATTAGGCACCTGGCGATGGACGCCGGCCAGGGGTTCGAGCTCGGCGTCAACAAAGGCGCGGCAATTGTAACGATCGCCGCCTCGATCCTTCTGACCGTGGCTCTGTGGGTCTATATTCTGGGAGTGTTTCAATGACCGTCGGCGACAGCGCGACCCCTCTCGCCAAGGTTCGCGGCCTCGGCTCCGCGCAGCATGGCGGCGAGCATTGGCTGCGCGACAAGGTGCAGAGCGCGGCTCTCGTGCTGCTGGGCGCATGGCTTTTGACGTCGCTGCTGCTTTTGCCGACGCTGGACCAGCGGACCCTGACGGAATGGCTGCGAAGCCCCTTGGGGGCGGTGCCGATGGCATTGTTCGTGGTCACCGGCTTTCGCCACGGTCTCGAGGGCATGAAGGTGGTCGTCGACGACTATGTCGACCATGAAGGCAATCGGTTCGCGGTGAACACTCTTCTCCTTTTCCTCGCTTATGGCGGCGCGGGCCTTGCTCTGTTCGCGCTCGGCCGGATCGCGTTCGGAGGCGGTGCTTGAGCGCCTACAAAATCATCGATCATATCTATGACGTGGTGGTCGTCGGCGCCGGCGGCGCGGGGCTTCGGGCGACCATGGGCGCTGCCGAGCAGGGGCTCAAGACCGCCTGTATCACCAAGGTGTTCCCGACCCGAAGCCACACTGTCGCAGCCCAGGGCGGAATCGCCGCGGCGCTCGGCAACATGGGTCCGGATCACTGGACCTGGCACATGTACGATACCGTCAAGGGATCGGACTGGCTCGGCGACCAGGATGCGATCGAATATCTGTGCCGCGAGGCCCCAGCCGCGGTGATCGAGCTCGAGCATGCCGGACTGCCGTTCAGCCGGACGGACGATGGGCGTATCTACCAGCGCGCGTTCGGCGGGATGACCCAGAACATGGGCGAGGGACCCGCGGCGCAGCGCACGTGCGCCGCCGCCGACCGGACCGGCCATGCGATGCTTCACACGCTCTATCAGCAGAGCCTCAAATACGACGCCGATTTCTTCATCGAATATTTCGCGCTCGACCTGATCATGGACGAGGGCGAGTGCCGCGGCGTCGTGGCGCTAAGTCTCGACGACGGCTCAGTTCACCGTTTCCGGGCGCAGGCGGTGGTGCTCGCGACCGGCGGCTACGGCCGAGCATACTTCACCGCCACCTCGGCCCATACCTGCACTGGAGACGGCAATGCCATGGTGCTCCGCGCCGGACTGCCGCTGCAGGACATGGAGTTCGTCCAGTTCCACCCAACCGGAATTTACGGCGCCGGAGTGCTGATTACGGAAGGCGCCCGGGGCGAGGGCGGCTATCTGACGAACAGCGAGGGCGAGCGCTTCATGGAGCGCTACGCGCCCTCGGCCAAGGACCTCGCCAGCCGCGACGTGGTGTCCCGGTCGATGGCGATGGAGATCCGCGAGGGCCGCGGGGTCGGCGAGCATGCAGACCATATCTATCTGCACCTCGACCATATCGACCCGAAGATTCTCGCCGAACGGCTGCCCGGGATTACCGAAACGGCGATGGTCTTCGCCGGAGTCGACCTCACCCGCCAGCCGATTCCGGTGCTTCCGACGGTTCATTACAACATGGGCGGAATCCCGACCAATTATCATGGCGAGGTCGTCACCCTGAAGGACGGCAATCCCGATTCCGTGGTGCGCGGGCTGTTCGCAGTCGGCGAGGCCGCCTGCGTTTCGGTCCACGGCGCCAATCGCCTCGGCTCCAACAGCCTGATCGACCTCGTCGTGTTCGGCAGGGCGACCGGCCACCGGCTTGGCGAGACGCTCGAGGCAGGCGCACCTCAGCCGGCGCTCAGGAAGGATTCGGCCGATCTCGCGCTTGGCCGGCTCGATCGGTTCCGCAATGCCGATGGCGATAGCCCGACTGCCCAGATCCGGCTGGAGATGCAGCGCACGATGCAGGCCGACTGCTCGGTGTTCCGAACCAAGAGCACCTTGGCGGAAGGGCAGTCGAGGATCGACGCCGTCTACAGCCGAATGCAGGATATAAGGGTCAGCGACCGGAGCCTGATCTGGAACAGCGACCTGGTCGAGACCATGGAGCTCGACAATCTGATCGCCCAGGCGGTGGTCACCATGCATTGCGCCGCCAACCGGAAGGAAAGCCGCGGCGCCCACAAGCATGAGGATTATCCCGAGCGCGACGACAAGAACTGGATGAAGCACACCATCGCCTGGTTCGACGGCTGGGGCGGCAATGGCGGATCGGTCCGAATCGACTATCGGCCGGTGCACGAATATGCGCTCACCGACGAGATCGGCTACATCGAGCCAAAGGCGCGGGTCTATTGAGCGACACGCTCGACTGGCTGCTCTACCTGCTCAGCGCGGCCGGCGCCTTCGCGCTGGTATATCGCGCGCGCTGGCGGATTACCTTTTCGATGATCGCCGCCGCGGGGGCGACGACGGCGCTGTGGGCGGGAGTTGTTCTGCTCGCCCCGGCGGAGGACCGGCCCAATTGGATCAATATTCACATATCGCTTCATGCGAGCTTCGCCTTGATCTTTGCCGGAGCGGGAGCGGGCCTCGCGCAATATCTGCGGATGCGGCAAGACTCGGAACCTTGACGACGAACCGTGCATTTCTGTAGACGAAACGAGTAAACGCAGTCTGCAGGAGCGATGATGGACCGGGAGACTGGCGAACGGACGCCGGCAGTGAAGCTGCTTTTGACGATCCTGATCGCAGCCGCGCTCGCCATTCCAATCTTCATGGTCTGGTTCCTCGTCTACGACCGCCAGCAACAGTCGGACCAGGCAGTCGCATCGATCACCGAAGGTTGGGGAGGACCGCAGTCGACCGCAGGGCCAGTCTTGGTCATTCCCTATCGAGCGACGGCAAGCGAAACCGTGGTCGAGGCCGGCCAGAGCGTGACTCGCAGCCGCGAAATCGTCCGCGAGTTGACCCTCGCGCCAGAGGCTGTCGAAATGTCCACCGACATCCGGCCCGAGCGGCGCAAGCGGTCGATCTACGAAGCGGTGGTCTATGAGGCGGAGATGCGCGGCCGGGCAAGTTTCACTCTGCCTCCCGATCTTGCCCGCCACGGAGTTACGCCCCAGCAAATGGACATGGCCCGTGCCGAGCTCCGCTTCGGGCTCAGCGATCCGCGCGGGCTTGGCACCAATCCGCGCGTGGCAATCGACCGCGAAGCTCTTCGGCTGCAGCCCGGCGGGGGCAGCGGCGGCGGGCGCGGATTCTTTGCCTGGGTGAACGCCGATGGCCTGACCTCAGCACCGCTTGTCGTCGACTTCGCCTACGGCTTTCGAGGCAATGCGTCGCTGATGCTGGCGCCGCAGGCCGGGGACACCCGCTGGACCGTTCGTTCCAGCTGGCCGCACCCCTCGTTCGGCGGCGAGTTCCTGCCTGGGCAGCGGCGAATTGGCGGCGAAGGATTTGAAGCAAATTATCGCATCGGCAACCTGGCGCTTGGCCGATCACTGGTCACGACCGGCGATGCGGGCGCCCCCAACGTCATCGAAAACATGCCGGCGCCGCCCCCGCGACCGGTGGTCATGGCAAGCAGGGACAGCGGCCCAGTGCAGACCGCGCATATCAGCCTGATCCAGCCGGTCGATCTTTACTCGCAGGTCAACCGGGCGACCAAATACGGCTTTCTTTTCATCGGATTCACCTTCCTCGCGCTGTTGATGTTCGACGTCATCGGCGGGGTTCGGGTGTCGCCGGTCGAATATCTGCTGATGGGGGCGGCGCTGGTCCTGTTTTTCGTGCTTCTGCTCGCCTTCGCCGAGGTGATCGGCTTCACCCCGGCCTACATCCTCGCCTCGGCCGCGATCGCCGGGCTGAATACGACTTACTCGGCCGCCGTGCTCAAGAGCTGGCGAAGGGCCTGGTACATCGGCGGGCTGCTCGTCGCGCTTTACGCGGTGCTTTACATCCTGCTCAGCCTCGAGGCCTTTTCGCTGCTGATCGGATCGATGCTGCTGTTCTTCGCGCTTGCCGGAGTGATGTATGGGACCCGGAGGATCGACTGGAGCGGTCCGGCAAAGCCGGCTGATGAGCCGGTTTGACCCTGTTGGGGATTGGCTCGGTCTCGGCTAGACGGCGGCGATGAACGACGCGGTTCCTCCCAAGCGGATTTTCCCGACCTCGAAGGTCGATGCCCAGGCGGCCAAGCATGTGCCGTCCTCCCCCCAAACCGAAAGCGCGGCTTACGAGCTTGCGTTCCAGGACAGCGAGTTCCTGCTTCGCCCGGATCTTCGGCCGGTGCGCTTTCAGCTCGAGCTTCTAAAACCGGAGCTTTTCCTCGACGAAGCGAAAATCGGCTCGACCTTCGTCTTCTACGGCTCGGCCCGAATCCCCGAGCCGTCGAAGGCCGACATGCTGCTTTCAGCGGCGACCAACGAATTTCAGCGGCGCATCGCCGAAAGGCTCAAGGCGAAGTCGAAATATTACGACGTCGCCCGCGCCCTTGCCCGCCACGCCAGCCGTTTCGGCACCGACGATGAAGGCAAGAGGCATTTCGTCGTCTGCTCAGGCGGCGGGCCGTCGATCATGGAGGCGGCGAACCGGGGGGCGGTCGACGAAGACCAGGAATCGATCGGGCTCAATATCGTCCTTCCGCACGAACAGCTGCCCAATAGTTTCGTCACGCCCGACCTCAGCTTTCAATTCCACTATTTCGCTCTTCGCAAGATGCATTTCCTGCTTCGCGCTCGGGCGGTGGCTGTCTTTCCGGGCGGCTTCGGCACCTTCGACGAATTCTTCGAGCTTCTGACCCTGATCCAGACCGGAAAGGTGCGGTCGCTGCCGGTACTGCTGTTCGGCCGCGAATTCTGGACCCGAGTGGTCAATTTCGAGGCTTTGGTCGAGGAAGGCGTGATCGCTCCGAACGATCTCGACATTTTCCACTGGTGCGAGGATGCCGACGAAGCCTGGGAGTTCGTCAACCTCTATTACGAGCGCAATCCTTCGCCCAAGCGAACGCAGAGCGGCCCGCCCGAATAGGGATCAGCGGCGGCTGATTTCCGCGAACTGCTGCGGAGCGACGGAAGCGATTTCCTCGGCAAGAACGTCGAGCGCGAGATCGCCGGCGCATTTGAAGCGGATGCAGCTTTTGCCCATGTCGAGCTTCTTGCCAGCGGCAGCAAAGGCCGCGCGAAGTCGCGCGCCGCGCTCGGGCGATGCATAGACGCAATTGAGATAGAGAGCGTTGTAGTTCTTCTGAGCGGCGAGCCCCGCATAGACCAGCGGCCGCTTGTTATAGGTCGGGCCGCTGACCTCCAGCGGCACCTCCCAGCCGATCATCCCCCATGTGATTCGCTCGACGTAGCCCTTCGGCATGGCGGCGTTGAGGGCGTCGCGTACGCGCGCGATTTCTTCGGCGCGGCCGGGCTCGAGTTCGGCGACATAGGCTTCAGGAGTCGCGGCGGTGCCGGACGCCACGGGTCACTGCCCCTGCGCGGCCGACTCCTCGCCGGTGGGCGCGGCCTGGTTGGCCGCCGGGCCTTCGCCGCCGGCACCGCCGGTCGTTTCCGCTTCGGCTTCGTCGCCCGCGGGAGCCGGCGCCTCGACCGGGACCGGCGGAAGCGGCAGCGGGGCATTGTCGCGGGAGTTCATGAACAGCATGAGGTTCGCCCGCTCCTGCGGGTTGGCGATTCCGGCGAAGGTCATCTTGGTGCCGGGGGCGAAGCGCCGCGGGTTGGCGAGCCACGCGTCCATTTCTTCCCATCCCCAGGTCCCGCCGTGGCCACGAAGCGCGTCGGAGAAATTGTATCCGGGGTGAGCGGCGATTTGCGCGCCCATGACGCCGTACAGGCCAGGTCCGAGCTGGTTGGCGCCGCCCGGCTCGACATTGTGGCATGCCGCGCATTTGCGGAACGCCTGCTCGCCGGCGGCGAGGTCGCCCTGTGCGAGAAGAACGGCGAGCGGCGGTCCTTCCTCGGCCGCCTGACCTTCCAACTCGACCCCTTCGATCGGATAGCCCATCGTCGCCGGCCGTCCCCCGTGGAACATCTCGCCGGTCACCACCGACGTGCCGAGCAGGACGATTCCGGCGAACAAGATCCAGCCGGCGATGGTGTTGAAACGGTCGGTCATGAAGTCCCCGTTCGGCAGTTCGCCGAGATGGTGTGATTTGGGCTGCCTTTAGGGGTGCTCGAGCGCTTCTTCAAGCGGCGGCACGTTGCCCCCGGCCCCTGGCATCGAGCGCAACTGAGGCCGCCTTGCGATAGAGGGTCGGAAGGCCCGCCCCTTCGAGCCGGTCGAGCGGCTGCCACCATCCATCGCCGGCAGGCTCGGCTGCTTCCGCAACCGAAAGTTCCAGGGTGAAATGCGTGAAGACATGGTTGATCGTGCCGAGCGGCCGGTGGGCCAAGCCGGCACGGTCGTCGACCCAGTCGGTGCCCGGAAGCGCTGCCATGCCGCCGAGCAATCCGCGGCTGGGCCGTCGCACCAGCCAGACGCAACCCTCGCGCTCGATCCACCAGGCCGTTCCAGACCGCAGCGGCCTTTTCCTCCGGGCTTTGGGCCGAGGGTAGGCTTCGGGCTCGGCGCCGGCGGAAGCGAGGCAATCGGGACGAAGCGGGCATTCGCCGCATGCCGGCCGCTTCGGGCGGCAGATTGTTGCGCCGAGGTCCATCAGCGCCTGAGCCAAATCCCCGGCTCGGCCCGGCAGAATCATCGATCCGGCCAATCGGCCGATCTCTGTCCGGCTCGGGTCAGCAATGCCGAACAGCCGGGCGATCACGCGCTCGATATTGGTGTCGACCGGAACCACCGGCCGGCCGAAGGCGATCGCCGCTACCGACGCGGCGGTGTAGGCGCCAATTCCAGGCAGCTGGCGCAACTCCGATTCCGAACTTGGGAATCCACCGCGCTGCGCCACCGCCCTCGCGCAGGCGATCAGGTTTCGCGCCCGGGCATAATAGCCGAGGCCTGCCCATTCGGATAGCACGTCCTCATCGCGCGCGGCGGCAAGCGCTTCGATCGTCGGCCAGGATTCGAGGAAGCGATCGAATCGCGGTGTCACGGCGGCGACGGTTGTCTGCTGCAGCATCACCTCGCTCAGCCAGACCCGGTAGGGGTCGGGCGGCGCCTCGCCCGGAGGCGAGCGCCAGGGCAGGCGGCGGAAGTTATCCACATAATGTTGCAACAGCCGCTCCGCGGCATTGGCGCCCATGAGGCGGCTATGGCATGACCGGCGATGATGACGAAGCGAAAGCAGCAACTTGGCGATGCCTCGCGATGCGGGCGGGCCCGATCGGCCGGAGACATGGTCGGCGAGGTCGGCGGAATGGCCTTTCGCCGGTTCGGCTTCGTTCAAGGTGCGATCGTCAGCCGTTGGCCGGAAATCGTCGGCGAGCGCTATGCGAAGGTATCGTCGCCCGAATCGATCCGCTTTCCCGCCGGCAAGAAATCGGGTGGAGTGCTGACCTTGCTGGTCGAGGGCGCGCACGCGCCGCTGATTCAGCATCTCGCGCCGCTGATCATCGATCGGGTCAATCGCTTCTTCGGCTATCACGCGATCGCGCGCGTGGCTTTTCGCCAGGGCCGAGCACCCCAGGCGACGCCGCGGCCCGAGCGGCCGCAACCGGGGCCAGTGCCCAAGGCACTCGGTGAAGGTCTTCGCGAGATCGCCGATCCGGAGCTCAGGGCTTGCCTTGAATCGCTCGCTGCGCGAATCGCCACGTCGACCGGTCCGCCGGCGGTCGAGCCCGCCGAGGATCCGCTCATCCCGTCCATCAAAGGGAGCGAATGACCAGCATGAAGTCACCCTATCTTCTTGGCGCGGCGGCCCTGACCGTCGCATTGTCCGCCTGCAATGGCGATCGCACGCAGCAAGGCACGGCCCCGTCGGGCTCGATCGAAAAGGTCGCGCCGCCCGAAGGCGGACAGTGGAGCGACGTCGTCACGCAAACCCAGGAGGGTGGGTTCCTGATGGGCAATCCGCAGGCCGGGGTGAAGGTGGTCGAGTTTATTTCGATGACTTGCCCAGCCTGCGCCAATTTCGAAGAGACCGGGACCAAGCCTTTGATCGACAATTATGTGCAGACAGGGCAGGTCAGCTACGAAGTGCGCAATTTCGTTCGGGATTCGGCTGATCTTGCCGCCTCGCTGGTCGCTCGCTGCGGCGGGCCGGAACGCTTCTTTCCCCTGACCAGCGCCTTGTTCAGCGACCAGCGCAACTGGCTCGGCCGGGCGCAGGAAGTGTTCACGGCGCAACGCCAGCAGGAAATCGCCGGGCTTCCGCCGGGCCAGCAGGCGCTCGAGGTCGCACGAACCCTCGGCTTCCAGCAATGGGCGGCGCAACGCGGAGTGCCGACCGCGCGCTCGACCCAGTGCCTGACTGACGAGGCCGAAATCAACCGGCTCGTCCAGATGAATTCGGATGCCGTGTCGCAGCATCGGGTGCCCGGCACGCCGGCCTTCCTGATCAACGGCAGGCTGGCCGAGGCATCGACCTGGGAAACGCTCGAACCGAAGATCCGCGAAGCTGTGGGCGGATAGCCGGCCGATCGAGGGGGTGCAGGTCAAGTGAAGATCCGGCGGCTGAAGCTCAGCGGTTTCAAGAGCTTCGTTGAGCCGTCGGAGCTGCGAATCGAGCCTGGGTTGACGGGGATCGTCGGTCCAAATGGCTGCGGCAAGTCGAACCTCCTCGAAGCCATTCGCTGGACGATGGGCGAGGCTAGCCCGAAATCGCTGCGCGGCGGCGGGATGGAAGACGTGATCTTTGCCGGAACCGCGACTCGGCCGCCGCGCGATTTCGCCGAAGTGTCGCTGCTCCTCGAACGCGAGCCGGGTGACGAAGGCGGCCCGCCGGGCGAGAGCGAGGTCACCCGGCGGATCGAGCGCGGCGCCGGATCTGCCTATCGCATCGACGGGCGCGACGTGCGCGCCAAGGACGTGGCTTTGCTGTTCGCCGACGCAGCGACCGGTGCCCACTCGCCGGCGCTGGTCAGCCAGGGTCGGATCGGCACCGTGATCTCGGCCAAGCCGACCGAACGCCGGCTTTTGCTCGAGGAGGCCGCGGGCATTTCCGGGCTTCACGCCCGGCGCAAGGATGCCGAACAGAAACTGCGGGCGACCGAGGCCAATCTTGCGCGGTTGAGCGAGCTCTTGTCGGACCAGGAGCAGCGCGCCGCGGCCCTTCGGCGGCAGGCGAAGGCGGCGGAGCGATACCGGCAGCTGAGCGACCGGATCCGGGCGGTCGAGGCGCGGCTGGTGCACGCCCGCTGGGCCGAGGCGGACCGAACCGCGCAAGCTGCGGCCGCCGAGGCAGAGGCGGCCGGGGCCGAAGTCGGGAATCTGCAGAAAGCCGTCGACTCCGCCAGAGCCGGCCAGGAAAAAGCAAGCGCCGCCCTGGCGGACAAGCGGGCGGAGGTTGCGAAGGCGCGGGATGCCGGGCTTAACCTGGGGCACCGGCTCGCCTCCGCCCGCGCCCGCCGCGACACGGTGATCCGCCGCCTCGAGGAGCTCGGCCGGCTCGATTCGGCGCTCGCAGCCGACATTGCCCGCGAGGACTCACTCAAGGGAGACGCTGCCCGGGCGATAGCCGGGCTCGATCAGGAGCGCTCGGCCATCGAGCAAAGGCTGGAGGACGCCGAGGCGATTGCCGCCCGGATCGCCACGGAGCTGAGCAACGCCGAGGAAGCCTCTCGAGCAGCTGAAGCCGAACTTGCCGATCTGCTGGCGCGGCAAGCGGCGATGCGCGCCGAGCGGCGTGTTGCCGAAGCTGCGCTCGAAGCGGCGCAGACGCAGGTCGAGCGCTCCGAGGCGGAAAGGCAGCGCCTCGAAAGTCAACTCGAAGCGCTCGACGACACCAAGGTCCGCGAAGCCACTCGTCGGGAGGCGCTCGAGCGCAGCGAAGCGGCCGCCGCAGCGGCGGTGAAAGCCGAGCAGGAGCTCGCCGCGGCGGAGGAGGGGCGAAGCCGCTCGGCGCAGTCGCGTGATGAGGCGGAAAGCCGTCTCGCGGCGGAGCGGGCAACGCTTTCGGCCGCCAGGTCCGAACATGATGCGCTCGCCCGGGCGCTCGAGCATGCCGGCGGCACGGCGATCGCCAGCCTGCGGGCCGAGCCAGGGTACGAGCGGGCTCTGGCGGCGGCGCTTGGCGAAGACGCCGATGCGGCAATCGGAAGCAATGGATCGCGGCGCTGGCAGGGCAGCGACCCGCAGCCCAGCGACCCGGGTTTGCCGATTGGGCTGGAGAGGCTGGCGGACCACGTCAGCGCGCCCCCCGAATTGCAGCGACGGCTTTTCCAGGTTGCGGTCGTTGATGAGGATCATGGCCAGTCCCTCGCCGTCGGCCAAAGGCTGGTCACGCGTGACGGCCGGTTGCGCCGCTGGGACGGGTTCGTGGCCACCGGCTCCGGCGCTGCGACTGCCGAGCGCCTGGTCCGCGCAAACCGTCTCGCCAAGCTGGCGGAGGAATTGCCGCAGTTGGAATCGGCCGTTGCTTCGGCCGAGCGGGCACGCGATTCAGCACTGGCCGAAGTCGAATCCTTTCGAGCAGCCGCCGACCAGGCGCGGTCGCGCGGCGCTTCCGCGGAGCGCGAGGCTCGGGAAGCGGCGCGGACGGCGGACAGCGAATCGGCGGCGATCGAGCGGCTCGAAGCTCAGCGGTCCGCCCTGCAACAACGCCAGGCGGACCTCGCTCCGCTGATCGAAACCGCCGCCGAGGCACTTCGAGGCGCGCAAGCGACGCTCGCCGCACTCGCCGATCCAGCCGCCATCGAGAATGAAGTCGAAGCTGCGCGTGAACGGGCTTCAGCTGCCGCCGAGGCGGTCGCTCAAAAACGCGCCGAAGCGGCGACACGGGCCCGGGAAACGGCATCCGACCGCGAGCGGCTGGGCGCCGCTGGTCGGGAGCAGACCGAGTGGCGCAAGCGCCTTGCCGATGCGGAAGCCCGGCTTGCACAGGCGGTCGAGCGCCGCGACCAGCAGCAGGCCGAGCGCAGCGAGCGCGAGCGCGAGCCGGCGTTGCTTGACGAAGAAATCTCCGGCCTGGAGCGCGAGAACAGCGAGAACCAGGCGAGGATCGCCGCAGCGGCAGCTGGCGAAAGGGCCGCCGAACAGGCACTGGCCGAAGCGGGCGCCGAGCTCGCCAGGGCGAATGAAATGCTGACCGCCGCCCGCGAGCGCCGAGCCGGAGCGGCGGCAACCGCCGAAGCGCAGCTGGCGCGCAGCGCCGAATATGCGCGGATTTGCGTCGAGCGATTCGAATGCGTTCCGCAGCGCCTGCCCGAGCAATTGGGCTTCGAGTCCTCGGACGTGCGCGATTCGGAATCAGAATCGGCCTTGCTCGAAAAGCTCACCGCCGACCGCGAGCGGATAGGCCCGGTCAATCTGGTTGCCGAGCAGGAGCTTGCAGAGATCGAGGACAGCCGTAGCCGCGGCGCTGCCGAGGCGGAGGAATTGACTCAGGCGATCCACCGGCTGCGCGGCTCGATCGGGAACCTCAACCGCGAAGGACGGGTGCGGCTGCTCGACGCCTATGAGAAAGTCGACACGCATTTCAGAAGCCTGTTCACGACCTTGTTCGACGGCGGCCAGGCGCATCTCGAGCTGGTTGAAAGCGACGACCCCCTGGAGGCGGGCCTCGAGATCATGGCCCAGCCTCCCGGCAAAAGGCTGTCGACCCTGACCCTGCTATCGGGCGGTGAGCAGGCGCTGACCGCGATCGCCCTGATCTTCGCCTTGTTCCTGACCAATCCGGCGCCAATCTGCGTGCTCGACGAGGTCGACGCTCCGCTCGACGATGCCAATGTCGAGCGGTTCTGCGACCTCCTCGACCGAATGACCCGCGAGACGGACACGCGCTATTTGATCGTAACCCACAATGCGGTGTCGATGAGCCGAATGCACCGGCTCTACGGGGTGACGATGATCGAGAAGGGGATCAGCCGGCTGGTATCGGTCGATCTCGGCGGCGCGGAGACATTGCTGGCGGCGGAATAAGGTGCCCGAGCGCTTCGTTCCTCCCCACCCGCCGCGGCCGCCGCGGCCAGTCGCTTCCTGGCGAGGCTTCTTCGGCGAGCGAGCGCGCAACACCGTCTTCGGCTGGTCCGAGCATGCGTTCGAGAAATGGTATTTCCGCCGCAAGATCCTGCGGTTCATGGTCCACGTGCCGCTTCACCCGGATGCGATCCAGCGGGTGCTGCTGGACAATGCCGCCAATTATATAAAGCCGGACGTGGTCAAGGCGCTCACCGGCCCCACCATCGGCCGCGGGCTCCTGACCGCCGACGGGCAATTGTGGCGCGATCAACGGCGGATCGTCGCCGCCAGTTTCGCTCCGGCCGCGATCGAAGGGCTGACTGCGATATTCGCTGCGGCGGCCGAAGAGAGAGCGGCGCGATGGAGCGCTGGCGCGGTGCGCGACATGGCGGCCGAAGCGACGGCCACAACCATGAACATCATCGCCGACTCGCTTTTCTCCGGCGACCCGCGGCTCAAGACGGTCGAGGCCACGGCCTTCATCTCCGACGCGCTTGAGGCGGCGAGTGAAGCGCGCCTGGCCGCGATCCTTGGCCTGCCGCAGATCGGCTGGACCACAGGCATGCGCAAGGGACAGCGGGGCACACGCTTTCTTCGCGACACATTGGGAGCGCTGGTGAGCGAGCGAGTCGAATCGCCCCGGGACGATTTCCTCGGCACAATCGTCACCGAGCTCCGTCAGCGCTTTCCGGCCGACGAGGCGTTCGAACTGGCGGTCGACAATGCGACGACCTTCTACCTCGCCGGTCACGAGACGACCGCCAACACTGTCAGCTGGACCCTGCTCATGCTTGCCGAGCAGCCTGAGCTGCAGGACGCGGTTGCTGCCGAAGCTCGGGCCGCGATCGGCGGCGACGATCTGCCCGAGCGACTGCCTTTGCTTCGCCGCGTTGTCGAGGAAACGATGCGACTCTATCCGCCGGCGCCGCGATTCGACAGGCAGGCACTCGCTGCCGACGAGCTCCATGGAAACCAAGTCGAGCCCGGCGACATCATCTCGGTGTGGCCCTGGCTGATCCAGCGTCACAAGCGCCTGTGGGACGATCCCGATGCCTTCGATGCCGACCGCTTCCTCCCCGAGCGGCGGGCCTCCCAGCATCGTTTTCAGTATATCCCGTTCGGCGGCGGGCCGCGCGTCTGCGTCGGCGCCCGATTTGCAATGGCCGAGGCCCTGACAATTCTCACAATGTGGCTTGCGCGCTGGTCGTTCGAATCAATCGCGGGTCACGAGGTCAGGCCGGTGGGCACGGTGACCCTGCGGCCCGGTGGAGGCTTGCCGCTTCTCGTCCAGGCCTCATGAATCATAAAATCGCTATTGCGAATGAGTTGCAGTAACGCTAGCTAGTCCCCAGAACATAAAAGGGTCATCATGAAGCGTTCGTTTCTTCTCGCCGGGGCGGTGCTCGTCGCTTACCCGGCCCAGGCGGCCGATCTCGCCGAATGGGCAGACCAGGGCGAGGTGATCATCGTCACAGGTGAGCGCGGCGGCTATCGGATCGGGCAGACAACGACCGCGACTCGGACACCGACCGACCTTCGCAACGTGCCGCAAGCGGTCAGCATCGTCAGCGAGAAGCAGATGCAGGACCAGGCGATGCGCTCGCTCGCCGATGTCCTCCGCAATGTGCCCGGCGCGGTCATCGCCCAGGGCGAGGGCCACCGCGACCAGATCGTCCTGCGTGGCAACAACAGCACTGCCGACTTCTTCCTCGATGGGCTTCGCGACGACGTCCAATATTATCGCGGCCTATACAACCTCGACCGGATCGAAATCCTCAAGGGTCCTAATGCCATGATCTTCGGCCGCGGCGGCGGCGGCGGAGTCATCAACCGGGTGACCAAACGGCCGCTGGCCAATGATTTCGCCCGCGGCTCGCTGGTCGCGGGTCAGCATCGCGACTGGTCGGCCGAAACCGACGTCAACCACAGCTTTTCGCCCTTCGCCGCTGGACGCCTCAACGCCGTCTACGAGCGGTTCGACAGTTTCCGCGACGAGTTCAAGGGCAGCCGGATCGGCGTAAATCCGACAGGCGCTTTGTCGTTCAGCAACAACACGCGAATCGATCTGTCCTACGAATTCAATCGCGATGACCGGGTGGTCGATCGCGGCGTGCCCTCTGGCCGCCCGGGCTCGGTCGCCGACCCCGCGACGCCGCTGACTGATTTCCGCCGGACCTTCTTCGGCGACCCGCGCGTCAACGACACCAACTTCGAAGGCCATGTCGGCAAGCTGACCCTCAGCCACCGATTTTCCGAGCAATTGAGCCTGACCAGCCGCCTGCTCTACGGCAATTACGACAAGCGGTACCGCAACCTCTTCCCGGCGAGCGCGGTAACGGTCGTCGATGGGGTCCGCGGCTTTGGAGTGGAGGCCTATGAGGACGGCTTCCGGCGCGACAATCTGATCAGCCAGACCGACCTGGTGCTCAATGCCCGAACCGGCGCAGTCAGCCATGTCCTGCTCGCCGGCTTCGAATATTCCGACCAGAACAGCCGCAACGACCGAAGCAACGGCCTGTTCGCCAACCCCGACGGCGGGGCCAATGTGCTGCGCCGCCGGGCAGTGCTCGACGATCCGTTCACGGCGCCTTCGGTCGTGGAATGGCGCCTGCTGCGCGACAACAAGACCGACGTCAAAGTCGCCGCGGCTTATCTGCAGGACCAGATCAGCATCGGCCGCCATCTCGACCTGGTGGCGGGCATCCGCTTCGATCGGTTCGTCCTCGGTGCGCACAACCTCGTTAGCGGCCTGCGGCTCAGTCGCACCGACGAGCTCTGGTCGCCGCGCCTCGGGATCGTCGCCAAGCCGACCGATGCCTTGTCGCTATACGGCAGCTATAGCCGGTCCTTCCTTCCGCAATCGGGCGAGCAGTTCAACTCGCTCGACCTGACCAGCGCCGCGCTCGAGCCCGAGCGATTCGACAATTACGAGCTTGGCGCCAAGTGGGACATTCGCCGGACCCTGAGCTTTACCGCCGCCGTCTACCAGCTCGACCGCACCAATACGCGCGCCCCGGGTGCCACCCCCGGGACCACGGTCCTCACCGGCGAGCAGCGGAGCCGCGGGATCGAGCTCGAGCTGACCGGCGAGATCCGGCCACACTGGCAGGTGAGCGCCGGTTACGCCCTTCAGGAAGGCGAAATCACCAAGACTACGTCGGCGGGCCCGAAGGGGCGGGCTCTTCCGCTGTTCCCCAGGCACCAGATCTCGCTGTGGACTCGCTACGACTTCACCTCGACGCTCGGCGCCGGCGCCGGCCTTTATCGTCAGTCGAAAAGCTATGCGTCGATCAGCAATTCCGTCGAGCTGCCCGCCTTCACGCGCGTCGACCTTGCCGGCTACGTCCGCCTGACGCGCGGAATCGAAGCCCAGATCCATGTCGAAAATCTGCTCGGCGAAGATTATTTCGCCAGCGCCCACAACGACAACAACATCATGCCCGGCGCTCCGCGGACGGTGAAGGCCGCGCTCCGCTTCGGCCTCTAGCCGAGCTTTTCCGATCGGTCGCGAATCCGCTTCAGGTCGGCGACGAACCGGGCGCGCTCGTCGCGGCGCCGCTCGGGCTCTGGAATGCGCAGCAGGAAGCTCGGGTGGACCGTCACCCAGCATTCGCTCCCGTCGAGCTCGGCAGCGGGCGAGCCTCGAACCTTGCTGATCGTCACCGACTTGCCGATCAGGCTTCGCGCGGCCGTCGCGCCAAGCGCGACCGTCACCGCCGGCCGGATCAGGTCGAGCTCGCTTTGCAGCCACCAGCGGCAGGCGGTGATCTCGCCCGCGTCCGGCTTGCTGTGAATGCGCCGCTTGCCGCGAGCGACGAATTTGAAATGCTTGACCGCGTTGGTGACGTAGACTTGCCTCCGGTCGATTCGAGCCTCGTCGAGCGCGGCGTCGAACAATTGCCCGGCCGGGCCGACGAATGGCCGGCCGGCCAGATCCTCCTGGTCACCGGGCTGTTCGCCAACGAATAGTATCGCCGCGTCGAGCGGCCCTTCGCCGAACACCGTCTGGGTGCCGCATTTATAGAGCTCGCAGCGGGTGCAGCCGAGCGCCTGGTCGCGGACTGCTTCCCACGCAGCTAGTACATTTCCGCCAGCCGGCGGCCGGGTGAGTACGTCGACCACGAGGCCAAAACGAGCAAGGCCTCGCGGCGTTGCCTGGCGCGGTGCATCCTTTCGTCGAAACGATTTTGCGTGAGCACTGCCGGCGGCTAGGGTCGGCGCACTTTTCCCGGGGAGCAAACAGCCATCATGCGACATGCCACCTTCGCGCTTGCAGCCGCGGTCTCGATCGCCTTCGCAAGTCCCGCCGCGGCCGGACCGGCCGAGGACTTCAAGGCTCTGACCGACGAATATTGGGCGTTCGTCCTTCGTGAAAACCCCACCTGGGCCTCGTCGCTTGGCCACCGTGAATATGACGCTCAGCTGGCGGACATCAGCCTTGCCGCCGAGGATCGTCGGGCGGCCGAGGCGGCGCGCTATCTTGCCCGGCTGAACGCCATTGCCGATTCCGGGCTCTCGCCCGCCGACCGGGTCAACAAGTCGATCCTCAAGCGCTCGCTTGACGAATGGATCGAAGGCAATCGCTTCGGCCAGCGGATGATGCTGTTCACCAACCGCTCCGGTTGGCACCAGAGCTTCGCCGGCCTGTCCGAAAACCTGACCTTTCGGACCAAGGCCGATTACGAAAACTATCTCAGGCGGCTGGAACGCTATCCGGCTTACAACGAAGAGGCGCTTCGGGTCAGCACGCGCGCCCTGAACGAGGGCTACGTGCTTCCATGCGAAGCGATGGTCGGATTCGAGAATACGATCAGCGGGGTCATCCCAGCCGACCCGACCCAGTCGCGGCTCTATGCGCCTTTCCGGGCCGATCGGCCGGCGACCATCAGTCAGTCGGAATGGGCAGCGCTCCAGGCTCGGGCGCGGACCCTGGTTGGTGGTCCGGTGCGCGCCGCTTATGCCAGGCATCACCAGTGGTACACGTCGCAATATGCGGCGAAATGCGCGCGCGCCGTCGGCGTGTCGGCGCAGCCGAACGGCGCTGCTTATTACAATTACCGAATCCGCCAGATGACGACGACCAATATGTCGGCGGACGCAATCCACCAGCTCGGCCTGTCGGAGGTGGCGCGGATCCGAGCCGAGATGGAGCAGGTGGCGCGAACCGCCGGCTTCCCGACCCGTGAGGCTTTCATCCAGGACCTTCGGACTAACCCGAAATATTATGCCAAGACGCCAGAAGAGCTGATGCAGGCGGTTGCCCGTGAGGCCAAGCGGATCGACGGCGAAATGCCCAAGCTGTTCGGACTGCTCCCCCGGCTGCCCTATGGAATCAAGGAAATCCCCGCCGAAATCGCGCCGGGGACGACCACGGCTTATTACAATTCGGGCTCCCCCGAGCAGGGGCTGGCCGGCTTCTATTTCGTCAATACGTCGAAGCTTGATCAGCGGCCTCTATGGGAGGTGCCGGCCCTGACGGTCCACGAAGCGGTCCCCGGCCACCATCACCAGATCGCGCTCCAGCAGGAGCTCGACATGCCGGACTGGCGGCGCCACGGCACTTTCTTCACAGCCTTTGTCGAGGGCTGGGGCCTCTATTCGGAGCGGCTCGGGATCGAGATGGGAATCTATGACACCCCGGCCAAGGACATGGGGCGGCTGAGCTATGAGATGTGGCGCGCGACCCGCCTGGTCGTCGACACCGGTCTCCACTCCAAGGGCTGGAGCAAGCAGCAGGCGATCGACTTCATGACCGACAATACCGCTTTGTCGGAAGCCAATATCGAGGCCGAGGTCAACCGCTACATCAGCTGGCCGGGCCAGGCGCTCGCCTACAAGATCGGCGAGCTCAAGATCCGCGAGCTAAGGGAGCGGTCGGAACGCGCGCTCGGCGACCGGTTCGACATTCGCCGCTTCCACGATGCCGTTCTGACCCAGGGGTCGGTGCCCCTCGATATTCTTGAAGCGCAGATCGACGCCTGGATCGCTGCCGAACGAAGCCGGACCTAGCC
>DATLGC010000038.1:0-3123 GCA_035540655.1 Sphingomicrobium sp. | reverse complement strand
GCATTCCGGCCGGAATTTGGCCCCCGCGAAGACGAAGCGCTGGTTTCGAAGAGCGTCAACTCGGCCTTCATCGGCACGGATCTCGACCTGCGGCTCAGGCGGCTGCAGGCGCGGCATATATTCGTCTTCGGAATCAGCACGGACATGTGCGTGTCCACGACCATCCGGACGGGCGCCAACATGGGCTGGGACATGATCCTCGTTCCGGATGCCTGCGACTGCTTCGACCTGCCCGGTCCGGACGGCAGAACAATCCGGGCCGAGGAAGTTCACGCAGTGCATGTCGCCACGCTGGCCTATGAATTTTGCCGTACGATCTCCACCGGCGAGCTTTCAGCCCTGGAGAACGGTCAAGGGCCGAGCAGCTGTCCATCTGGATCCGGAGCGGCATGAATCTTCGCCCGAGCGCATGGGCCAGATCGACGAGCGGAACGGCGCACTGCGCAAGGCGTGGCATGAAATGCCGCCTGATTGTCCTGCGCCGCCCGAAGCTCAGCCACTATCGCGCTCGCCGAAAGTCTCGGCCGGGATCGCACGCATGACGCGCAAGACGCCGGACAATTCGCAATGCAGGAGTTCGGCTGTCCATGAGCAGCAGCAGCATGGCCGTTTCAAGGATGGACACATCATCGTCGGGAAATGTGCGACGGACCGAAACCGGCTTTCGCGTCTATTCGGAGCGCCCGCTCTCGTTCCTCGAGCTGTGGCGACCTCCGGGCTGGACGATCAAGGTCTACGGGCTTTCCGCCATCGGGAGCGCACCGCGGCAGGAACTGATCGACCGCGCCAAGAGAGTTGCAGCGCGGCGTCTCGCCGCGGGCCCGCGCGGCCACGGAGTCGGCTGGCTCCTCATCCATGAAGGCGAGGATGGCGATTATGTCCTGATCGACTGGTGGGTCGGCCAGGACATGATCCAGCATCATCTCTACGGGGCGCCTCGAGGCAAGAACAGGCTGCGGTACCGCTGGCCAGATGGAGACGCCTTCTGCGTCTGGGAGCTTCCTGTCTGCTGGTTCGAGCGGGAGGCCTGGGTCCGCCACGTCCTCTCCAGAGGACCGGGCGCCGATATGGACGCCTATCTGGAAGAGCGCCTGGAGGGATGGGTATGATGCCGGCGCCTGACACCATCCGTCCCCCGCGGGTCGCTCTGGCGACCTGCTCGAGCCTGCCCGAGATCCCGGTCGATGAGCTGATGCTCCAGGTCGCGCTTCGCGAGCTCGGTATCGACGCCCGAATCGCAGCCTGGGATGATGTCACCGCCGACTGGAGCGATCTTGACGCGGTGATCATCCGCTCGACCTGGAATTATCATCTTCGGCCCGAAGCCTTCTTCGCCTGGATCGAGCAACTGGACAAAGCCGGAGTCGATGTCTGGAACCGGCCTTCCCTGCTCCGGTGGAACGCCCACAAGCGCTACCTCGCCGATCTCGAGGCGCGGGGAATCGCGGTCGTTCCGACGCGCTGGATCAGCATGGACGGCGAGTTCGATCTTCGGGAGCTGTTCAGGGAGACGGGTTGGAACGAGGTTGTCGTCAAGCCGGCAATTTCCGCAAGCGCGCACCAGACCTATCGACTGGGTCCGGACCGGTGCACCCTCACGCCGGAAGAGCTCGCCGCGGCCTCCGGCCATGACTTCCTCGTCCAGCCCTTTCTTGAGGAAGTTTCTTCCGGTGAATTGTCGCTGATCTTCATCGACGGCGATTTCAGCCACGCGGTGATCAAATTCCCGCAGGCGGGCGACTTCAGGGTGCAGCGGCACTGCGGCGGTCGCGAAGAGCGGTTCGTGCCGCCGGTTCCCTTCATCGATGAAGCCAGGCAGGTGCTGGCGGCGGCGGGGGAGATCCCGCTCTATGCGCGGGTCGACGCGGTCGTGCGCGGCGGCCGCCTCCTGGTGATGGAGCTCGAGTTGATCGAGCCCTCGCTGTTCCTGACGCTCAGCGACGGCGGGGCCGGAAGACTGGCAGAGGCCATCATGCGCCGGCTGCGCCCGCGCCACCTCGAGGCGGTCGGCCCATCATTGCAACGACTGCAACAACAGGAGCCGGGACTGCGATGAGCACCGAGCTCTGGCTGGCCTATGCGGGCCTCAGCCTGCTGTTCGCGGTCACGCCGGGACCGGCCGTCATTCTGGCGGTTTCCCAGGCCGTGGCGCGCGGTTTCCGTGCCGGAATGGGCGTGACCGCCGGCGTCCAGGTTGGAAACAGCTTCTATTTCGCGATCTCGGCGGGAGGCCTGGGAGCAATCATCGCGACGTCGCAGACGGCCTTTCTCGCGATCAAATATGCGGGCGCGGCCTACCTCATCTATCTCGGTATCTGGACGATCGCCAATGCGCGCAGGAGCGCAAGCGAGGAGAGCCAGGCCCGCCAGTTGCCCTTGTGGCGGCGGCCATTCGTGCAGGGTCTTGTCAACCAGCTCGGCAATCCCAAATCGATCCTCTTCTACG
Organism: Sphingomicrobium sp.; assembly: GCA_035540655.1. Classification (GTDB taxonomy): domain Bacteria; phylum Pseudomonadota; class Alphaproteobacteria; order Sphingomonadales; family Sphingomonadaceae; genus Sphingomicrobium. Next base: position 677 of record DATLGC010000038.1, on the reverse strand, counting down.
GCGCGCTGCTCCCGCAGTTCATCGACGCGGGAGCACCGCTCCTGCCCCAGCTGACGATCCTCGCCATCACGCCGGTCGTCATCGAAGTGCCGATCCTGGCGCTCTACGTCGGTGCCGCGGCCAGCGGACGGCGTTATCTCAGGGGCCCGAGCAGCGCCGTCTGGCGGGAACGCGCGGCCGGGAGCGCGCTGGTCGCCGCGGGCGCTGCACTTTCGCTCGTCAGGCGGACGAGCTGACGCACTCTATCCAGAAAGGAACAGGCATGAACAACACCGACCTGCGGCGGGTCTTGGACGTCGATCCGGCCATAAGATATGCGGCGACAAACCGCTCGGGACGCGTCGAGATGGTCGAGCGGCAGGACATATCCTCCCCTTCCGATTCCGGCTCCGACCGCTACGAGGAACTGTTCGTCAACCCGGCGCTGATCTGCCTCGCGGAATCGCGGGGCAATCTCGACTGCGGTGGATTGAGCCACATCATCATCCGCTACGGGAATTTCTGGCAGGCGATCATCCCGCTCGACGAAGGCCATATCTCGATCGCAATCGAACTTCATGCGGATTTCCCGCGGATCGTCGCCTCCTTGCTCGAGACCCTCCCATCGCTCGGCTTCGTCCCTCGATACCCCCTGAAAGGCTGAAAATCCGCGAAAGATCCCGAGTCCTGAATTGACC
>DATLGC010000037.1:0-4813 GCA_035540655.1 Sphingomicrobium sp. | reverse complement strand
ATAAGCGAATTTGGGTGCGGTCCGGCCGGCATCGAGCGAGCGGTCGGAGCCGGCGACCCGGCCGCCGGAGGCGCGGACGATGGAGGCGAGCGGCAACATGCCGCTGCCGCCGATGCCGCAAAAGAAGGTCGGGGTGTCGATCATGCCGCGGCCCTATTGGGCCGGAGCCACTATTTCTAGTGGCACGCGCCGCCGCCCGGCCATCCGGCCCAGCCGGGACCGTGGACGACCCGGCCCGGCCTGGCGCCGGTGTGAACGCCGTCCCTGACGACCTCGACGCCGTTGACGAAGACGTCGCGAACGCCTGTCGCAAGTTGCTGCGGCTTCTCGAACGTCGCGTTGTCCTTGATTGTCTCCGGGCTGAAAATCACGACATCGGCATACATGCCCGGCCTCAGCGAGCCGCGATCCCTGATCCCCAGATTGGCCGCGGGGAAAGAGGTCAGCCGCCGGATCGCGTCGGGCAGGCTCGCCGCCTTTTCCTCGCGAACATATTTCCCCAGCAGCCGGGCGAAGGTGCCGTAGGCGCGAGGATGGGTGCTGGACTTGAGGAACACGCCCTCGGGCGCCTGACTTCCGGCATCGGACCCGAAGCTCATCCACGGCAGCCCGACCTGGCGGCGAACATTTTCCTCGCTCATCCCGAAATAGACGACCTGAATCCTGGTCCCGTCGGCAACAATCAGGTCCGCCGCGGTCTCCTCCGGAGACTTGCCGCGCTCGCGAGCAACATCGCCCAGAGTCCTCCCAGTGAGCGGCTTCAGCGCCTCGGTCTTGAAACCGACGAGAAGGACCTTGTCCGGCTCCTCGACCACCAGCTTCGTATTCTCGGTCGCCTCGGGTCCACGCATCCAGGCGAGCGCCCCTGCCCGCTGCTTCGGATCCTTGAGCCGCTCAACCCACTTTTCCACTCCGCCGTCCTGGACCCACAAAGGGAAGGCCGCGTCGAAACCGGTTGAGGACGCTGGATAGGTGTACATGTCGGCCGTAATCCGGTGCCCGGCGGCGCGGGCCGCCTCGACTCGGGCGATGGCCGCATCGATCTTGTGCCAGTTCGCACGGCCGGACTGCTTGAAGTGATAGATTTCGGCCGGCGCCCCCGACTGTTTCGAGATATCGACCAGCTCGTCGATCGACTCGAGTAGCCTGGGCCCCTCATCGCGGATGTGACTGATGTACATGCCGCCGCAGCGCGCCGCCTCGCGCGACAAGGCGATCAGTTCCGGAGTCTCGGCAAAATTCGCCGGCGCATAGATCAGCGACGAGCCGACGCCGAGCGCGCCTTCCTTCATGGCGTTGTGAACCAGCATGCGCATTCGCGAAAGCTGCTCGGGCGTAGGGTCGACATCGCCTTCGCCGAGCTCGTGCATCCGGACGGTCGTCGCTCCGACGAACGAGGCGACGTTCGGAGTCACGCCGCGCGCGACCAGCCAGTCGAGATATTCGCCGAGCGTCGTCCACTCGATCGCATATTTGATGTCCTGCTGCCGCCTGAGCTCGAGCGACTTCATCCTCGGGTTGAGCGGGCCCATCGACCAGCCTTCGCCGAAGACTTCGAGCGTGACCCCCTGGACGGTGTCGCCAAGGCCCCTGCCGTCCTCGATCAGGGTTTCGGTCGCCCAGCTGAGCATGTTGATGAAGCCGGGCGAAACGGCAAGGCCGGAAGCGTCGATGTCGGTCCGCCCCCGCGCCTTTGCAGCCGGTCCGCCGACGGCGACGATGCGGTCTGCATTGATCAGGACGTCGCCGACAAAAGGCTCGCCGCCCAAGCCGTCGTAGATCGTCCCGTTCCGGATGGCCACGTCGTAGACCGGCACCGGCGACGCTTGCGCGGCTGCTGCCGAGGAATGGACCGTGGCGGCCGGTGGACCGACGGCACAAGCCGCGAGCAAGGTGACGGCTGCGGCGAGGGCAAAGCGGATTGGGCTTTTCATCCGTAACGAGTGCCGTATTTGCCTGTTCTTCGCCAGCAGCAATTCGGATGCCCATGAAGATCGCCGTCGTCGCCCCAAGCTGCCGATTGAAGCGCGAGGCGGCCGAGGCGGTGGGCCGGATCGCCGCGGGGCGCGGCGATTGCGAGCTGGCCGTCCATCCGCAATGTTTCCTTAGCGACGGCCATTTCGCCGGCAGCGACGAACAGCGGCTGGCCGCGCTACTCGAGGTGATGGCCGACCCTTCGGTGGGCGCCGTCTGGTTCGCCCGGGGCGGTTATGGCTCGAACCGGATCGCCGAGGCGGCGGTCACCGACCTGCCGGAGGCGGCCCGTTCGAAGCTTTACATGGGCTATAGCGACGCCGGCTTCCTTCTCGGCGCAATGCACAAGGCCGGCCTCCAGGTCGCCTGGGGGCCGATGCCGCAGGACGTCATGCGCGACGGCGGCGCGGCGGCGGTCGGTCGGGCGCTCGACTGGCTCGTCGCCCGCGACCCGGCCGCCCTCGAGCCCGAGCTTCGGCCGCCGGCCATGGCCTTCAACCTCACCGTCCTGGCGATGCTGACCGGCACTGTGCTCGAGCCGGACTTCGCCGGGGTCGATTTGATGATCGAGGAAGTCAGCGAGCATCTCTACCGGATCGATCGGCTGATGTTCCACATCACCGCCAGCGCCAACCTTCGCCGGGTCGCCAGGCTTCGGCTCGGGCGGGTCGGCGACATCCAGCCCAACGACCCCGATTTCGGCCGCGATGCGGAGGCGATCGTCGCCGACTGGTGCGCCCGTTCGGGCATCGCTTTCGGCGGCTCCGCCGACATCGGCCACGATGCGGAAAACCGGGTGGTTCCCTTCTTCTCGCAAAAAGGGTGATTTTCCCTCTGCAACAGCATTGCAAACAAATCGGCTTTGCGCTCTACAAGAGGGGAACAACAGGAGGGCCTGATGGCAAAAGGGACTGGTCGTAGTGCAGGGGGCGGATTGGCCCGCCCGGTTCAACCTTCGGCGGATTTGGCGGCGATCACCGGCAGCGACCCGCTGCCGCGCAGCCAGGTGGTTTCGAAAATCTGGGACCACATTCGCAAGAACAACCTGCAAAACCCGCAAAACAAACGGGAAATCGTCGCGGACGACAAATTGAAGAAGGTCTTCGGGGGCAAGGACCGGGTCAGCATGTTCGAAATGAACAAGCATCTTTCCAATCATCTGAAATAGCCCACGGCCATTTCGGCTCATCAAGGGGTCCGCGCCTGCCGCGGGCCCCTTTTTGCCGCCCGCCGCCGCGACTCGGGCGCCGCCGGCCGCCTTCAGGTCCCTAATGTCCCGCAGGGCGGCGCCATTTTCGCGACTTTTGGCGCACCCACGGCCGCGAAACGCAGCAAACGCAGCGAAGCCTCGCGCGCGCGGGCGCGCGAGCACACGCGAGGGCGCGCGCGAGGGCTGATGGGTGTGAAGGCCGATCGAAGCGCGGTGTGGAAGGTCCATCGACGAGCTTAGACCATGAAGGGGAGGCTGTAGGACAGGATTTTCTTGCGCGAGGGCCAGCCGGCGAATGTGCAGGGCCGGTTTAGAGAAGTCTGCGGGGGCCTGTTCCAGGGAGAGCAATGTCCGCGTCGACCCATTGCGGGCATTTCGCATTTACGATTATCGCTGACGCGTGAAACCTTGGTTCGGCTGGTCTTACCTACTGGGCATTAAGCCGGTTCATCCTAAGGGGTGGGCGGCGTTGGGCGTCTGGTTCATCGTAGCCATTCCGCTAGGCTTGGGCGCTCTCGGAGCTTTCGGGGAACACTCACTCCTGCGAACGATATGTTCGATCGCGTTTGTGGCAAGCGCCGTCGCGTTCTTCTGGCTTGTTTTCTGGAAGTTTGAAGAACGTCCCGAAGCATCTTAACTTCCGCTTTCTAGCCAACGTGGACATTTAAACGGTCGTCCGCTTCCAACCCGTGGCCGCCGGAGGCGCTACCGGCACATCCGCCAGCCGCGGGCGCCGCGCCGGGCCTGGCCGAAGTGGAAATGATCGGCGTGCGCTTCATTGTAATCGGGCGACAAGACGGTCGAGAACAGGCGGCAGGCGCCGTCGCGAACCTCGCGCAGGAACTCGGCCCGTGGGCCGTCGCCGTGCCAGTCGCGAAGCAGGCGGGCAGTCTCGCCGCCTTCGATTCGAAAGCCGGTGATGTCGAGCGCATTGGCGGTCGCATGCTCGCTATACCGCCCTTCCGAGCGGCCATAGAGGCGGCGGCAGCTGTAGCTTCCGGCGTGATCGATGCCGCTCGCCTCGCGCCCGAAATGCCGAAGCGCGGCGGGTTGGACGACCTGGCGTTCGAACACCACCATGGCCGCCGCCACCGGGCAGCTGGTGACGACTCCAGGCGGGGAATAGACAAGCTCGCGGCCTTCGGCCGAAAAGCGCATTCCGTCGTCATAGCCGCAGTCTGGCCCGGCGCTTCGCGGCGGCATGGCGGAATCGCCGACTTCGGCACGCTCGAGCAGCGCCCGGCATTGCTCCGGATCGTCGGCCAGAGCAGTGAGCTTGCGGCCCGTGAAGGCTCCGATCGGATGGTCGAGGTCAAGCGCGGTCCACGGCACGTCCTGCGGGTGGCGGCGGACATATTCGCTTCCCGCCAGGTAAATGCCGACGAGGATGGCGAGCAAAACCGCAAAGCCGAGAATCTTCCGCATGGGTCAAGAACCCCTCCACCGCCTCCGGCGGTCCCCCTCCCCGAGAAATCTCGGGGAGGATATGGATCAGCCGCGCCATAGGCCGTCGAGCTTCTCGCGCACCACCGGATAGCCGAGGCCGTCGGGGATGGTGACGAACTTCTCGCCATCGACGTCCTCGACCCAGGGGGTGATCGGCTCGACGCGATGAGCGGCGGCATCGGC
>DATLGC010000036.1:0-3819 GCA_035540655.1 Sphingomicrobium sp. | reverse complement strand
GAAATGGCCGGCGGCGCGGGCAGTGCGTGCGACCAGAAGCGCCCCGGACGTGTCCTTGTCGAGCCGGTGGACGAGCTTGGGCCTTGCGCCGGATTCGTCGGCCAGGCCATCGAGCAAGCGGTCGAGATGATGGGTCGTCTTCGTCCCGCCCTGAGTCGCGAGGCCAGGCGGTTTGGCCAGCACGAAGGCATTACGATCCTCGTAAATGACCATGTCGCGGACCAGCTCGGCCTCCTCCGCCGTCAGCGGCTGCACCTGGCGTTTGGGCCTGGCCGCGGCGGGCGCGGGATCCGCCGGCGGCACCCGGATCGTTTGGCCTGCCTCGACCCGGTCGCCGGGGGTCGCGCGCTTGCCGTCGAGGCGAAGCTGGCCGGTCCGCGCCCAGCGCGAAACTAGGTTGAAGCTGACGTCCGGCAAATGACGCTTGAACCAGCGGTCGAGACGGATTCCGTCGTCATCCTCCGCTACGCTGAAGGTTCGTGCCTGCGCTTCGGTCATCGCCCGAGCGATTAGCCCCTCATGCGCCAATAGTCGAACGCCTGGCCGTGCAGCCGCCGGATCAGGGCTTCCGCCTGCTGACCCTGCCACAGCCCCGCGTAACCATGAGCCCTGGCGCCGCCGATCCACCAGCCCTGCCCCGGAAGCCCGTCGGACTGGCGGACGACGAGTACCGCCAGCTCCGGCTCGCCGCGAGCCGCCGCGTCATCGTCGACATGGGCGAGCACCTTGCACAATTGCCGCATTTTCGGCCGGCTGAACGCATGGCCGAGCATCGCCAGCATTTCGGCATAGGTGACCGCCTCGCCCGCTTTCGCCGCAGCAATGAGGATCGCCCGCACCTCTCGCGGGTCGGCGAGCAGCCCCGCTTCGCTCATTCCGGCTGGTTGGCCACCGGGGTCAGCTCGAAGATATCGAGCTTCGAGCTGCTTTGCGGCCAGGGAATCACCAGCCGCCAGCGGAACGGGCCGATCCGCTCGAAAATCCCGGCCATGTCGCGGCGCCGATCCTCGCCGTAAGCGCGCGGCTGATCCTCGTTGCCGAGCGCCAGGCTGCCGAGGAAGATCAGCCGGTCCTCGCGGTCGTCCTCCCACAGCCGCCCGGCTGGCCGCTGGCTGCCGGTCTGCTTGACGATGGTCAGCAGATCGCCCTCGACCTCGACGTAGCAGAAGAACGGCCGGAACCGCTCGAACACCGGGCCGCGAGTACCGGTCCGGCCGAGCTTGATCATCCGGCAATTGTAGCTGCCCGGGGTCGGCGCCGGCCTGGGCAGCGCTCCGCGTGCCTCGAGCAGGCTGCCTTCGCGCCGGATGTCGGCGGCGTGACCGCCGCGGCGCGCCTCGTCGAGCGCAGACTGCCAGGCGAGGCCCAGCCGGGCGATCCGGTCCTGGTCTTCGGCGGTGGCGATGGCCATCCACGCGTCCGCCTTGGACGGAGGCTCGACGGTCACCGAGGCGCGCGACATGTCGACCTGCGGCCGCCGCTGAAGCTCGGCGCAGCCGGAGAGCGCGACTCCGATGGCGGCGGTGAGTGCGAGACGAAGTGACGACACGAAGCAGCGAGCCTTGTTGCAAGTCCCCAAGCCGTAACAAGTGCCCGCGCCGCCATTTGGTTGCAACCAACGGGCCGTTCATCATCCGGCTTTACTTCGCGATTGGCGGCGCTAGGCGGCCTGCGGATGAATGCCCCCCATTCTCGACCAGCCGACGAGGATTCCGCTCGCCGGGGCCTCGGCTATGGCCTTGCCGCCTACGGATTCTGGGGGCTGTTGCCGATCTACTTCAAGGCGCTCGAGGCGGTCCCGCCGGTCGACATCGTCGCCCACCGAATTCTCTGGTCGGTGCCCTTCCTCGCGCTTCTGGTCGGCCTCGGCAGCGGCTGGCGCAGCCTGGCAACCTCTCTTCGCAACCGGGCCACCGTCAGGCTGCTGCTGCTCAGCGCCCTGCTCATCGCGATCAACTGGCTGGTCTATGTCTATGCCGTGGTCAGCGGCCACATCCTCGCCGGAAGCCTCGGCTATTATCTCAACCCACTGGCCAACGTCCTGCTCGGCCGCTTCGTCCTTAAGGAGCGATTGTCCTGGCTGCAGTGGAGTGCGGTGGCGATCGCCGCGCTGGGGGTGTCGGCGCTAGCCATGGAATCGCTGAGCCATTTGTGGATCAGCCTCGTGCTGTGCGTCAGCTTCGCCACCTACGGGCTGATCCGCAAGATCGTCTCGGTCGGCGCGGTCGAGGGCATGGCCGTCGAAACCGCGCTCCTTTCGCCCTTCGCTTTGGCGTGGCTCGGCTGGGGTCTCGTCGCGGGCACTGCCAGTCTCGGCGTCACCGGGGTCGACACGGCGCTGCTGCTGCTGAGCGGAATCGTCACCATGATCCCGCTTCTGCTGTTCACCGGCGCGGCTCGCAGGCTTCGCTATTCGACGCTTGGAATGCTGCAGTTCCTCGCTCCGACACTTCAATTCATAGTCGCCGTCTGGATCTATGGCGAGCAGTTCACCGGCGCCCATGCGATCGCCTTCGGCTCGATCTGGATCGCGCTCATCCTTTACGTCGCCGCGCTTCGCCGGGAGCATCGGGCGGGGAGTGCCACGCTTCCGGAATAAGGAACCCGCGCTGCCGTTCCTGCATTATTCCACCGATGAAACAGACGTTCTTGACCCCCCTCTCGGTCGCCGCCGCCGCCTTGACGCTCGCGGCGTGCGAAACCCATCCCGCCGTGGCCGGCCCTGCCGGCGGCTGCCCGATCACCAGCTCGGACAATTGGAACGCCTGGGTGAACGCCATGCCCGGACCGGGCTCGCGCCCGACCTTGATCGTCACCGGCCGAGTGACGACCCCCACCGGCGGCTACCAGCCGGCGCTTCAGCTCGAGCAGGTCGCCGAAAGCCATCCGGTTCAGGTGTCCGTCCGGCTCCACCCGAACCCGCCCGCCGGTCCGGCGACCCAGGCTCTTGTCACCCATGATGTGCGCGGCGAGTGGCCGATGGCCTCGCAAGTCGGGTCGGTGACCGTGCGCTGCGGCAATGCGGTGATCGCCCGCATCTCCCCTGTGGAAACGGCCCACTAGCTGCTAGAGAGCGGCGGTCGCAAGGAGTCGCCGCTGGCCTACGATCCGCGCATCGACGCCTATATCGATCGCGCCCGGCCGTTTGCCCGGCCGATCCTCACGCGAGTCCGCGAACGCGTTCACGCAGCCTGCCCGCAGGCGGAGGAGACGCTCAAGTGGGGCGCCCCATCCTTCACCCTCGACGGTAAGATTCTTCTCATGATGGCTGCCTTCAAGCAGCATGCGGCGCTCAATTTCTGGCGCGGGCAGGAGCTTCGCGGAAGTGCTGCCGAAGCAGACGGGATGGGCCAGTTCGGGAAGCTGACGTCCCTCGACGATCTGCCGCCGGACGAGGAGCTCGATGCGCTGATCCGCCAGGCTGCCGAGCTGACCAAGACCGCTCCCGCGCCACGCAAGACCAAGCATCCCCCAAAGCCGGCAGAGTTGCATCCCGAGTTCGCGGCAGCGCTCGACCGGGCGCCGAAGGCGAAGGCGACGCTCGACTCCTTCCCGCCCTCTGCGAAGCGCGACTATCTCGAATGGATCGCCGAGGCGAAGCAGGATTCCACCCGGCAGAAGCGCATCGCGACCGCCATCGAATGGCTGAGCGAGGGCAAAAGGCGGAACTGGAAATATGAGCGCTGTTGAAGGCTAGCGCGACATCCTGATCGCCGGGCCGAGCCTGGTCCTGACCTCGCCCTCGACCGCAAAGCCGCATTTTACGTAGAAGTCCCTCGCCGTCGGGTTGGCGACGACCGCGATCATGGCGAGGCCGCG
>DATLGC010000035.1:0-10213 GCA_035540655.1 Sphingomicrobium sp. | reverse complement strand
TCCGCCCGGCTATCGTGAGAACCCGTTTGGCAAACTCTACCTCGCTTACTTGCGCGATCCGGACGGAAACAAATTGTGCGGCCTCCACCGGCCCGAGCAGTGACCATGGAAATCGTCGGCGAGAACAAGGCCCACGGCGGGCGGCAGCTGGTGGTGAAGCATGCTTCGCAGGCGACCGGCACCGACATGATTTTCTCGATCTTCCTTCCGCCGCAAGCGGAAGATGGCGAAAAGCTGCCGGTCGTCTGGTACCTGTCCGGCCTGACCTGCACCCACGCCAATGTCACCGACAAGGGCGAGTATCGCGCCGCCTGCGCCGAGCTCGGGCTGATCTTCGTCGCTCCCGACACCAGCCCGCGCGGCGAAGGCGTTCCCGACGATCCGAAGGGCGCCTGGGACTTCGGCCTCGGCGCCGGCTTCTACGTCGACGCGACTGAAAATCCGTGGGCGAGCCATTATCGCATGTGGAGCTATGTCAACGACGAGCTGCCCGCGCTCGTCGCCGCTGGATATCCGGTCGACATGCAGCGGCAGGGCATCATGGGCCACTCGATGGGCGGACATGGAGCGCTGACCGTAGCGCTTCGCAATCCCGGCCGATTCCGCAGCGTCTCGGCCTTCGCTCCGATCGTTGCCCCGTCACAGGTGCCGTGGGGGCTAAAGGCGCTCGGCGGCTATCTCGGCGAGGACCGCCAGGCCTGGCGGCGGCACGATTCGGTGGCGCTGATCGCGGATGGCGCGCGGGTCGGGGAGCTGCTGGTCGATGTCGGCACGGCGGACAATTTCCTCGACAAGGAGCTTCGCCCGGAATTGCTCGAAAAGGCCTGCGCCGATGCCGGGATCGCTCTGACGCTCAACCGGAGGGAGGGCTACGACCACAGCTATTATTTCATTTCGAGCTTCATGGCCGACCATCTGCGCTGGCATGCGGAGAGGTTGAGGAAGTAGGGCCGACGCATTGTCCCCAAGCTTTGAGCGGACTGCCCCTCGGCAGTCCTAAGCTTGGTGACCCCAACGGGACTCGAACCCGTGTTTTCGCCGTGAAAGGGCGACGTCCTAGACCGCTAGACGATGGGGCCGGAAAAGAGCGGGCCGCTTAAGGCAAGCGCCCCCGGCGGGTCAAGCTGGCGCGGCGTCCTCGACATGCATTTCCGCCGCATTGCCGCCGTTCCATTCATCGCGGCGGATGGCCCCGGCGAGCCACCAGCGGCGATCTGCCGGGGAAGCGAGCAGCGCCTGACCAAGATCGGTATCGGCGCTTCGAAATGCAATCCACTTGAAGCTCTTGCCATCATCGCCGCAGGCCAGCCCGCGTACATGGCCGTCGCCGACGATTCCGGTGCGGATCAGCCGGGCGGGGCCAGCGGCGAGGCGCGGCGCCGGCCAGCCGGCGCCATAGGGCCCCGCGGCATCGAGCGCATCGCACAAGGAGCCGGCGATCCCGCCGGGCGCAAGCAGGGCGTCGAGCATCAGGGCGCGTCCGCCGAGCGATGTTTCGACGTCGGCGGCGACCCTTTCCATGAGGAATTGGTGAAGCGGCTCGAGTTGATTCGCCTCGACCGTCAGGCCCGCGGCCATGGCATGGCCGCCTCCGGCCACCAGCAGGCCGCTGTCCTTGGCGGCGAGCACCGCGGCGCCGAGATCGACTCCGCCGATCGAACGGCCCGAGCCCTTGCCCATGCCGTCCTCGCCCGTGGCGACGACGATCGCCGGCCGGCCGTGGCGTTCCTTGATCCGCCCCGCGACGATGCCGATGACGCCCGGGTGCCAGCCTTTTCCGGACACCAGGATCAGCGGTAAATCGGATTGGCTTCGGGCCAAAGCTTCCGCTTCCTCGGTCACCTGGCTCTCGATCGCCCGGCGTTCCTCGTTGAGCCGGTCGAGCTCGGCGGCGATGGTCCGCGCCTCTTCGGGGTCGGTGCAGGTCAACAGTCGCACTCCGAGGTCGGACTTGCCGACGCGCCCGCCGGCGTTGATTCGCGGCCCGAGCGCCCAGCCAAGATCGCGGCACGTCGGCGGCTTGGCCAAGCGGGCCGCCTCGGCAAGCGCCGACAGGCCGGGATTTAGCCGGGCCGCCATCACCTTGAGGCCCTGGGTGACGAAGGCTCTGTTCAGGGTCTTGAGCCGGGCGACGTCGGCGACGGTGCCCAGCGCCACCAGGTCGAGAAGATCGAGGAGCTTCGGCTCGGCCCTTCCTTCCGAAAAATGACCGCGCCCGCGAAGCTCGCGAAGCAGGGCGACTCCGAGCAGAAAGGCCATTCCGACAGCCGCCATGTGGCCATGGGCGGCGCCGTCCTGGCTTTCGTCCAGCCGATTGGGGTTGATGAGCGCGAAGGCGACCGGGAGCAGGCTGGCGCACTGGTGATGGTCGACGACGATGACGTCGAGCCCGGCATCGCGGGCCTGCTCGAGGGCTTCGAACGCCTGGGCTCCGCAGTCGACGCAGATGGCGAGGCTTGCGCCGCGGCTCTTGAGCTCGACCAGCGCCTCGCCCGACGGGCCGTAACCCTCCATGAGCCGGTCGGGAATGTAGACGATCGGCTCGAGGCCTAGCCGGCGCAGGAGCAGCACGAGCAGAGCGGCGCTGGTCGCGCCGTCGACGTCATAGTCGCCGAAGATCGCAACAGTCTCGCCGGCCAAGATTGCGTCGGCGAGCCGCCCGGCGCCCTTTTCCATGTCGCGGAAGCAGGACGGGTCGGGCAGGAAATCGCGGATGGTCGGGGCGCGATGGCGTCCGAGGTCGGCGCGGGTAACGCCGCGAGCGAGGAGCAGCTCGTCGACCAGTTCGTCCATTCCCGTCGCGGCCTCGGTGGACCGGCGCCAGCGCCACGGCTGGCCAGCGACCGAACGTTCCACCCCCAGCGCGAAGCTCATGGCATCGAGACTATCAGCTCCGTGCGAAACTTGCGCGCGGTTTCGCGCGGCAAGGCGGGAATATTGTGGGCCGAAAAGCCGCTTCCGCCGGCCACTCCGAACTGCATCGAGGAAATTCCGAACCAGCGGCTGACGAAGCTTTCCTGGATGTCGATGCTTTGGATCTTGGCCAGCGGCAGGATCACGATCCGCCGCTTCCACCAGCCGCCCTTGACGAGAATTCGGTCGCCATCGAGCGCATAGGCGCTTCGGCGCCAGGCGAGCCAGCGAACGGTGATTCCAACAATCATGATCGTAAGGAAAATCAGCGACGTAATCAGCATCGCGCCGAGCGATTCGTCGACCATTTCGCCAAGATCGGCCGGCGGCGACCAGGCGGTTGCCGCCGCCGCCAGAGCCATCAGCAGGGCGAGCAGGATGAACGGAGACAGGCCGACGGCCAGGGTCCAGACATAGGCCTGGGAAATCGGCCGCCAGTCGGCGCCTCGTGCCAATGGGCGCCAGCCGATCTCGCCGAGAATGTGATCGACCTCGGCTTCGCCGGCCAGCGGGGCGACGACATGGTCGCCCTGCTTTTCGTCGCGCGCCAGGTTCTGCAGCTTGAGCTCGCCAAAGCCGAAGCCGTCGCGCACCGGGCCGGAACCGATGATCGCCGCCTGGACTCGCTTGACCGGCAGGGAGACGTCGGTGCGGGTGAGCAGTCCGCGCCGCCGGCGAAGGCCGCTTTCGATCCGGTCGAGCCTGAAGCCATAGTCGCGAAGCACGGATCGAACGATTCCACTCGCCACGCCGATCAGCGCGAGCAGGATCAATCCGCCGATCACGGCGACCACCTGGTGGGTCATTAGGAAGGCCTGAAGCGGGGCACTGGCAGCGAGCAGGCGGATCCAGAAGACGCGGCTGAACGGGTCGAAGCCGAGAATGTCGCCGAAAAACTGAAAAACTCCGAACAGGCCGGCGAACAGGGCGAGCGAGAAGTTGAAGACCCCGGCGAGAATGAGTCGCGGCGGCGCCATCGCATAGACCGGCTCCGACTCCTCGATCGAATCCGGCTCGGCCGCGGCGGCCGAAGCGGAGCGGCGGGATCGGACCAGCTGGCGAAGCTCCTCGGCGCGAGCGAGCGGGATCGCCTGGAGGACGCCTTCCTCCTGGTTGCCGCCGGCCGATCCTCCGGTTTCAAACTTGACTCGCGCCAGCCCTAGCATCCGGGACAGGGGCCCCTGGGTGATGTCGACATCCTGGATCCGGTCGTAGGGGATCGATCGGTGAGTCCGGCTGACGATCCCGCTGTCGATCCGGATTTCGGTGGCGCCGACTCGATATTCGAAGCGCCGCCAGTAGAGGAACAGGCCGATTGCGCTGAAGAGGATCAGGAGCCCGGCGCCGATCACCGCATAGCGAAGCCGCCCGGTCACCGCGAGATAGGCGATTGCGGCATAGGCGCCGAGCATTCCGCGAAGTGACGTGCCGAGGCCGGTCAGCAGGAAGTAGGGGTGGAGCCGCTCTGGCGCGCCGACCGCCCGGTCTTCGGCCATCAGTCGAAGTCCGTGCGGATATGCTCGCGGATGACGTCGCGGATCTCGGCTGCTCGGTCCGGCGCGAGCCCGGGGACGGTAACGATGCTGTTGTGGGTGCCGGCTGTGTGGACCACCAGGGTCGCGGTGCCGAACAGTTTCTCGACCGGCCCGCGAGTGACGTCGAGGTGCTGGACGCGGACGAAGGGCACGACGGTGTCGGTGTGGAACAGCCAGCCGCGAACCACGTGGAGCAGCCGATCGGTCAGCCGGTAGCGAAGGCGGCGGTAGATTCGCTGCGGCGCGACGGTGATGGCGATCGCGGCGAGCAGCGGCACGGCGATGGTCGGCAGCCAGCGAAACATGCTGTCTTCGAGGACGGCTGAGTCGAGGATCGCTGCGGCGATGATCGGCGCGATCCAGATGACGAGCATGCGGACCCGAAGGACGTTTTTGTAGCCGGGATGGACGTGCTCGAGCGGCGGTCCGTCCTCGTCGCCGGGAAGCTCGGCCATCGCCTGAAAATCATCGAGCTCAGCTGTCATATCAATCTAATACAGCGGGGGACACGGGCTGCCAACCGCGGCGATGTCAGCAGCGGTGCTCGGCGCGGATTCGCCGGACCGTGCCGGAGCTTGCCCGCATGACGATGCTCTCGGTGGTCACGCAATGGCGACGGCGGTGGACTCCCTCGAGCAACGAGCCGTCGGTGACGCCGGTGGCGGCGAAGATGCAGTCGCCCCTGGCCATGTCCTCGAGGCTGTAGATTCGGTCGAAATCCTCGATCCCCCAGCGCCGGGCGCGAGCCACCTCGTCATCGTTGCGGAAAATGAGCCGGCCCTGGATCTGGCCGCCGACGCAGCGCAGCGCAGCGGCGGCGAGGACGCCTTCGGGAGCTCCGCCCTGGCCCATGTAGACGTCGATCCCGGTATCGGGATCGGTGACCGCGATCACTCCGGCGACATCGCCGTCGGGAATCAGCTTGATGCCGCAGCCGAGCGCGCGCAATTCGGCGATAATCCCGGAATGGCGCGGCCGGTCGAGGACGCAGGCGATAATCTCGCCGGGCTCGACACCCTTCGCCCTGGCGATCGAGCGGATGTTGTCGGTGACCGATCGAGACAGGTCGATGGTCCCGTCGGCAAAGCCCGGGCCAATCGCCAGCTTGTCCATATAGGTGTCGGGCGCGTTGAGCAGGCAGCCTTCCTCGGCGATGGCGAGCACGGCCAGTGCGTTGGGGCCCGCCATGGCGGTGATCGTCGTGCCTTCGAGCGGGTCTAGCGCGATGTCGATCTTCGGGCCGCTGCCCTGGGCGGAGCCGACCCGTTCGCCGATGTACAGCATCGGCGCCTCGTCGCGCTCGCCTTCGCCGATGACGACGGTGCCGTCCATCGGTAGCTCGTTTAGCGCCGAGCGCATGGCTTCGACCGCGACATGGTCCGCGGCCTTTTCATCGCCGCGGCCGATCAGCCTGGACGCCGCCATCGCCGCCGCTTCCGTCACCCGCACCATTTCCAGCACCAGGACGCGATCAAGAACTTCGCTGGGACGGACTCGGCGTTCGGGGATCATCGGCGGCATTCCTCCATTCGGGCTTCGAGAAAGGCGATTAGGCAGGCCGCCGCGGCTTGTCGAGGCGGCGTCAGTCGCGTTCGGCCGCCTCATGCTCGAGCAGCTCGGTTCGGATCCGGACCGACCGCGATGCGATCCTCGTCTCGATCAGGAAGATCGCGAAGCCGAGGCCGATCGCCACCATCGAGGCAATGAACAAAAGCGCGATGGCGGTGGCGAAATTCGCCTGGGTCAGGCCGCCGGCGAACAACAGCACGACCACAGCACAGATCAGGACGGCCGACAGGACCGAAAAGAAGATCGCCCAGTTGACCACTGCAATCCGGCGGTCGAGCAGCCGGATTTCGCCCAGCAGGCGGTCATGCTCGCCGCCGCGGCTGGCGATCAGGTCGGGCTCCATCCGCCTCGCGCGGTCGACGATCCGGGCGAGGCGCATCGCGCAAACATTGAGAAAAGCGCCGACCCCGGCGAGCAGGAACACGGGGGCGACGGCCAGCTGTATGACCTGAGCGACCGTCGTGACGGCGGTTTCGGGCGATTCGAGCGTCGGGAACATGTCAGCCTGGCCGGACGCTCATGCGTCCGATCCCTGGCGTTCACAGCTGGCGACGTTGATCAGCAAAAGCCCGGTGCCGACGAAGCTCAGCGCCAGCACCCAGGAGAAGCTGGCGACGAATTCGGGCGTCGGCCCGAACAGCAATACGACCAAAGTCGCGATCGACATTCCGGCGAGGAGCAGCAGCGCGAGCAGGAAGTCGGTGGCTGCGGACACGATCATCCACAAGCGCACCGGCCGCTTGGACCATGGGCTCGCGAGAAGCAGGATGATGGAGCGCAGGACCAGCCATGCGACGATGATATAGATGACCGGCGTGAATTGGACGACCGGGTCGAAAATGAACAGCAGGCCGGCTAGCGCGGTCACGGCCCCGGCGAGCATCGCCAGCGACTGGATCGGGCGGCGAAGGCCACCGGCGAACATTTCGACCAGGCCTCCGGCGAGCAGCAGCGAGCCGATCAGCGCCGAGCCAGCTTCCCATTCGATCAACGGCAGCATGGCAGCGCCGCTTCCGAGCAGGATGATGATCACCCCGGAAGCGCCGATCAGGCGCGCGCGATCCACGGATTTGCCAATGCTTGTCGTTTCGCTCACCGCTGCAGCCCAACTCCCTGACGCCGCCAACTTGCCGCATTGCCCTCCGGTTCCGCTCAAGCGGAGGCAAGCTACTCTCGATAGGCCGGCAGCGACCAGCCACGGTGGATGGCCATGCCGCGCAGCGCGAAACCCGCGGCCGCGGCCAGGCCGGCGGCAAGCAGGCCCGGCATGCCGAGCAAGGTCAGTCCGACCAGCAGCCCGGCCGAGAGCGCCGCGGCGGTCACGTAAAGCTCCGGCCGCATCAGGATCGACGGCTCGCCGGCAAGGACATCGCGAATGATTCCTCCGGCGCAAGCGGTGAGAACGCCCATCGCGAACGCCGGGACCGGCGCTATTCCGAAGCCAAGCGCCTTGGCCGCGCCATAGGTAGCGAAGGCGGCGAGGCCCGCCGCGTCGAACCACAAAAGCGCCCGGCCGGCGAACCAGCGGCGGCTGGTCAGCCAGACCAGCAGGGCCGCTGCGATGCAGATCAGCAGGGTTGCGTTCTTGTGGACCCAGAAAACCGGAGCGCCGATCAAGAGGTCGCGCAAGGTCCCGCCGCCGACACCGGTGGCGACGGCGAAGAAGATGAAGGTGACGAGCGTCTGCCTTTTCTCCGCCGCGAGCAGGGCGCCCGAGATGGCGAATACGGCAATTCCGAAATAGTCGAGCAGCTCGAGCGCGGCGGGGATCTGAATTTCTGCCTGCAACGGATTCACCCCGCATCGTTCGTCCTGAGCGTAGGCGCGTGAGCGCAGAAGTCGAAGGGCCATCACACCAACGCTCGACAACGCCCTTCGACTTCGCTCACGACGAACGAGGTTGGGTTGCTCGCACGAAGGGCTTACATCATGCCCATGAGCGACAAAGCGAGCGATGGAACGCCTGGCATGCCCAGTCTCGAGGACTGGCAGCATTGGACCCTGGTTGCCGGCCGCATGCAGCAGATGCTGATGGAGGCCTGGGCCGAAAGCATGAAGGACCAGCCGTTTCCCGGTTTCTCGGCGATGCCGGGAGCTAGCACCTTTTTCGGGACGGCCGGCGAGGCGGGGCCGGGTGCTCCAACCGGAAGCGCCGCGGCTACAGCCGACCCGATGGCGCTGATGACTGCGGGCGCGGAAGCCTGGGCCAAGGGGCTGGAGACCTGGGGCCGGATGATGGGCTTCGACCCCGCCGAGCAGAAGGAAACGAAGGACCGTCGCTTCGCCGCGCCGGAATGGCGCGGCAACCCGATGTTTGACACCATCCGCCAGACCTATCTCGCCATTTCAGACCGGATGCTCGGCTCCGTCGAGGATATCGAGAACGTCGATGAGGAGACCAAGCAGAAGCTACGCTTCGCGGTGAAGAACTTCGTCGATGCGATGAGCCCGTCGAACTTCGCCCTCACCAATCCGCAGGTGCTCAAGCGGACGGTCGAGACGCGAGGCGAGAATCTGCTCAAGGGCCTCGCCAACATGCTCAAGGACATTGCGGCCGGGCAGATGACCCAGAGCAAGCCTGGAGCATTCGAGGTTGGGAAAAACCTTGCCACCACGCCCGGTAAGGTGATCAGGGAAACGCCACTGTATCAGCTAATCCAATACACGCCGACGACGGAAGAGGTGCTGGAAACTCCGCTGGTCATCTTCCCGCCGTGGATCAACCGCTTCTACATCCTCGACCTCTGCCCTGAAAAAAGCTTCGTCAAATGGTGCGTGGACAACGGCATTTCGCTGTTCATGGTCAGCTGGAAGTCGGCGGACGAGAGCATCGCCGAGGCAAGCCTCGACGATTATGTGCTTCGCGGCCAGATCGACGCCATCGACACCATCCGCGACCTGCTCGGAGTCGATGACGTCCATGCCATCGGCTACTGCGTTGCCGGGACGACGCTGGCCGCGACGCTCGCCTACCTCCACGCGAAGGGCGAGGCAAAGAAAGTCAGGTCGGCGACCTTCTTCACCGCCCAGGTCGACTTTTCCGAAGCCGGCGACCTTAAGCTGTTCCTCGGCGGCGAGGTGATGGGCCTGCTCGAGCAATTGACGGCCGAGAAGGGCTATCTCGACGGCCGCTACATGGCCGCGACCTTCAACCTGCTGCGCGGCCGCGACCTCATCTGGAGTTATGTCGTCAGCAATTATCTGCTCGGCGAGGAGCCGGCGCCCTTCGACCTGCTGCATTGGAATTCGGACACCACCAACCTGCCGGCCAGGTGGCACCGCGACTATCTCGAGACCCTCTACAAGGGGAACAGACTGGTCGAATGCGGCGGCATTTGCGTCGCCGGCACCCCCGTCGACATCAGCAAGGTGAAGACTCCGGCCTACATCCAGGCCGGCCGCGAGGACCATATCGCCCCGCCGCAGAGCGTGTGGAAGATCATGGACCATTTCGCCGGCGACAAAAGGTTCGTACTCGCCGGCTCGGGGCATATCGCCGGGGTGGTCAATCCGCCGGCCGCGGGCAAATACCAATATTGGGTCAATGACGAGCCGTGCGGGACGCTCGAATCCTTCGTCGAGGGGGCCAGCGAGCACAAGGGTAGCTGGTGGCCGGACTGGCTCGAATGGTTGAGGCGGCAGAGCCCGAAGACCGTGAAGGTCAAGGGCTCGCGGATCCCGGGCAAGGGCAAATTGAAGCCGATCGAGGACGCGCCCGGCCGCTACGTCAGGGAAAGGTGAGCGGCATCGCCATCCGCCCGGCATGTCCCGACGAGCGGCTGGAGCTCGAGGAATTGCAGCGGCGGGTGTCGCTGGAGCTTGAGGATTATCGCGACCAATTGCTCGCCCATCCGGATGAAATTCATTTGCCGGCCGAACAGATCGACCGGGGCGAAGTGCTGGTCGCCGAATTCGACGGCAACATCGCCGGTTTCGCGGTCGTCCTTGAAGAAGAGGGGCGCGCCGAGCTCGACGGATTGTTCGTCGATCCGGCGTGGTGGCGGCATGGAATCGGCCGGGCTCTGGTCGACGCGGCCGTCCACCATGCGCGCCGGCGCGGCCTCGCCATGATCGCGGTCGTCGCCAACCCGACGGCGAGGGACTTCTACGTAAAATGCGGCTTTGCGGTCGAGGGCGAGGTCAGGACCAGGCTCGGCCCGGCGATCAGGATGTCGCGCTAGCCTTCAACAGCGCTC
>DATLGC010000034.1:0-13593 GCA_035540655.1 Sphingomicrobium sp. | reverse complement strand
GTCGATCATGCGAAGATCCTCAGCAGCCGGGCTTCATAGCGAGTCTTGATCCGGGCGACCTCGGCCGCCTCGTCCGCGACGTCGAGGGCGTGGACGAGCAGCGACCGGCCGTCCGCCGACACGTCGGCCGAAACCGTTCCGGGCGTCAGGCTGATGGTACCGGCAAGGGTGGCGATAGCCTCGGGGGAACGAAGCTCGAGCGGGATGACCAGCCATCGCGAGCGCAGTTGGCGGCTCGGGCGGAACAGGATCAGCCGGGCGACCTGGAAATTGGCGACGACAATGTCCCAGATGACGATCGCGAGATAGTCGATCATCGGCCAGCCGAAACGCAGCGGCGGACGGTTTGGCCAGTAGGGCTGGGTCAGGATCGGAACCGTGATTCCAAAGAGGATCCCGAGCAGCAGGCCGCCCACCGTGAAGCTGTTGAGCAGCAGCATCCAGACGATCACCAGCATCACTGCCAGCGCCGGGTGGGGAAAGAGCCGCCTCATCCTCCCCCTCCAAGCACGGAGTCGACATAGGCCGCCGGATCGAACAGCTGGACCGCGGCCGCTTCGGCATAGCTGGTCGCTGGCCCGGCGAGCAACGTCAGCGCGGCAAGCAGCGCCAGCAGCAGCGCAGGGGCGGCGAATTCGGCCGGACGCTTCGCCCGGGCTGGCGGATTGGGTTCTCCGCCGACCGCCGCCGGTTTCCAGAACAAGGTGCTTCCGGCCCTCGCCAGTCCGACTATGCCGATGAAGGTCGTGATCAGGATCGTTGCCCACACCCACGGCGCCGAGGCGAATGGCATCGCCGCTTCGAGAATGAGCAGCTTGCCGATGAAGCCCGAAAGCGGCGGAAGCCCGACCAGTGCGACCGCGCCCAGAATGAACAGCAGCGACAATGGCTCGCTTCCGGCAAAACGCTGGCCGACGATCAGCCGGTCGCCGCCGTCACGCCGCTTGATGATGAGATCGGTGACTAGGAAGAGGGTCGCCGCGGCAATCGTCGTGTGCGGGAGATAATAAAGAGCCGCGGCCATGGCGTTCGTGTCGAACAAGGTGACTGCGATGAGCAAGGTCCCGGTCGAGCCGATCAGTGCGAAGGCGGCGAGTTCGCGAAGACCGCGCGACGCGATCAGCCCGAGAAAGCCAATGACGGTTGTCAGCAGCGCCGCCGGCAAAAGCCAGGGCGCAGGCGCCCAGGCGGCCGAGCCGGCGGCTGCGCCGAACACCAGGGTAACGACCCGGATGATCGAATAAACGCCGACCTTGGTCATGATCGCGAACAAGGCGGCGACGGCGGGAGCGGCATTGGCATAGGTCCTCGGCAGCCACAGATGGAGCGGCAGCAAGGCAGCCTTGAGCGCAAATACCGAAATCAGCAGCAGCGCGCCGGCCTGGAGCAGTCCGAGGTCGCTGGCCGGAAGCTCCGGCACGCGAATTGCCATATCGGCCAGGTTGAGCGTGCCGGTAACTCCGTAGAGGATTCCGATTCCAATCAGGAACAGGGTCGATCCGACGAGATTGATGATCACATATTGCACGCCGGCCTTCAGCCGGTCGGCGCCCTGGCCGTGAAGCATCAGACCGTAGGAGGCGATCAGGAGCACCTCGAAGAAGACGAACAGGTTGAAGATGTCGCCGGTGAGGAAGGCGCCGTTGAGGCCAAGCAGCTGGAAATGGAACAGGGAATGGAAATGCCACCCCCGGCGGTCGAGGTCGGTGGCGACGACATGGCCCAGCACGATCAGCGACAGGACGGAAGTGAGCAGCAGCATCATCGCGCTCAGCCGGTCGACCACCAGGATGATTCCGAACGGGGCATGCCAGTCGCCAAGGGCGTAGGAAACGACCGTTCCGTTGCTCGCCTCGCGCATCAGCAGCGCGGCGATGACGACAAGCGCCAGGCAGGAGGCCAAGGACACGCTGCGGCCTATGCGCAGCGTTCGCCTTCGAAACAGCATGATCAGCGCCGCGACGACCGCCGGCAGGAGCACGGGCGCCGCGATGAGATGCGCGATCATGGCTCGTCCCGCTCGTCCGGTGTCGGGATGCCGTCGACCTGGTCGGTGCCGGTCTCGAGGTAGGTGCGCAGTGCAAGAACGACGACCAGCGCGGTCATTCCGAAGGCGATGACGATGGCGGTCAGGACCAGCGCCTGGGGGAGCGGGTCGGTATAATCGCTCATCGCCTTGTCGAAGATCGGCGGCTGGTTGACGACCAGTCGGCCCATCGAGAACAGGAAGACGTTGGTCGCATAGGACAGCATTGCCAGCCCGAGCACGACCGGAAAGGTTCGGCCTCGCAGGCACAGGTAGATCCCGGCCGCGGTCAGCACCCCGACCGTGCTGGCGACGAGCAATTCGAGACTCATGCCGGTTCCCCGGTTGTTCGGCTCGGGTCGACGTCCATCGGAGCGTCGTCATGCTCGGCCTTCTCCGCCCGCTGCGCGACCTGGCTGAGCTCGGCGAGCGCTAGCATCACCGCTCCGACGACGGCGAGCGCCACTCCGACATCGAACAAAGCGGCGGTCGCCAGCTCGAATTCGCCGACGAGCGGAAGCTCGAAATAATCGAAGGCCGAGGTGAACAGCGGAACCCCGAACAGCATTGCGCCGAGCCCGGTGCCGGCGGCCACCAGCACTCCGGAGGAAATCAGTGCGTGACGGCGAACCGGCCGGCGGCGGTCAGCCCATTCGAAGCCGGACGCCATATATTGCATGAGGATTGCGATGGAGAAGATCAGGCCGGCGATGAAGCCGCCGCCGGGCATGTTGTGGCCGCGAAGGAAGATGTAGATTCCGACCACCACCGCCAGCGGCAGAAGCAGCCGGGTGGCGACCACCAGCATCATCGGATGGCGTTCCGGCGATTGCTTGGTTTCGAACTTCCAGTGGAGCAGCCGGCGGCCCGATGCGCCCCGCGCCGCGGTCTCGAGAAGCGCGTAAATGGTCAGCGCGGCAATTCCCAGGACGATGATTTCCCCGAATGTGTCGAACGCCCGGAAATCCACCAGCGTTACGTTGACGACGTTGGTGCCGCCTCCACCCGAATAGGAATTGGCGATGTGGAAGTCGGAAATCGGATCGTTGGGCGGTCGTGTGATCACTGCCCAGGTGGCGATCGCCGCGGCGGTCCCGCCCGCCAGCCCGAGCAGCCCGTCGCGAAGCCTTCGCGGAGTGCTGCTGATCGCCGGCGGCTGGGTCGGCAGGAGGTTCAGCGCCAGCAGGAGCAGCAGGATGGTCACCACTTCGACCAGGATCTGGGTCAGCGCCAGGTCGGGAGCCGAGAGATAGATGAAGCCAAGCGCGACGACGAGACCGATGACGCTGATGAAAATGAGCGCGAGAAAGCGCCGGCGCTGCGCCCAGATGACTGCCAGCGTGGCCGCGACAAGCGCGAGCCAGCCGGTCGTCGTAACCGCAGTGGCCGGAATCCGCTCGCGCGTTCCGGTGAGATCGCCGCCGCCGACGATCATTCCCGACGTGCCCAGGATGATTGCGGCGGCGAAGATCACCGCCAGATAGCGTTGCAGCGAGCCGGTGTGGATTCGGCCGGTGACCGAACTGCCCAGCCCGACCAGGCCTGCCACGGACCGGTCGAACAATCGCTTGGCGATCGGGATCGGCAAAGCGTTCCACAGCCGATCGGCGGCGGCGTGGCGCCACATGAGCAGTGCGCCAGCGATGATTGCGATGAAGCTGAGAAACAGCGCCGGAGTGAAGCCGTGCCACATCTTCAAGGCGAAATAGGGTGGCTCGCCGCCGAGCACGGAGACGGAAACCGCCTGCACCAAGGGGCCGGCGATCGTCGCCGGGAACAGGCCGATGGCGATGACCAGAAGGATCAGCGGCGCCGTCGGTCCCCACAGGCCTAGCGGCGGATCGTGCGGCGGTTTCGGGTAATCGTCCCGCTTTGGTCCGAGATAGACGTGGAAGATGAAGCGAAGCGAGTAAGCGACCGACAAGGCGGCGGCGATCGTCGCCAGCAGCGGCACCAGCCAGCTCAGTTCGCCCCAGACGGTGAGGGCCGCTTCCTCGAGCATCATCTCCTTGGACAGGAAGCCGTTGAGCGGCGGGAAGCCCGCCATCGACGCCGCCGCGACGATTCCGACCGTCGCCGAAATCGGCATCAGCGTGATGAGCCCGCCGAGCCGCCTGACGTCGCGCGTGCCGGCCTCATGGTCAATGATCCCGGCATTCATGAACAGCGCCGCCTTGAACGTCGCATGGTTGATGATGTGGAACACTCCGACCACCGCCGCCATCGGTGTTCCAAAGCCGAGCAGCATGGTGAGGAAGCCGAGGTGGCTGACCGTCGAATAGGCAAGCAGCGCCTTGAGATCGTTCTTGAACAAGGCGATCGCCGCGCCGACCAGCATGGTAACAAGGCCGGTGGTGGCGACGAGGTAGAACCACAAATCGGTGCCGGCGAGCACCGGCCACAGCCTCGCCAGCAGGAACACTCCGGCTTTCACCATGGTCGCCGAATGGAGATAGGCGCTGACGGGTGTCGGCGCAGCCATCGCCGCCGGAAGCCAGAAGTGGAAGGGGAATTGCGCCGACTTGGTAAAGCAGCCGATGAGGATCAGGACCAGCGCCAGCGGATAGAGCGGCGAGGCCTGGATCAGCTCGCGCTCGGAAAGAATGGTCGACAGGTCGTAGCTTCCGGCAATCTGCCCGAGGACCAGGAAGCCGGCGAGCAGGGCGAGCCCGCCGCCACCGGTGACCGCGAGCGCCATTCGCGCCCCCTGGCGGCCTTCCGGCAGATGGCGCCAATAGCCGATAAGGAGGAAGGATGAGAGGCTGGTCAGCTCCCAGAAGACGATCATCAGCAGGATGTTGTCGGACAGGACGATTCCGAGCATCGCCCCCTGGAACAGCAGCAGGAAGGAAAAGAAGCGCGCCATCGGGTCTTCGGGCGCTAGGTAGAAGCGGGCGTAGATGACGATCAGAAGGCCGATTCCGAGGATTAGCCCGGCGAACAGGAAGGCGAGCGGATCAAGGATCAAATTGGCGTTCAGGCCGATGGCGGGCACCCAATCCACCTGGAACAGGCGAACCGTGCCGTCGCCGATGACCGCCGGCGCTTCTGCGATCAGCAGGACAAGGGCGGTGGCGGTGGTGGCGATCGCCGCGATGCCCTGGACGCTCCGGCCGCTGGAATGGAGCAACGCGACCACCAGCGCCCCGACGAACGGAAGGGCGAGCATGATGGCGAGGTTCAACGCAGCGGCCCCTCTGTTTGCGTGCGCGACGGCATCCATCGCCGCTAGCACGGATGGATGCGGCAGGGTCAAGGCCTGCGACGCCGCAAAGCGGAAAGTTGCTTATTAGACGAAAAAGGCCCGCCGCCCGGGGAGGAGGGCGGCGGGCCGGGGTGCCCCTGGAGGCTGGGGCTGGTTTAGTCTCGCGACTGCTGGCGCTGGCGCTTGCGAACCTCGGCGCGCCCTTCGCCGCGCGCCTCGGCATTGCCGGAGCCACTGATGCCGAACGACGGGTCGAACGACCCGACGTTGCCGACGCTTCCTGCGGCCGCGTTGGCGGCTGCGCTGGCGGCTGCGTTGGCAGTGGCTTCCGCTTCGCCGCGCATGCCGTTCGCGGTCGAAACCGCGGCATTGGCCGCGGCGGTGGCCGTCCCGCTCACCTGGCCGGCAATCGCGTCGGCTTGGTCAAGACCGATTGCCTGAACACCAAAGCCGGCATTCTTGCTGGCCGAAGCATTGCCCGAAGCCGAACCACCAAGGCCCATCGATTGGCCGGCGCCGGTCGCCGAGGTCGCCGAATCAATCGCTCCGGTCACGGTTCCAGCCAGCCCGACATTGCCGCTGGCCGATCCGTTGCGGGCGTTGACCGACTTGCTTCCCGAGGCGCTGCCGCTGCCCGAAACGCTGCCGGTGATGCTGTTGGTCAGCGAGCCGGATCCGCCTGTGATCCCGCCGCCGATATTGCCGACGGAATTGACCGTACTTCCGATCGAGCCCGCCCCGCCAAGCGTTCCGTTGACTGCGCCGCTGACGGTCCCGCCGAGGGTTCCGCCGACATTGCCGAGCAGCTGCGCCTGGCTCGGCGCGGCGATGAGCGCCAGCGCAGCGCCGGCAGCAAAAATCGATTTCGTCACTATATTCTCCTTCGTTTCGGGAGCGAGTCCTGCCCCTCGAGAAAGAGAACGACGCGGGCATCGGAGTTCATCCGCCGCCGAATGGGCGGCCGCTGCCCGAATGTGGCAGCGGCCTCCCGTTTCAGGGGGTCGGCAATCAACGATGGTTGGTGCGCTCGGCCGGCTTGCCCAAACCAGCGCCCCTGTCGCGCGAAGCGGATTTGGCAGCAGGAGCCGGGTCGTTCGAAGTGCTCGGCTGCGCTGCGCTGCCGCCCTTGTTATCGGCTCCTCGCGATTTGTGGCCGTGACCCTGGCCGGGGCTCTGCTTCCCGTCCGAACCGGCCCAGCCGATCGTGACCGGACCAATGGCCGATGCCGAACCGCTGCCGCTTCCCTTGCCGCTCGCATTGGCTCTTGCGCCCTTGCGATTGGCCTTGGCATTCGCCGAGCCATCGCCCGAGGCCGATCCGCCGACAAGGGCGGAATGCCCGGCCTTCGATAGACCGGCGGCGGCAGTGGCAGCGCCGCTCAGCGCGCCCGTGGCATCGATGCCCTTGCCGCCCTGGCCCTTGGTCGCGTTGAGAGCGGCGTTGGCCGTGCTGTGGACGGTCCCGGTCAGGTTCGATCCGCCCGGCCCTTTGGTCAGGGACGCGGCAGCGCCGGTTGCACTGTTCACCATTCCGGCAAGTCCGACTCCGTGACCCTGGCCACCCCCTTTGGTCAGGCTGGCAGCAACTCCGTTGGCGGTCGAAACCGTCCCGGCAAGGCCGACATTGCTTGCGCCACCTTTTCCGCCGCCCTTCCCGCCGCGGTCACCCTGTCCGATGCCGCTGACGCTGTTGGCAAGCGAACCGGCCTTGCCGAGCGCTCCGCCGACCGCGTCGCACAGACAATTGCCCAGGCTGCCGCCCTTGCCGCCGACGTTGCCGACTCCACCAAGGGTGCCATTGACGGTTCCGCCGATCGCTCCGTTGACGGTGCCGGTCACTCCGCCGAGCAGACCTCCACCCGACCCGCCCGCGTAAGCGGGGCTCGCCGCGACTAGAAGTGCGCTGCTGGCAATCAGGATAAGCTTCCTCATCGGTCCTCTCCTTTCAACTGGAGGGACGGGGAGAAGCCCGTCCCCCACCATCGGCAACGACAGCGGGGGAGCATTTCATCCATTTTGGAAACAAATTTTGCTATTTTGCGCCAACAACCCTCGGCGCGATCCGGCAGTCGCCGCAAACGATTCCGCGGCCGACCCGGCCCCTGCCGGGCCTAGCTTCGGCGGCGAGGCGCTGTGGAGAGCCGGCCACGGCCAGCCGGGCAGCGGCCAGCGGAGCGGCGAAACTGGTTCCGCGCACGCGCGCATAGCCCTGGCCGGGCAGGGCCGCCGCCATGTCGGAGCCAGGCGCGGCAAAGTCGAGATGGGCCGAGCGGCCCGCCTCGGGCAGCGCCCGGCCGGAGGCGTCGACCGCGGTCACGGCAATGACTCCCGGATAGGATGCGGGAAATTGCGGCGGCGCTGCAGGCCCATCATTGCCGACCGCCGCGACGACCTGGATGCCGCGCCCGCGGACCGCCTGGACGGCACGGGCGACGACTGCGTTCTCCGGCCCGACAAGGCTGACGTTGATCACCACCGGCCGGTGCGCGGCCAGCCAGCCGAGCGCCCGGACGATGGTGCTTGCGGAACCTGCGGCGCGGTTACCGCCATAAACGTCCGCCACCAAAAGCGACGACCCGCGCGCTGCTCCGGCGAAGGCGCCGTGGCTGCCGACGATCAAAGAGGCGACGGCTGTGCCATGTCCGGTCGGCTGCGGGCTGCCGGCAAAGCCGCGCTGCTCGATCGAGGCCGAGGCCAGCGAAGGATGCGAGGCGACTCCGCCGTCGATGATGCCGATCTTGCGCCCTCCGGGAGAAGCTTGCGCAATGGCGAGGCTTCCGGCGGCGGGGAGCAGCGCTCCACCGGCCGGTTCGAAAACATGGTCGAAATCCGCCTGCAGGCGCGGCGCGGCCTGCCGAAGTCGCCGAAGTCCGTCGCGCGCGCTCATCCCGCGCGGCACGGCGAGCTCAACGGTGCGCAGCCCAAGCTCGTCGATTCGTTCGTCGGCGACGATCCGGAAGCCGGCGGCAATGGCCGCGCGCAATGACTGGTCATCCGGATCGGCAACCATCAGCACTCCGCGCCGGACCGGCAGTCCCGAGCCATTGTTCTCAAGCTCGCGGCGATGGTCGCGGAGCAATTGCTGAAGCCTGAGCCGGCGAAGCTCGAGCAAGGTGGCGTCGCCAGCCTGGGCGACGCGCTCGGGAAGTCCGCCGACATAATCGAGCGGCCGGTGGATGACCTGCCGCGTCTCGGGGTCGGAAAGGACCTGCTGGATCACCGGCTGAACCACCGGCCCGACAACCGGCACGTTGCCGACCGGCACATTGACCGGCGGCAACTGCACTCCGGGCAATATCTGGCCGACCGCTGCGCTGCCGGCAAATAGGGCAGCCACAGTGGCGGCAAGAAGCTTTCGGGCAAAGCTGGACATCATCGAACCTCTTTATATGGCGGTCATGGATGAAACGAGGATGAAGCATCGTTTCATCCGCATGGAGACGCATGGCCTCACATTCAGCGTTCGAGAGCGAGCTTACGGCATTGCTTCCGCGGCTGCGGCGGTTCGCTCACGCGCTCAGCCGCAACCCCAGCGATGCCGACGATCTTGCCCAGATGGCAATCGAGCGCGCATTGCGGTCGAAGGATCAGTGGCAGCCGGGCACCAGGCTGGACAGCTGGCTGTACAAGATCACCCGCAACCTGTGGATCGACACGGTCCGGTCACGCTCGCGAAAGGACAAGGTCGAAGCGCCGCAGGAGGAAGCCGACCGGCTTGGCCACGACCCGCGGCAGGCGGTCGAAGCAACGGTCGATTTGCATCGGCTGATGGCGGCGATGGAGCGCCTTCCGGACGAACAGCGCGAGGTTGTCGCGCTGATCCTGATCGAAGGACATGGCTATCGCGAAGCGGCGGAAATGCTCGATCTGCCGATCGGAACGGTGTCGAGCAGGCTGGTTCGCGGGCGAACTGCGCTTCTGGCGATGTTTGGTGAGAGCTGACATGATGATCGACGACGAGAAATTCTTTGCCTGGCTCGACGGCGAGCTGACCGGCGCCGAAGCCGCCGAGGTCGAATCTCGGGTTGCCGCCGATGCCCGCCTGCAGCGAATGGCCGAGCAGCATCGCGCCTTTGGTGCGCGCGTCCGCGGAGCATTCGACACGGTCGCAGCGCAGGACGTCCCGGAACGGCTTCGGGCGGCGGTTGCCCCTCGCTCGAAGGTCGTCGATTTCGGCGCCTGGCGGCCGCGCCGGCGCGAAGGCGGCTGGGCCCCGATTCCGCAATGGGCGGCAATGGCGGCGACCCTGGTGCTCGGGATCGGCCTTGGCACCATGGTCGGCGGCGGCGGCGCGATCGAATCGCCGGTCGAGCTGCGCGACGGGCGGATGTACGCGGCTTCCTACCTCGACGATGCGCTCGACACCCAGCTGGCAAGTGCCGGCGGCGGCGACCGGGTGCGGATCGGCATCACCTTCCGCGACGAAACCGGCGCGGTGTGCCGAAGCTTCGCCGATGCGCAGTCCAGCGGGCTCGCCTGCCGCGACCGCGGCGACTGGCATTTGCGCGGCCTGTTCGCCGCTCCCGAAGGTCAGGAAGGCGAATATCGGATGGCCGCGGGGGTCGACCCCAACCTCGCCGCGCTGATCGATTCGACACTCGCCGGCGACGCCTTCGACGCCGAGCAGGAGGAGCAGGCGCGCGACAGCGGCTGGCGCTGATCGACCCGCTCACCAGCCGTTGACCCGCTCCCACAGGGCGACGATCTCCTCGCCTCCATCGGTGACATGATAGAGATCATGTGCGGCCGCGGTCGCGCAGCTGTGGTTGGGCAGGATCTTGACCCGGCTGCCGACCGGAAAGCGGTCGAAATCGATCGTCCCTTCGCGGGCAGTGACGATTCCATGCTCCTGGTTGGTCGATGACACTGTGACATCACCGATCAGGTCACCGCTCACCGGATCGCAGACCGCGCCATACCCCCAGTCGACGGCGAAATCCTTGCTCCCCCGGTCGCGGCTGAGGGCGAGGAAGCCGGCATCGATAAGCACTCGCCCATGACTCGGGTTGTGGCCGATCACACTGGCGAGCACGCCGATCGCGATATCGCCGATGGCGCAAGTGCCTAGCCCGGCCTGGACCAGGTCGCCGAAGGCATAGACTCCGCAGCGCGCCTCGGTCACTCCGTCGAGCCGCCGGGCGTAATGGATGGTCGGCGTCGATCCGACGCTGACGATCGGGCATTCGAAGCCGGCGGCGCGCAGCCGCTCGGCCGCTTCGACCGTCAGGCCGCGCTCCTGCTCGGCCATTGCCTCGAACTCGGCTCGGGACCGGCAGCCGTAGGAGGCGCCGGCATGGCTCATCACTCCGCTTAGCCTTGCCCCGGTCCCGGCCGACAGCCGCCGCGCCACCTCGATCAGCACAGGATCGCCTGGCGCAATCCCGGCGCGCTGGCCGTCGCTGTCGATCTCGATCAGCGCCTCGATGCACAGCCCGTTTTCGCGTCCGAACGCCTGCACCGCGTCGGCGGCCTGCGGCGTGTCGACGATCACCTTCAGCCTGCAGCCGGCGCTGATCAGCTCGGCGACCTGCGGCAGCTTCACCGGAGCGATTCCGACCGCATAGAGGATGTCCTCGACGCCCCCGGCGAAGAAATGGCGCGCCTCGGCCAGGGTCGAAACGGTGATCCCGAGCGGGTCGCCGCCGGCCATGACCTCTAACACCTTGATCGACTTCGATGTCTTGACGTGCGGTCGAAGAGCCACGCCGAGCTCGCCGACCCTGGCGCGCATTCGGTTGGCATTCGCCTCCAGCTTGGGCCGGTCGAGCAACAATGCCGGGGTCGGCAGATCGAATATCGTTTTCGTTCGCATCAAGCGCAGTCTCGGTTGTTCTTGCCGGCCCTGCAACCATCCCGTGCGCCCGGCGGTTGGCCCTGGCGAACCCTAATGGACATGGAGAGGCATCGATCGATGCAGTTTCAATTCAACAGCGATAACCAGACCCCGCTCGGCGCCGATGCAGCCGAGGAAATAGAGACTTTGGTCGAATCGCGGCTGGGCCGGATCTTCGACCGGCTGACTCGGGTCGAAGTGCATGTCAGCGATGTCGATGGCCCGCGCGGCGGGGCCGACGACAAAAGGTGCGCGATCGAAATCCGGCCGAACGGGATGAACCCGATCTCGGCGACCGATCAGGCGGCAACCGTCGAGGCCGCGGTCGGCGGAGCGGCGGACAAGGTGCTTCGGGCATTCGACCGGCAGGTCGGCAAGACGACCACGCGCAAGGGACACTGAACTGGGCACCGTCTAGCGGTTGCCGGTCCCGAGGCGCAGGCCGAGCCATAGCGTTCGCGGGGTTGCTCGCTCGATGCTCCCGTCGCCGCCGATTCCCGCGACCACGCGCACGTCGAGCAAATTCTCGCCCCTGGCGACCATCTGCAGCCGGCGAGTTAGCGGCCAGGCGGCGAATCCGTCGATGGTGGTTGCCGGGGGAAGCCGGCGCTCGTTGAGATCGTCCTCGAACTGCGCTCCGCTGTGGCGAACCTGAAGCGAGGCGGCGCGGGCCCCGGCTTCCCAACTTGCGCCGCCGGTCAGCGATAGCCGGGGCGTTTGCGCCGGTCGAAGCCCGTCGAGCCGGGCGGCCGGGCCGCCCGCCCCGACCTTGGCGTCGACCAGGCTGGCCCCGGCATGAATCGACCATGGACCGCGCCGAGCCGCCGCCGACGCCTCGACTCCGCGAACGAGGACCGACTCGAGGTTCCGCCGCTGCCTGTATTCGCCGCCGGCCCCGACGAAGCCGACGCCGGGGAAGATTCCAGGCCCCTGGCCAAGCGTGACGTTGGCGATCGCATCGCTCAGCCGGTTGCCGAACAATGTCATGGACAGCTCGACCATGCCGCTCTGGTAGCCGACGCCAACCTCCGCTCCGGCGATCCGCTCCGGGTCGAGCAACGGGTTGGCCGCCGTCGCGTCCGCCCCGGCGCGGAACGGGCGGAAAAGCTCGTTGAGAGTCGCCATCCGCCAGCCGAGATAAGCGGTGGAGCCGAGGCTGAAACCGCCCCCCACCTCGACCACCGCTCCGGCGCGGGCGGTCGGCAGGAGGCCGTCGCGATCGGCATGCGCATCGTCACGAAGCGTCGCTCCCGACCCAAGCAGCTCCTCGCGAAGCCAGCCGTCGGCGATCCGCCAATGATCGAGTCGCGCGCCGCCGCTGAGCGTCAGTCGGCCCATTCGGTACGCAAGCTCGGCGAAGCCGCCGCCCGTGAAGGTCTGGCCGCCCGCCCGCCGCCTTCGCGTCGGCTCTTCTTGTACGAAAGAAAAGAGTTCGCGCGATTCGCCAGTGGTGAAACGCATGTCTCCTCCGACCCGCAGTTCGATCCCCGTGCCGAGCGGCGGCCGAAGCTCGATGCTTCCGCCCAGTCCTCGGGATGGAACCTCGTCCTGAAGCGCCACCCGCATTGCCTGCGTGCGGGCGGCATTGACGCTGGCAAAGCTGCTGGTGAGGTTTCGGGATTGCACATAGGCAGTCGCCGCCCAGCGCCAGCCGCCGCTTCCCACCAGCCGAAGCGCGCCGTCGGCGCCGTCGGTCCAGTTGGCGGTAAAGGCGGTCCCGCGCTCGCGGCGGTCGGTGAAGGCGAGGGCGGTCGCCTGTAGCTCGATATCCGCGGAAAGCGGCGCCGTCACCACCGCCCTCGCGCTTGCCTGCCGATAGGGCGCCGGGCGGTCGGCCGGCCCGCGAGTCGCCGCCGTCACCGGGATGAAGCCATCGCCGCCGGCCGCCCGGGCCGATATTCCGAGGGTACCGGCTGCCAACCTGTGGACCGAGTGAAACCGTCCCTCGCCTGAATCGCGGCTGCCGATCTGGACATTCGCCTCCGATCCCGGTTCGATGCTGCTCGTCATTGCGATGACTCCGGCCAAAGCGCCGGGGCCGCTCGCCACGCTTCCCCCGCCACGGGTGATCCGGACGCTGGCGAGCGAGGCGGGGTCGTAGGCGGGCCAGTTCACCCAGCCGCCGAACGGGTCGGCCTGCGGCACTCCGTCGAGAAGCAGCAGCGCCCGGCTCGACGCATTGCCGCCGAGCGCCCGGAGCGTGACCCCCTGGCTGGTCGGGTGCGAGCTGCGCGCGTCGGACCGCCGGAACAGCTGCAGTCCCGGCACCCGCTTGAGCACATTTTCCATCTGGCTGCTCGAAGCGTTGCGAAGCTCGGCCCGGTCGATCGTCTCGACCGAAAAGGCGCGCTCCGCCGCCGGGTCGGGCAGCGCGCGTGCAGTGATGACGATCGGCTCGGCGGGAGGAGGGGGAGGGAGGGCTTCGACCATCAAATCAACCGGTAGCCCATCGAGGTGCCGAAGCGCGAGTCACCAGCTCTGCTCGATCTTTGCCGAGCGGTCCTGAACCGAAGCGCAGTGCGTTTTGAT
>DATLGC010000033.1:0-28911 GCA_035540655.1 Sphingomicrobium sp. | reverse complement strand
TTCGGCTCCGCCTCGCCATCGACGAGCGCGGCCGGGTGACTTCGGTCGAGCCGGTCGGGTCCGCCGACCCCGCCTTCCTCGAAGCCGCGCGCCGGCATATCCTCGCCCGCTGGCGCTACCGTCCGGCCACCGAGGATGGGCGGGCGGTCGCCTCCTCGACGGTCGTCTCGCTCCGTTTCGAACTCAACGACTGACGGCGGCGGGCAGGGCTGGCAGCTTGGCGCTGCCGGCCCTATCTTCCGCCCATGCCCTGGTTTCCGCGCCCCGTCGGTCCACGCGCCGCCTTTGCCGACTTGCGTGCTTTCATGCGCCAGCGAAGCCGCGAGCAGGTGATCGGCTTCCTGCTGGCGATCCTGGCGACGTCGATCATCGTCATCGAGTTCATCATCGACGCGAAGATCAACACGGCGCCGCCGCCGCGCGTAGTGTGGGTCGAAAGCTTTCCGGAAAATCGCACCGACGAGGAGATCGTCGCCGAGGCGAAGGAGCGGCAGGCGCGACGGGAAGCGATCGCGCTCGAGCGCCAGCAGCAATTCCAGCGGCTTCAGAACAAGCTGGGCATTGAGTAAGGATTCGCGCTTCATGGCCGAGGCGATCGCGCTCGGCGCTTCGGCTCGCGGCCAGACCGCCCCCAACCCCAATGTCGGCTGCGTCGTCGTCGCCGATGGCAAGATCGTCGGACGCGGTGCGACCGCGAGCGGCGGCCGTCCCCACGCGGAAGCATTGGCGCTCGCCGCGGCGGGCCGCGGCGCCAGAGGCGGGTCCGTCTTCGTCACCCTCGAGCCTTGCGCTCACGACAGCCCGCGCGGGCCCGCCTGCGCCGACCTGCTGGTCAAGGCTCGGCCCGCCCGGGTGGTCGTCGCGCTGAAGGATCCGGACCCGCGTACCGCCGGCAGGGGCATCCGCCAGCTCCGCGACGCCGGGATCGAGGTGAAGCTCGGCACTGGCCGCAAGGCAGCGGCGGATTCGCTCTCCGGCTATCTCACGCGTCTCGCTCTCGGCCGGCCGCGCATCACGTTGAAGCTGGCTCTCTCGATCGACGGCAAGATCGCTCTGCCCTCTGGCGAATCGAAATGGCTCACCGGCGAAGACGCCCGCGCTCACGTCCATCTCGAACGGGCTCGGTCGGACATGATCCTGGTCGGCCGTGGCACCTATTTGGCCGACCAGCCGCGGCTCGACGTACGGCTGCCGGGGCTCGAGCAGAGCTCGCCGCGGCGGGCGCTGCTGACCCGCGGCGAACCGGTCGACGGCTGGGAAACCCTGTCTTCCCCGCAGGATGTGTCGCGGCTTCATGACGTCAACGACCTGCTTGTGGAGGGTGGATCGGCGACGGCCACCGCTTTCCTCACCGCCGACCTCGTCGACCGAATCCTGATCTACCGCGCCCCGATCATCGTCGGGGAGGGCAAGTCCTCATTCGGCTATATCGGGCTCGACGCGATCGGCGACGCCCACGGCCGCTGGCGCCTCGCCGAGGAAAGGCGGCTCGGAGTCGACCGGCTCGAAGTTTACGAGCGGCTGCGGGACGGCTAGGCGCGGCGGCCATGTTCACCGGGATCGTCACCGACGTCGGCACCGTCGTTCGAGCCGAGCAGCGCGGCGACCTGCGGCTGCACATAAGCTGCGGGTACGACCTCGCGAGCATCGATCTCGGTGCCTCGATCGCCTGCTCGGGCGTCTGCTTGACCGTCGTCGACAAGGGCGATGACTGGTTCGCCGTCGATGTCTCCCAGGAAACGCGCTCGCGCACCGCCGAGGGACTGTGGCAGGACGGTGCCCGGCTCAACCTCGAGCGGTCGCTCCGCCTCGGCGACGAGCTCGGCGGCCATATCGTCATGGGCCATGTCGATGCCGTCGCTGTTGCCACCGCGACCGAGGAGGTCGGCGGGTCGCTGGCTCTGACCGTCGAGGCGCCTCGCCCGATCGGCGGTGCAATCGCGCCCAAGGGTTCGATCGCCCTCGACGGCGTGTCGCTGACGGTGAACTCGGTTGAGGATCGAGGCGGCACCACTTGCTTCACGGTCAACGTCATCCCGCATACGGCGCAGCACACGACGCTGGACGATGTGCCTCAGGGGAGACAGTTCAATGTCGAGGTCGACGTCATCGCCCGCTATCTGGAGCGGATGCTTGCCGCAAGAGCGCCAATCGGATGAATGCCGGCGGTGCTTGCAATCACATTTGAATGTGATTAGCAGCGCGGCACATGAGCACAACCCTGATCGAGCGCATCTCCGCCCTCGTCGGTTCGGGCGAGGCGAGCCGCTCCGGACTCGCCCGAGCCGCCGGACTTCACCCCAATTCGCTGCGCAAGCTGGGATCGCCCGATTGGAATCCCACTGCCGACACTCTGGTGCGCCTGGAGAGACTGCTGGACGGCGGCGCCGCCAACGTCCTGGTCGGGGCGGAGGCGATCATCGACGAGGCGCGCAACGGGCGGATGTTCATCCTCGTCGATGACGACGACCGCGAGAATGAGGGCGATCTCGTCATCCCGGCGCAGATGGCGACTCCCGACGCGATCAACTTCATGGCGCGCAACGGCCGCGGCCTCGTCTGCCTCGCGCTCACCAAGGAGCGGGTCGACCAGCTCGGCCTCGCGCCGATGACCCAGGCCAACCGCAGCCGCAACGAGACGGCCTTCACCGTCTCGGTCGAGGCGCGAGAGGGAATCTCTACCGGGATCAGCGCCGCCGACCGCGCCCGCACCATCGCCGTCGCCATCGACTCGGCCAACGGCGCCGATGCGCTGGTTTCGCCCGGCCACGTCTTTCCCCTGGTAGCGAGGCCGGGCGGAGTGCTGGTGCGCGCCGGCCATACCGAAGCGGCGGTCGACATAGCCCGGCTGGCCGGGCTCAACTCCAGCGCGGTGATCTGCGAGATCATGCGCGACGACGGCTCGATGGCGCGGCTCGACGATCTCATGGAGTTCGCCCGCACCCACGCGCTTAAGATCGGCACCATCCGCGACCTCATCGCCTACCGGCTCAAGAAGGACCATCTCGTCGAGCGGACGGCCGCGAGCGCTTTCCAATCGGCGAGCGGCGCCGCCTGGCAGGCGCAGGTGTTTCGCGACAAAGCGACGGGCAGCGAGCAGCTGGCGCTGGTCCACGGCGCGCTCGACACGACGCGGCCGGTGATGGTGCGGATGCACAGCCTCGATCTGTTCGCCGACGTGCTCGGGGAGAGCAATCCGCGCTCCGGCCTCCTGCACGGCGCCATGCGGATGATCGAGCGTGAGGGGGCCGGCGTCGTCGTCGCCCTCCATGCCGCCTCGCCGGGCTCGCTGTCGCGCGCCGCCGACCTGCGCTCGGGCAAGCCGTCGCCAGAAGGCGAAGCGCTTCGCAACTACGGTATCGGCGCTCAGATCCTCGCAGCGATCGGCATCCACGAGATGGTGCTGCTGACCAACACCCATCAGTCGCCGGTCGCGCTGTCGGGCTACGGCCTTGCCATCGTCGAGGAGCGGGCCATCGCGAGCCCGATCGAGATTGCGTCCTGATGGCGACTATCCTCATCGCCGAAGCACGCTTCTACCCGCACCTCAATGACCTGCTGCTGGCCGGCGCCCGCCGGGCGATCGAGGCCGCCGGCCACGGCCACGAGACGATCACCGTGCCGGGAGCACTCGAGCTTCCTGCGGCAATCGCTCTCGCGGCGGAAAGCGGTCGCTTCGCCGGCTTTGTCGCGCTCGGCGTCGTGATCCGCGGCGAGACCTTCCATTTCGAGATCGTCGCCCAGGAAAGCGCGCGTGGGCTGATGGCGCTCAGCCTCGACGGTTTCGCCATCGGCAATGGCATCCTCACCGTCGAGAATGAGGCCCAGGCGATCGTCCGAGCCGACCCAAACCAGGGCGACAAGGGCGGCGACGCCGCCCGCGCCGCGCTTGCCCTGCTCGGGCTCAAGCAGCGGTTCGGGCCATAGGCCGACCGTCATGCCGGGCTTGACCCGGCATCCGCCTTCCTTCTTGGCCTTCCAAGAAGCAGGCAGGCCCCGGATCAAGTCCGGGGTGACGGAGGTAGTGCTGGCCTACGTAAAACCCCACCCCCTCGCCTTCGCCGCATTGCTCGTCGGCAATGCCGCGCTCGCCTTCGGGCCCTGGCTGGTGCGCGTGGCCGACACCGGCCCGGTGGCGGTCGGTTTCTGGCGGCTGACGCTCGCCATTCCCTTCCTCTGGCTGATCGCCCATGCCGCCGGGCAGCGGCCGCACTGGCCGAAGCGGCCGCTGATGATCGCGCTGGCCATCGCAGCCGCTTTCTACGCGACCGACCTTGCCGCCTGGAACGCCGGCATCCGTCTCACCAAGCTCGCCAACGCGACCCTGTTCGGCAACATCGCCAGCTTCGTCTTTGCCGCCTGGGGATTGTGGCTTGTCCGCAGCTGGCCGTCGCGGCTGCAGACCGCGGCCCTGGTCCTCGCCGCCGCCGGTTGCGCGATGCTGATGGCCGGAAGCTATGAATTGTCCCCGCGCCACTTTCGCGGCGACCTGCTCGCGCTCCTCGCCGGCCTGCTCTACGCCGGCTATCTGATCGGCGTCGAGCGCACCCGAGGCCGGCTCGAGCCGCTGCCCCTGCTTCTCATCGTCACAATCATGTCGGCGGCGATGCTCCTGCCGATGAGCCTTTCCCTGGGCGAGCGATTGTGGCCGCGCGACTGGACGCCCTTGCTGATCTTCGCGCTGTCGAGCCAGGTCATCGGCCAGGGGCTACTGGTCTATTCGATCGGCGCCTTGTCGCCTCTGGTCGTCGGGCTTGCGCTCCTCACCCAGCCGGCGATCGCGGCCGTGGTCGGCTGGCTGGTCTATGGCGAGACGCTGTCGGCGCTTGACTGGCTCGGCGCGCTCGGAATTGCGACCGCGTTGGTGCTGGTCCGGCTTCCGGGTCAGGACTTGCGCCCGGCGCCGCATCCATCCACTTGAGTGGCATGGCGCAGCCGAGTCCCCAGACCAGCCCGCTGGCCGAGCTACGCGATCGGCTTGCGCTCGCGGTCGGCGAGCATGCGGTGTTCGACGGCTGGACCCGCGCGGCGGTCGAGTCGGCTGCCGATCAGCTTGGCATCGACCGCGCGCAGGCACGGCTGGCAATGCCCAAGACCCAGGCCGGCATGATCGACGTCTATCTCGAAGGGGTCGACAGGGCGCTGGAGGCTCATTTCACGCCGGAGAGGCTCAATGGCTTCAAGATCCGGGACAAGATTCGCGCCATCGTCTGGAAGCGGCTCGAGATCATGGCTCCGGCCCGCGAATCGGTGCGCAGAGCCTTGTCGATCCTGGCAATGCCGCAGAATTTGACCGCCGGGCTTCGCGCCGGCTGGCGCACGGCCGACGTAATGTGGCGAATCGCCGGCGACACCAGCACCGACTTCAATCACTACACCAAGCGCATGACACTCGGCGCCGTCTATTCCTCGACGCTGCTGGTCTGGCTTGACGACCGCTCGGACGGCTGGGCCGAAACTGGCGCATTCCTCGACCGCAGGATCGACGATGTGATGCAGTTCGAGAAATGGAAGGCCCAGTGGCGCGGCCGGGAGCGGCTCAGCGTCGCGCGCTTCCTCGGTCGGCTGCGCTATCCGCCGCGCTGAACGCCGACAACCGGCTTGGCATCCGCTCCGCCAATGGCCTAGGGATTGGCCTTGAATCACGGAGGTTATCATGGCGAGCGTCAACAAGGTGATATTGGTCGGCAACCTCGGCGCCGACCCCGAGGCGCGGTCGCTCAATAACGGCGGCGAGGTGGTCAACATGCGAGTCGCCACCTCGGAAAGCTGGAACGACAAGCAGAGCGGTCAGCGCAACGAGCGCACCGAATGGCACAATGTCGTGATCTTCAACGAGAACCTCGGCCGGGTGGCGAAAAATTACCTGCGCAAGGGCTCGAAAGTCTATCTCGAAGGCCAGATCCAGACCCGCAAGTGGACCGACCAGTCGGGCAACGACCGCTATACGACGGAGGTGGTGCTCCAGCGCTTCCGCGGCGAGCTGGTGCTTCTCGACCGCGCCGAGGGCGGCGGCAGAAGCGGCGACTTTGGCGGCGATCAGGGCGGCTATTCGGGCGGCGGCGGCAGCCGCCAGCAACGTCCGCAGCCGGCCGCCTTCGACAGCGACCTCGACGACGACGTCCCCTTCTAGGGGCGCTACGGACGCCTATTCCTTGCCCTTCTTCTTGAGCGCCGCCAGCGCCGCGAACGGGCCGGCCTCGGCTTCGCTCAACACCCCCGCTTCCTTGAGCGCGGCATCGGCGCCGGCGCTTCGCGGATAGGCGTCGAGCGACAGGGCAAGCGTGTCGGCGATGGCGCTTCCAAGGTCGATCGCGGCGCCGTCGTGGAAAATCGTGTCGCACTCCTGCGCTCCGATTTCGATTTCGTCGTCGCCGTCGGTCGCTCCCGGCTCGGGGACGAACATCAGCTCGAACGGCTGGTCGACAAGCGCCGCGACCGGCTCGCCGGTGACGACGCAGCTCTGGTCGAGCGCCGCCTGCACCCGGCCGGTAGCGCGGACGACGTCACCGGTCCGCGCCAGGATCGCATGGGCTTCCAGCCGCTCGAGCGAGGCCAGCCCGAGCCGCTCGGCGACCGCCCGGCGCTCGGCCTCGCCGGCGACGAGATCGAGCCGGTCGCCGTCGCGTATCTGGTCGAGCGTCAGCCTGTGGGCGAAATCCTCGCTCATCCGATCCTCCCTTCGATCAGCTCTCGGTCGTCGCAATCCTGGAGCATCGTCCAGAGGCGGCGAAGCTGTGCCGAAACATGCTTCGCCGCTGCCGCAGCCGGCGGCTCGCCGCGATAGACGCTGCGCTCGGCGGCCTCGTTCCAGCCGGAATCGGATTCGACCGCTTGCCGCCACAGTCCGACCCGCCGCTCGAGCGACCGCACCAGCCTCCGCACCTGCTTGCCCAGCGACGGGTCGCTCACTCCGAGCTGGCGAAGCTCGGTGTCGAGGGTGGCGATGAACCTTTCGGTCACCGACACGCTTTGCGCCCGGGCCTCGGCACCGCCCATGTCGAGCCGGACGATCGCCAGCGCGGTGACGGTCGCAAGCATGTCGAAGCGCCCGTCGATCGTGTCGGCGACCTTGCCTTCGACATACCAGTGCGGCCGCCTGGCCTCATCGACCAGCGATTCGAACAAGGCCTGGCCGCGGTCGCGGTTGGCCGTTAATCTGGCGAACAGGGAACGAAGCATATGTCCTTGCCAGCTGTGGATGGAGTCAGGCTTGCGCCTTGATGGCCTGGCCGCATATTGAGGCCGCCCGGCCGCGACGCAAGCGCGGCCGTTCCCCGAGGAGAAGGTTCTGCCATGAATTCTGTGGTTTTGAAGGTCGCGACGGCGTGCCTGGGCGCGGCTCTGCTGGCAGGATGCGCGGGGGTTCGCGATCTGCGCGGCCACGTCCTCGACGATGAGCTCGCAACGGCAGTCCAGGTTGGCGTCGACAACAAGGATTCGGTCGCCCGGACGCTCGGCCGGCCGACCTTCACCGGCCAGTTCGATCCCAACGACTGGTATTATGTCTCGCGGCAGACCTCGACCTACGCCTTCCGCAATCCGCGGGTGGTCGACCAGACGGTCCTTCGAGTCCGCTTTGACCAGGCCGGCAATGTCGTCGCCGTCCAGCGCACCGGGCCCGAGCTGATCGCTGCGATCGATCCGGCCAATGCGAGGACCCCGACGCTCGGACGCCAGCGCAGCTTCTTCGATGAATTGTTCGGCAACATCGGCACCATCGGCCAGCCGGGCATGCCGGGATCGCAGCAGCAGTAAGACGAAGCCGCCGCTTT
This sequence comes from Sphingomicrobium sp., assembly GCA_035540655.1. Classification (GTDB taxonomy): domain Bacteria; phylum Pseudomonadota; class Alphaproteobacteria; order Sphingomonadales; family Sphingomonadaceae; genus Sphingomicrobium. The sequence continues at coordinate 21,136 of DATLGC010000033.1, read as the reverse complement.
CGGTAGGCGCGGCTTTGTCCTAAGCCGCGACCATGACCGCCACTCCCGCCGGCATTACTTATGCCGACTATCTCAGGCTCGACCAGCTGCTGTCGGCGCAGCAGCCGCTGTCGGGCCTGCACGATGAAATGCTGTTCATCGTCATCCACCAGGCCAAGGAATTGTGGCTGAAGCAGATGCTTCACGAGCTCGCCCTGGCGGTGGATCTGCTCGACCAGGACCAGTTTGCGGCGGCTTACAAGGCGATGGCGCGGATCGGACGGATCCAGTCGGTAATGACCCTGACGTGGGACGTGCTCGCGACGCTGACGCCAGTCGATTACACCGCCTTTCGCGACGTGCTCGGGACGGCTTCGGGCTTCCAGTCGGCGCAATTCCGCGAGCTCGAATATCGCCTTGGAATCAAGAACCCTGGCTTCCTCGATCAATATCCCCAAGGCAGCGAGCACCGCGCCCGGCTGCAGTCGGCGCTCGACGAGCCGAGCCTGCGCGAAGCCTCCCACGCGGCGCTCGAGCGTGCCGGTTTCGATCTCGGCGACCGCTCCGACGAATCGATCGCCGCCGCCTGGCTGCAAGTCTACCGGGACGCCGATCGCTGGTTCGACCTCTACCAACTGGCCGAAAAACTGCTCGACCTCGACGACGCGCTCGCTTCGTGGCGGCACAAGCATGTGCTGACCGTCGAACGGATCATCGGCAACAAGATGGGCACCGGCGGTTCGGCGGGCGCTGCCTATCTTCGCTCGACCCTCGGCAAGCGCGCCTTTCCGGAGCTGTGGTCGCTGAGGACCGAGCTTTGAAGCAGCTCTTTTCGCGCAGCCTCGCGGCGGCGCCGGGACGGCTGCACATGGCCGCGCACAGTCATCATTTGTGGCCGGACGCCAGCTTCGAGGGGCAGGTCGAATGCTGGACCGACGCCGCCCGGCTCGCCGATCGCAAATGGGATCGGGTAATGGGTGAGGTCTGGCCGGAAGCGCAGCGCCAAGTCGCCGGCGAGCTTGGAACCGGGATGGACGACGCAGTCGTCTTCGCTCCCAACACCCACGAGCTGTTGGTGCGGCTGTTCGCCGCCGCCCCGCGCCATGAAGGCCGGCCGCTCGCCGTGCTGACCAGTGACGGTGAGTTCCACAGCGCGCGCCGCCAGCTCGCCCGCTGGGAGGAAAGCGGCGAGGTCGTCGTCGAGCGCATCGCCGCCGAGCCGTTCGATGATTTCTCCGACCGCTTCCTCGCGGCGGCGAAGCGCGGCGATCACGATCTGATTTTCGTCAGCCATGTGCTGTTCGGCAGCGGCCGACGCTTCGACCATGTCGAAACCCTGTCCCGACTCGGCCGGCCGGATGGTCCGTGGGTGGCGATCGACGGCTACCACGCCTTCATGGCTATCGAAGCACCCTTTACCGAAGCCGCGGCGCGATCCGCCTTCTACATCGGCGGTGGCTACAAATATGCCATGTCCGGCGAAGGTTGCGCCTTCCTCCATGCGCCGGGCGGGTTCGGCGAGCGGCCGCCGGTCACCGGCTGGTTCGCCGAATTCGATGACCTCACCCTTCCGCCCGGAATGGTCGGCTATGCGAAGGACGCGATGCGCTTCATGGGCGCGACCTTCGACCCGTCCGGCCTTTATCGCTTCAACGCCGTTCGCCGGATACTATCGGGCAATGGTCTGACCACGGGGGCGATTTCGGCCCACGTGGAGCGGCTGCAGCAATCGCTTTTGGATCGCCTGTCGGGCACCGCACTTGGTCGAAGCGAACGGCTCAATGACCCAGGCGATGCGCGCTTCCTCGCCTTCCGAAGCGCCGATGCGCAGCGCTGGTGCGCCGAACTCAAGGCGCAAGACTGCATCACCGACGTTCGCGGCGACGTGCTTCGCATTGGTCTCGGGCTTTATCACGACGACGAGGATATCGATCGCTTCGCGTCCGTCGCGGCGGCGCTGGCCTAGCGCGCCAGCCCCTGGCGAAGCAGCCGGTTCATCACCGCCGCCACTTCCTCCGGCTCGGCCCGTCCCCACACGCCGAAGCGAAGCCCGAGGAAGACATTCGCCCCCATCACCGCCCAGGCGATCGCTTCGTTGCCGATCGGCGATTGATCGGTGCGCAGCTCGCCGCGCTCGGTCGCCGCCGCCAGGCGCGCCTCGATGCGCGCGGCAGTGACTTCGTAATGGCGGCGAAAGCCTTCCGGGTCGACCGTCTCGGCCTCGTCGATCAGGCGATAGACCTGCTTGTGGCTTTCGACGAACTTGAGGAAAGCAACCAGCGCCCGGCGCTCGGCGTCTAGCCCGTCAGTCGCCTGCTCCAGCGCAGGCGCGACGCAAATCCTGATTTCCTCGGACAGTCCCCGAACCAGCGTCCGGAACACTTCCTCCTTGGAATCGAAGTAGGTGTAGAAGGTGCCGAGAGCCACCCTCGCCCGGCGAGTAATCCCGACGATCGAGCTTTCGGCAAAGCCGCGCTCGCCGAACTCCTTTAGCGCCGCGTCGAGGATCTTCTTGAGCGTACGTTCGCCGCGCGCCGTCCGCGGCACCTTGCCATTGCCGGCCGACGCCTCGCCAAGCGACGCGCTGGGCGATTTCCCGCGGGGTGCTCTGCGCGATTCCGGCGCGGTTTGCGCTGCCTTGGATTTCGTCAATCTGCCCCCTTGAGTCCGCCCGCGGATCGTGCGAAGTTGAAACCCGGTTCAGGTTTCATATCGGGCTTGGGACACGGTTGCAATGCCGGCCCGCAGCCGGGGGAAGGGGAGAGAAGAAATGATGGACGCTCGGACGAGTCGCGGCCGCGCCGCATTGCTGGCTTCGATCGCGATTGCCGCGCTGGTCGGTTCGCAGCCGGCGGCTGCGCAGGACGTGACCGCTACCCAGGACGCACTTCCTTCGGACGTGCAGACCGCCGATCGGCCGGCCGAGGCGAGCGACGTCGACATCGTCGTCACCGCCCGGCGCCGAAGCGAAGTGCTTCTCGACGTGCCGATCGCGGTCACCGCTTATTCCGGCGAGCAGCTCGCACGCCAGGGGGCCGTCGACCTGACCGACATCGGCGACACGACTCCCAACGTCACGCTGGAGACATCGCGCGGCACCAACACCACCCTGACCGCCTTCATTCGCGGGGTTGGCCAGCAGGATCCGGTCGCCGGCTTCGAACAGGGCGTCGGACTCTATCTCGACGACGTCTATCTCAACCGCCCGCAGGCGGCCGTGCTCGACATCTACGACGTCGAGCGGGTCGAGGTGCTGCGCGGGCCGCAGGGCACGCTTTACGGCCGCAACACGATTGGCGGAGCGATCAAATATGTCACCCGCCGGCTTGCTCCGGTGCCCGAGGTGCGGATGCGCGCCAATGTCGGCTCCTACCGCCAGGCCGACCTGATCGTCAGCGCCTCGACTCCGGTCTCGGAACAGTTTCGCATCGGCGGCTCGGTCGCCCGGCTCAGCCGCGGCGGCTTTGGCACCAACAAGACGATCACCGAGGACAATTACAACAAGGACATCTGGGCGACCCGCGGAACGGTCGAGCTTGAGCCCGGCGCCGCGACCTTCTTCCGCCTGTCCGGTGATTATACCTGGGACAACAGCAATCCGCGCGGCGGCCACCGGCTGATCCCCGGCCGACTGTCCGGCGCCCCGGTTCTCGCCAACGTGTTCGACAGCCGCGGCGGCCTCGAGGACCCGCGCCAGCGGGTCACGGGCGGCGGAATTGCCCTGCACGGCGACCTCGACCTCAACGACTGGCTGAAATTCCGCACGATCACCGCCTACCGGCGCGACAAGAGCACGACTCCGATCGACTTCGACGCTCTGCCGTCGATCGATCTCGACGTTCCGGCCATCTACCGGAACCGCCAGTTCAGCCAGGAACTGCAGTTGCTGCTCGACCGCGGTCCGCTCGCCGGGGTCGCCGGCATCTATTACCTGAACGCCAACGCCGCCAACGTCTTCGACGTTCGCCTCTATACGACCCTTTCGACCGTCCTTCCCGGACTGACCGCCGCCACCCAGGGCGATGTCGACACCAAGACCTGGGCGGTGTTCGGCGACTTCACCTACGACTTCACCGAGCAGCTCAGCGTCTCGCTCGGCGGCCGTTACACCAACGACAAGCGCAAGGCGCATGTGCTTCGCCAGACCTACATCTTCGGCGGTCAGCCGGCGATTGGCGGAGCAGCAGGATTCGGGACAGGAACGGTCATTGCGACGACGTCGAATTTCGACGGCAAGCGGACCGACACGGCCTTCACTCCGCGCGCCTCGGTCAGCTTCAAGCCGACCCCCGACCACAATATCTACGCCAGCTATTCGCGCGGCTTCAAGGGCGGCGGGTTCGACCCGCGCGGTCAGTCGACCCAGGCGCCGACCCAGTCGCCGCGGGACGTCTACGACTTCATGGCCTTCGATCCGGAGACCGTCGACAGCTACGAGCTTGGCTGGAAGGCGTCGCTGTTCGATCGCCGCCTGCAGCTTGCGACCGCCTTATTTCACGCCGATTACAAGGACGTCCAGGTTCCCGGATCGGCCGGCTGCGTCGTCGGCGGAGTACAGACCTTCTGCGGGATCACCACCAACGCCGGCAAGGCGCGCTTCCGCGGCATCGAGCTCGAAGCCAATCTGCGGGTTGCCGAAAATATGGCCTCGGCCGGCGACCGGCTGAACTTCGCCGGCTCGCTCGGCTATCTCGACGCCGAATATCGCGAGTTCGTCACCCTGGTGAACCGCAATCCCGACGGCACCCCTCGGACGCCGACGATCGTCGATATGGCTGACTTTCGCGAAGTTCAGAACACGCCCAAATGGACGATGAGCGGAACCGTGGATTACGACGTTCCGGTCGGCGGCGGTCGTCTCAACGCCAACTCGACGCTGTCCTATCGAAGCAGCAGCCAGCAGTTCGAGATCGCCACGCCGGGCCTCGATCAGAAAGGCTTCGCGTTGCTGGACGCCAATCTGGTATGGCGCGCGCCGGGCAACCGGTTCACCGTCGGCCTGCATGGCAAGAACCTCACTGACAGGCGTTACGTGACTGCCGGCTACAACTTCCTTCTGCAGAACCCGTACAGCGGTGAGTTCATCCAGGCGAGCGGCGCTCCGGCGACGACTCCGGCGCAGCTCGTGCCGACGCTCGGCCAGGAGGGCGTCCTGACCGCCTTCTACGGCAATCCGCGGCAGGTCTTCCTCTCCTTCGGGCTCAACTTCTGAGCACCGGGGCGGGAGCGGACGACGGAGGGCGCCGGCTCAGGTCGCGCGTCCTCCTCCTCCTGTTGATCGCCTACATCTTCAATTTCGTCGACCGGCAGATCATCGGCATCCTTGCCGTTCCGATCAAGGCCGAGCTCGGCCTGTCCGACCGACAGCTCGGCTTGATGGGCGGGGTGGCCTTCGCCTTATTCTATTCGACTCTGGCACTGCCGATCGCCTGGCTTGCCGACCGCAAGAGCCGGGTCGTGATCATCTCCGTGTCGGTCGCCGTCTGGAGCGCCTTCACCGCCCTGTGCGGGCTCGCCCAGAATTTCTGGCAGCTGTTCCTCGCCCGCATGGGCGTCGGAATCGGCGAGGCTGGAGGAGTCGCGCCCAGCTATTCGCTGATCGCGGACTATTTCCCGCGGTCCAGCCGCGCCCGCGCGCTAGCCTTCTTCAGCCTTGGAATCCCGATCGGCTCGGCGCTCGGCATCTTCTTCGGCGGCTGGATCGCCAGCGCCGTCGACTGGCGCGCCGCCTTCATCGTCGTCGGCCTTGCCGGCATTCCGGCCGCGCTGCTTCTCTGGTGGTTCGTTCCCGAGCCCCGGCGAGGGGCGAGCGAGGTCGAGGTCGCCGAGCAGCTTGCCCAAGCGCCGATCGACGCCGCTCCGGCCCCGGTCGCTCCGCCGTTCAGCGTCGTTGCCAGGACGCTCGCCCGAAACCCGAGCTTCTGGCTGCTGTCGTTTGGAGCGGCCTCGGGCTCGATCCTCGGCTACGGGCTCATTTTCTGGCTGCCGAGCTTTTTCAACCGAAGCTTTGACCTCGAGCTTGGCCAGGTCGCCTGGTTTTATGGCTCGATCGTCCTGGTCGGGGGAATGCTGGGCACCTGGATCGGCGGAGTGCTCGGCGACCGGCTCGGAACCGCCCGCCCGGCGGCATATGCGCTCATTCCGGCCGCCTGCTTCCTCGCCGCCGGCCCGGCTTATGCGGCCGGCCTGTTCGCCCCGTCGCTGGCGACTGCCTGGATATTGTTCGTCATCCCGCAGATGCTCGGCCTCGCCTGGCTCGGGCCGATCCTCGCCGCCATCCAGCGGCTGGTCCCGCCCGAAATGCGGGCGACCGCCTCGGCGTCGTTCCTGCTCATCAACAATTTCATCGGCATCGGCTTTGGGGTCTTCATCATCGGCGAGCTCTCGCAGCGCATGGGGGCCGCCTATGGCGAGGAATCGCTGCGCTATTCGATACTCTACGGGCTTGGTTTCTATGCGCTCGCCGCTCTTTTCTACCTCCTCGCCTCGCGCCGACTGGAGCGCGACCTGGTCAGTTAATCTGCCCGCAAGCTATTGAAATCCAAGGTTCACCTTGGGGCGATAGACTCCCTGTGAGCAGCGACGGGTGGTTGGAACGACGCATGTCACCAGCCGTTCTTCCGTCCGAGAGGAGTTTATCATGCACAGATTGATGCTGGCCGCCGGAGTTGCGGCACTGGCGATTGCCGCTCCAGCGGCGGCGAAGCCGGAAAAGAAGGGCGGCGGCGGCGGCGCCCAGGCTTCCCAGGTTGAACGCGGCGGGGGCGGCGGTGCCCAGGCTCGCGGCCAGAACCGCGGCGGCGGCGAGGCGCGCGCCCAAGCCCGCAGCCAGAACCGCGGCGGCGAACGTGCCGCGGCCCGCGCCCAGGCGCGTGGCGGAGGCGAGGCGCGCGCCAGTCGCGACGTTCAGCGCACGGCTGCTCGGGCGCAGCAGCGTGGTGGGGGCGAGGCCCGCGCCCAGCGCCAGGAGATGCGCCTTGCGACCATGCAGGCGCGGGGCAATTCGGAAGCTCGCGCAAAGGGCAACAACCGCGCCGAGACCCGCGCTCGTGGCAATGCCAATAGTCGGATTGCCGAGGACCGCCGAGGCAACAACCGCGCGCAAGCTCGCAATCGCGGCAACGATAATGTTCGAGTCGTCGAGGACCGGCGCCGCGACGACCGCCAGCAGCTGCGCCTGCGTGAACGCGAGCGTGATGGTCAGCGAGCCCAGATGCGAGACCGCGATCGCGACCGCCTGGTCATCAGGGATGGCAGGCGGGGCGACTGGAACGATCGCAATCGCGACCGGGACACCGCAAGGGATGGCTGGCGAGGCGATTGGGGTGATCGCGATCGCTGGACTGGGGTGCACGGCTTGAGGGACGGGTGCCCTCCGGGCCTGGCGAACAAGAACCCGCTATGCATGCCACCGGGCCAGTACAGGAAGTTGCAGGGGTCGGTGCTTCCGGCGGCTTATGCCGACAACGTCTTGCCGCGTGAGCTCCGCTACCTCTATCCCGACAGCGATCGCTATTATTATCGCTACGGTGACGGCTACGCCTACCGGGTCAACCGCGAGACGAACCTGGTCAGCGCGCTCCTGCCGCTGATCGGCGCAAGCCTCGGCATCGGGCAGCAATTCCCTTACAGTTCGCCCGCCTACCAGGTGCCGTCATATTATCAGCCGTTCTACCCGGCCACGGACCGGTTCGAATATCGCTACGCCAACGGCTACATCTATGAAGTCGACCGGTACACCGGTGCGATCACCGACATCATACCGCAATATGATCACGGCTATGGCGTCGGTCAGATGCTGCCGGCAAGCTACAGCTACTACAACCTGCCTCAGCAGTACCGGCAGTGGTACGTCGACGATGACGATTATTACTATCGCTACGCCCCGGGCTCGATTTACCGGGTCGACCGCCAGACTAATCTGATCACGTCGATCGTGTCGCTTCTCGCCGGAGGCCTCGGCGTCGGGCAGCAGTTGCCGATGGGTTATAATGCCTACAACGTGCCGCTCGATTACCGTGACCGATACTATGACACGCCCGACTCATGGTATCGCTACGCGAACGGCAACATTTACCAGGTCGACCCGACGACCCGGCTGATCACGGCGATTGTCCAGGCAATCGTCTAATTCAGCCGAACCGATGGATCGCGAATGGCCCGGCATGCGTTTGCCGGGCCATTACGCATGTTCAACGAGGAGACTGGGATGACTAAGAGCCTCCAGTGGCTTGGCGCGACCGCGGCGCTCTTGCTGGTTGCCGGTTGCGGCGATCGGGATTCGGGCAACGCGGCGGGCAATGGCCCGGCTGCTACCGAGGCTGGGGCGCAGACGATTGCCTCGGGGCTGGACGAGAACAGCCGGTTCCTCGCCGCCGCTCGGGCCGCCGGAATGGACGCAACGCTGGCCGGTCCCGGGCCCTATACGGTGCTCGTTCCGAGCGACCAGGCGTTTGGCAATCTTCCCGACGGCAGGCTCGAAACCTTGATGCAGCCGGAATCGCGCGCCGAGCTCACTCGGCTACTGACCTATCACGTCCTCACCGGGACCGTGCTCGCCGAAGATATCGGCCGCGCCATCGACAATTCCGATGGCCGGGCATTGCTCGCCACCATTGGCGGCGAGACCCTGACCGCCACCAGGGACGGCGGCAACATCGTCCTTGCCGACGCGGCTGGCGGCCGGGCGACGATCACCCGCGCCGACGAAACTCGCTCGAACGGGGTCGTCCACCATATCGACGGCGTGCTGATGCCCGGCCAGGGAGCAGCGCCGCAGGGCGAACAGCAGCAGTAACGACAGGCAGGCGCAGGCCGCTTTCCCACTGGCACCGCCCCGAACGCTCGCTATAACGAGCGCAACATCGCGTTGAACGGGGCAGGACAGCATGAAAGCGACGATTGAGCGGGCGACACTCCTCAAGAGCCTGAGCCACGTCCAGTCGGTGGTTGAGCGCCGCAACACCATCCCGATCCTGTCCAACCTGCTGATCGATGCGCAGGAGGACGGCTCGATCCGGCTGATGGCCACCGACCTCGACCTGCAGGTCGACGAGAGCGTCCCCGCCAACGTCGGCCAGCCCGGCGCGACGACCGTTTCCGCCCACACCCTGTTCGACATCGTTCGCAAGCTTCCCGAGGGAAGCCAGGTCGAGATTTCCGCCGCCGAAGGCAAGATGCAGGTCAATGCCGGCCGCTCGCGCTTCAACCTGTCGACCCTGCCGCGCGACGATTTCCCGGTGATCGCCGAGGGCGACCTGCCGACCCGCTTCGAGCTTCCCGCGGCGACCCTCCGCCAGATCATCGACAAGACCCGCTTCGCCATCTCGAGCGAGGAAACCCGTTATTATCTGATGGGCATTTTCCTTCACGTCGCCGACGATCAGCTCAAGGCGGCGGCGACCGACGGCCATCGCCTGGCGCGAGTGACCGTCGCCCGGCCCGACGGCGCCGACGGAATGCCCGACGTCATCGTCCCGCGGAAGGCGGTCGCCGAGCTTCGCAAGCTGATCGACGAGCTCGAAGGCACGGTCGAAATATCGCTGTCGCCGACCAAGGTCCGCTTTGGCCTCGGCAGCGCGGTCCTGACCAGCAAGCTGATCGACGGCACCTTCCCCGACTACAACCGGGTGATCCCGACCGCCAACGACAAGCTCCTCAAGCTCGACCCGAAGAGTTTCTCAGCCGGTGTCGACCGAGTGTCGACCATCGCCAGCGAGAAGACCCGGGCAGTCAAGATGAGCGTCGATCGCGACAAGGTCACCCTGTCCGTCACTTCGCCCGAAAGCGGCACCGCGACCGAGGAAATCCCGGCCGACTATGGCGCCGACACGATTGAGATCGGCTTCAACGCGAAATATCTGCTCGACATCCTCCACGAGATCGAAGGCGACACGGTCGAAGTCCACCTCGCCGACGCCGCCGCCCCGACCCTGCTGCGCGAGAACGACAAGTCGAACGCGCTCTACGTGCTGATGCCGATGCGGGTGTGACCGTAACGACTGCCCTTGCGGTCTTGTTTGCGCTGACCTCCGTTTCACCGGGACATGCGCCCGCGACGAATGCTACCGAGGTTTCGAAAGTCGCCCCTTCGATCAAGGAAGCCGCCACTTTGGCGCTGGCCCGGCACCTCTTCACAGAAGATACGCAGGTCGCGGCCGTGGAACGGTTGTTCGATACGCAGATTGCCGACTCCTTTCGGAAGGAGAGGCAGGTGAAGGCACTTGAGGCTCGCTACCCCGGATTCACTGCCGCCCTTCTTGGCGAACTCAAGCCCGCCTTCATAAGTCACACCAGGGCCTCTGTTCCTAAGTATCAGGCCAGGGTTGCCTCTCTCGTTGCGAGCCATTTGAGCGAGGAGGACATCCAGGCACTTTCCGCCTTTTACGAGTCGCCCAGCGGCCGGAAAATACGGATGTACACGGTCGCGAACGCATCCACCGTGGTCGAAATCTCCGAGCCGGCGACAGGCCCGGAGAATTCCCCACGGTATGAACTTCGGGCGAAAGACGATTCAGCCGCCGCGACGACGGCGGTGGAGACCCTCGACATGGCCGATCGTATTGCGCTTCTGGAGTTTCAGAAGACGCCCCATTACCGGCGCTATGTGGCACTTGAGCCGGCAGTCAGGCAGCTTGATCGCGAGTTCGCGATTGAGACCGAGCCTGAGCTCAGCGAAAAAATCAGTGCTGCGTTCAGAGCAACTATTGCACGTTTCGGAGCGGGCGCGGATTCGTGAACTTCGCGCGGTAAACATAGGGACCTGGCGGCGCAGCTTGCTGCAAGACCGGGGACGACGGCTCTAGCGAAGATCGAAGTCACAACAATTGTCATTCGCTCGACCTCTCACCTAGGGAAGGGCGGTGGTCACTCGTCTGTTGCTCAACGATTTCCGGTCGTACGCTTCCGCCCTGATCGAGCCTGGGCCCGGTTTCGTTCTGCTTTCGGGCGACAATGGCGCGGGCAAGACCAATGTTCTCGAGGCGGTTTCACTGCTCACTCCCGGGCGCGGCTTGCGCGGCGCAGCGCTGTCCGAAATGGCGAGGATCGGCGGGCCGGGAGCCTGGGCGGTGGCGGCATGGCTGGGAGATGTAGAAATCGGTACCGGCACTCTGCCTTCGGCTCCCGATCGCCGGCAGGTGCGCGTCAACGGCGCAGCTGCCGCAGTCAACTCGCTTTCCGAGTGGCTGGCCATGTTGTGGCTGACTCCCACGATGGACCGGCTGTTTCTCGGGCCGGCAGGCGACCGCCGCCGTTTCCTCGACCGTCTGGTCCTGGCCCTGGACCCCGGACACGCCCACCACGCGTCCCGTTACGAGGCGGCGATGCGCGCCCGCAATAAGCTGCTTGCCGACCAGCGCTGGGACGAAGCGTGGCTAGCCTCGCTCGAGCAGGCGATGGCCGATCACGGGCTTGCACTCCACCAGGCGCGCGCCCGCGCCGTCGCGGCGCTCGACGACAGGCTCGGCCACGCGCCGGACGATGCGTTCGCCAGCGCCGCGCTTGCCCTCGAAGGCTGGACGGCTTGCGACCTCGCTGCCGAGCTCGCCGGGAACCGCTCCCGAGACTCCGCCGCCGGCCGGGCGACCGCCGGTCCCCACCGCGAGGATCTCGCCGTTACCCACCGCGGCAAGCCTGTCCGAAGCAACGCCGCATGCGGCGTCGAAGGGGCCATGCCGGCGGCCCACTGCTCGACCGGCGAGCAGAAGGCGCTCCTGCTCGGCCTGGTCCTGGCCCATGCCGAGCTAGTCGCCGAGCGCCGCTCGGCGCCGCCGGTGCTTCTGCTCGACGAGGTCGCCGCCCATCTCGATCCCAGGCGGCGGCAGGCTCTGTTCGCCCGCCTCGAAGGGCGCGGCCAAGTGTGGATGACGGCGACCGAGGCCGCTCTTTTCGACGGGATCGGCGAGGCATCCCGATACCATGTCGAGAGCGGAAATATTTCTCGGGCGTAACAAGGCTGGACTTTCAGCGCCAACCCCCTATGTTGCAATTGCAACACGAGACGCCTCGACAAGCGGCGTGATCGGCAAAGCCGCGTTGAGCGGTCGCCGGCCCGCGTCTCGACCTTCTGCTCTCCTATTCACGCGGGGCGCCTTTCGACCCCGGTTCGCGCTGTGCGGCGACGCACGGCCGCGCCGCATCAATTTTGGAAAATCAAAAAAAATGTCATTCATGTCCCTGGGGCTTTCGAAGCCCCTTCTGCAGGCTCTCGCGGCCAAGAATTACGATGTCGCGACGCCGATCCAGCGCCAGGCGATCCCGACGGTCCTGACCGGCCGCGATCTGCTCGGCATCGCCCAGACTGGCACCGGCAAGACGGCGGCTTTCATGCTTCCGTCGCTCGACCGGCTGGCCGCCGATAGGCGCGCGCTCGGCCGCGGCGAAATCCGCATGCTGGTGCTCGCCCCGACCCGCGAGCTCGCCTCGCAGATCGCCGCCAGCGCCGAGGCCTATGGCCGGTTCATGCAATTGTCGGTCGGAGTCATCTTCGGCGGCGTTGCCAACGGCAAGAGCCTTCGCACGGTCGGCCGCGGCCTCGACGTGCTGGTGGCGACTCCCGGGCGTCTGCTCGACCTCGTCGACCAGCGCGCGATCGACCTTCGCCGGATCGAGATCCTCGTCCTCGACGAGGCCGACCAGATGCTCGACCTCGGCTTCATCCACGCGCTCAGGCGGATCGTCAGCCTTGTTCCGGCGAAGCGCCAGACCTTGTTTTTCTCGGCGACCATGCCGAAGGCTATCAAGGAGTTGGCCGATCGATACCTCACCAATCCGGCGGAGGTCTCGGTGGCTCCGGCCGCGACGACCGTCGACCGGGTCAGCCAGTCGGTGACGATGGTCAACCAGTCCGAAAAGACGGCGCTTCTGACCTTGTACCTGCAGTCGAAGCCGATCGAGCGGGCGCTGGTGTTCAGCCGCACCAAGCATGGCGCCGACAAGATCGTCCGCCAGCTGTGCGCCGCCGGGATCAATGCGAGCGCCATCCACGGCAACAAGTCGCAGCCGCAGCGCGAGCGGGCGATTGCCGACTTCCGGTCGGGCGCGGTCAAGGTGTTGGTCGCGACCGACATCGCGGCGCGCGGGATCGATATTCCCGGCGTCAGCCACGTCGTCAATTTCGACCTTCCGGATGTGCCTGAGCAATATGTTCATCGCATCGGCCGGACCGCCCGTGCCGGCGCCGACGGCATCGCTTTTGCCTTCTGCAGCCCGGACGAGCGCGGCAATCTGCGCGATATCGAGCGCACCACCCGGCAGAAGCTCGAGGTCGAGCCGCTGCCGCAGGGCTTTGCCGGCTCGGTCGAGGCGCTGAAGCGCCTTCGGCCCGCGTTGCCCGAGCGAAAGCCGCGCTCGCACCGGCCGAACCAGCATCCGGCGCACCGCGGCGAGGGGCCTCGGCCGCAGCGCCGGCGGCGTTCGGGATCGCGCGCGCGGGCGCGCGCTCGCGCGTGACAATGGCGCTCCAGCCTCTATATCGTTGAGCATGGCAACCGACCCCAACAGCAACAGCTACGGCGCCGATTCGATTAAGGTGCTCAAGGGCCTCGACGCGGTCCGCAAGCGGCCCGGAATGTATATCGGCGATACCGACGATGGCTCGGGCCTCCACCATATGGTGTTCGAGGTTTCCGACAATGCCATCGACGAAGCGCTTGCCGGCCATTGCGACCGGATATTGATCACCCTCAACGCCGACGGCTCGGTCAGCGTCGAGGACAATGGCCGCGGGATTCCGACCGGCATTCATGCCGAGGAGGGAGTCTCGGCGGCCGAAGTTATCATGACCCAGCTTCACGCCGGCGGGAAGTTCGAGAACACGTCCGACGACAATGCCTACAAGGTGTCGGGCGGTCTCCACGGCGTCGGCGTGTCCGTGGTCAATGCACTTTCCGAATGGCTCGATCTCACCATCTGGCGCGATGGCGAGGAGCATTACATGCGCTTCCGCCACGGCGAGGCCGAGGCGCCCCTGAAGGTCGTCGGCAAGACCGACAAGCGCGGCACTCGGGTCACCTTCATGCCGAGCTCGGAAACCTTCAAGACGGTCGATTTCGACTTCGACCGGCTCGAGCATCGGTTCCGCGAGCTCGCCTTCCTCAACTCCGGCGTCCGGCTGGTCCTGTCCGACGCCCGCCATGACGAGCCAAAGGAAGTCGAGCTGCATTACGAGGGGGGAATCGCCGCCTTCGTCAAATGGCTCGACCGCGCCAAGACGGCGCTGATCCCGGACCCGATCGCCATCCATGGCCAGCGCGACGAGATCGGCATCGACGTCGCCCTCGAATGGAACGACAGTTATTACGAGAACGTCCTCACCTTCACCAACAACATCCCGCAGCGCGACGGCGGCACCCATCTTGCTGCCTTCCGCGCGGCGCTGACCCGGACTCTCAATACTTATGCCGACCGCTCGGGCATCCTGAAGCGCGAGAAGGTCTCGCTGTCCGGGGAAGACATGCGCGAAGGCCTGACGGCGATCGTCTCGGTCAAGCTGCCCGACCCCAAGTTCGGATCGCAGACCAAGGACAAGCTGGTCAGCTCGGAGGTCCGCCAGCCGCTTGAAAGCCTCATGGCCGACAAGCTCGCCGAATGGCTCGAGGAAAATCCCGCCCACGCCCGGACGATCATCGCCAAGATCATCGACGCGGCCGCTGCGCGAGAGGCTGCCCGAAAGGCCCGCGAGGCAAGCCGCAAGTCGGCGATGGGCGTCGCCTCGCTGCCGGGCAAGCTGCACGACTGCTCGGAGCGCGACCCGGCCAAGTCGGAGCTTTTCCTGGTCGAGGGCGACAGCGCCGGCGGTTCGGCCAAGCAGGGCCGCGACAGCAAGTACCAGGCGATCCTTCCGCTTAAGGGCAAGATCCTCAACGTCGAGCGGGCGCGCTTCGACCGGATGCTGTCGTCCAAGGAAATCGGCACGATGATCCAGGCGCTCGGCACCGGCATCGGCCGCGAGGAATTCAACCTCGAGAAACTGCGCTATCACAAGATCATCCTGATGACCGACGCCGACGTCGACGGCGCCCACATCCGGACGCTTCTGCTGACCTTCTTCTACCGGCAGATGCCCGACCTGATCGAGGCCGGGCACCTCTTCATCGCCCAGCCGCCGCTCTACAAGGTCGCCCGCGGCCGCTCGGAAGTCTATCTCAAGGACGATGCCGCGCTCGACGACTATCTCGTCAATGTCGGCCTCGAAGGGCTGGTTCTCGACGGCGGCGACGGCCAGCGATCGGGCGACGATCTTCGCGCCCTGGTCGACCATGCGCGGCGGATGCGCACGCTAATGGCCTATGCTCCGCGCAAATATGACCCGGCGCTGATCGAGGCGCTGGCCTTGCTCGGCGCGCTCAAGCCCGATCTCGACCGCTCGGGCAAGGAAAAGGCGATCGCCCGCACCGCCCAATGGCTCGATGCCGGCGATGAGGAGGCGAGCTGGACGGGCGAGCTCGCCGCCGAGGGCGGCTATCTGCTCAGGCGATTGTGGCGCGGGGTGACCGACGCCCACGTCGTCGAAAACAGCTTCCTGGTCTCGGCCGAGGCGCGCAAGCTGCACGCTTTGGCGCAGGAGCAGGCTGCGGCCTATGCCGCCTCGTCGACCCTTCATACCCTCAAGCGTGGCCAGGCGGCGGCGCAGGAGCCGACCGTCGGCCCGGGAGAAGGCGAGGACGCGGCCGAAGTCGCCGAAGCGGACACCAGGGGCCGCCCGGCAATGATCACCCGGCCCTCGGAGCTGCTAAATGCGGTGCTTGCCGCGGGCCGCAAGGGGCTGTCGATCCAACGCTACAAGGGCCTTGGCGAAATGAACGCCGAGCAATTGTGGGAAACCACGCTCGACCCGACCAACCGCTCCCTGCTCAAGGTCGAAGTCGCCCAGGCCGACGTCGCCGACGAGATTTTCACCCGCCTCATGGGCGACATCGTCGAGCCGCGCCGCGAGTTCATCCAGGAGAATGCGCTCAGCGTCGCCAATCTGGACGTCTGAGGAACTGGAAGAAGACGGGCGAAGTTGCTGCGTGGTGAAAGTGCCGCCCACCCTCACCGTTGCAAGCTACAATGTGCGCAAGGCGATCGGCACCGATCGGCGCCGCAACCCGCAGCGCGTGCTCGACGTGCTTCACGAGATCGACGCCGACATTGTCGCCCTCCAGGAAGCCGACAAAAGATTTGGCGGGCGCGGCTCGGCGGTTCCACACGAGCTGATCGACGATGGCCTCTATCGGCCGGTGATCCTCGGCGTCCGCCACAAAAGGCCGCTCGAAAAAGCGCGGGCCCGAGCCGAGAAATTGCTCAAGGTCGACACCCGCAATATCGGCTGGCACGGCAATGCCCTGCTGGTGAAGCAGCATGTCGGAGTGCTCGACACCGCCACATTGTCCTTCCCCACGTTCGAGCCGCGCGGGGCGGTG
Source organism: Sphingomicrobium sp. (assembly GCA_035540655.1). GTDB lineage: Bacteria > Pseudomonadota > Alphaproteobacteria > Sphingomonadales > Sphingomonadaceae > Sphingomicrobium. The sequence goes on along the minus strand of DATLGC010000033.1, from coordinate 4,751 downwards.
CTTGCCGAGCTTCTGATCGGCGACTTCCCGGTCCGGGTGGTCGGCATGCACCTCGACCTTTCCGGCCTTTGGCGCCGGCGGCAGATGCGCGCCATCCTCGAAGCGATCGCCGGTCGGCCGCAGGCCATGCCGACCATCCTGATGGGCGACACCAACGAATGGCGCGACGCCGCCGGCTGCCTCAAGGATCTCGGCCCCTGCTACCGGGTGGCGCCGACCGGGAACAGTTTCCATTCGCGCCATCCGGTCGCCCCGCTCGACCGGATCATCGTCGACGAGCAGCTTCGCATCGAGGCGGCCGGAGTGCATATGAGCCCGTCGGCCCGGCGCGCGTCGGACCATCTGCCGATCTGGGCGCGGGTGTCCGGCGAAACTTAGGCGGCCCCCGCGATCTTCCGCTGGCGGCGGCGCTGGATCGAAGAGCCGATCCCCATCGCCTCGCGATATTTGACCACCGTCCGCCGAGCGACATCGAAGCCCCGGTCTTTCAGCATCGCCGCGATCGAATCGTCGCTGAGCACGTCGCTCTCGCTCTCGATGATGTCGCGAATTGCTGCCTTGACCGCCTCGGCCGCCGCCCCTTCGCCGTCGCCCCCACTCGACGCGACTCCGGACCCGAAGAAATATTTGAGTTCGTAGAGGCCGCGGTCGCAAAGCAGATATTTGTTCGATGTGACCCGGCTCACTGTCGATTCGTGCATGTCGATCGCCTCGGCCACCTCGCGCAGCGTCAGCGGTTTCATCGCCGACACTCCGCGGTCGAAGAAACCCTGCTGCCGCTTGACGATCTCCGACACCACCTTGACGATCGTCCGCGCCCTCTGGTCGAGCGCCTTGACCAGCCAGCCGGCGGTGGCGAGGCATTCGCTCAGCCAAGCGCGCGACGCCTTGTCCTGCGGCCCCGCCTTGAGCTCCTGATAATAGCGCCGGTTGACCAGCAGCCGCGGCAGAGTGGCGCTGTTGAGCTCGACCGAATAACCCTTTGCCGTGCGGCGGACGAATATGTCGGGGCTGACGCTTTCGGCGCTGCCGCCGGAAAATCGGCAGCCGGGCTTGGGGTCGTAGGCGCGAAGCTCGCTGATCATGTCGGCAAGATCCTCGTCGTCGACCCCGCAGATCCGCTTGAGATCCTGCATCCGCCCGCGCGACAGCAAGTCGAGATTGTCGATCAGCCGAGCCATCGCCGGGTCGTAGCGGTCGGCGGCCCTGGCCTGCAGCGCCAGGCATTCGGCGAGGCCGCGCGCGCCGACGCCCGCCGGCTCGAGGTCCTGGACCAGCGCCAGCGCCTGCTCGACGAGCCCCAGCGGCGCTCCGGTCGCCGCGGCTATGTCGCCGAGCGGGACGGTGAGATAGCCGGTCTCGTCGAGCGTCTCGGCGATCACCCTGGCGAGCTCGCCCTCTGGGCCGCTGGCGCCATGCAGCTGGGACAGCAAATGGTCGCAAAGCGAGTTCGCGCTCGCCTCCAGCCGATCGAAGTCGAACCCTTCGTCGCTTCCGCCGGCCGCGAGGTCGGCCAAGCTGTCGGTCTCGAGCGCCTGGTCGCGCCAGTCCATGTCGAGGGGCTGGTCCTCGCTGCCGCCCAGCGACCGGATCAGCTCGTCCGCGCCCGCCGGGTCCTGCTCCTCGCTTCCGCTCCCGCCCTCGTCGAAGCTATCCGCCGCTGAGTCCGGCTCGGCCGCTTCCTCGCCGCCGCCGCGCGCCTCGAGCAGGGGATTCTTGGCCAGTTCCTCGGCGATGACCGCCTCGAGCTCGAGGTTGGAAAGCTGGAGCAGCTTGATCGCCTGGGTCAGCTGCGGCGTCAGGACCAGCGACTGGCTCTGGCGGATCTCGATGCGCGGGCCGAGGGCCATGGCCGCGCGACCCGCTAGAGCGCGAAGCTCTCGCCGAGGTAGAGCCGGCGGACTTCGTGATCGGCGACCAGCGCCTCGGGCGTTCCCTGGAACAGCACCTGACCATCGTAGATGATGCAGGCGCGATCGACGATATCGAGGGTCTCGCGGACATTGTGGTCGGTGATCAGAACGCCGATGTCGCGTTGCTTGAGCTCACGCACCAGGTCGCGGATGTCGGAGATCGAAATCGGGTCGATTCCGGCAAAAGGCTCGTCGAGCAGCATGATCGACGGGTCTGCGGCGAGCGCCCGGGCAATTTCGCAGCGGCGGCGCTCGCCTCCCGACAATGCCATCGCCGAGGCTTCGCGAAGCCGGGTCAGGCCGAATTCGTCGAGCAACCGCTCGAGCCGTTGGTATCGCGCTGTCCGGTCGGGCTCGGAAACCTCGAGCACGGCAAGAATGTTGGCCTCCACCGAAAGCCCGCGGAAGATCGAGGTCTCCTGCGGGAGATAGCCGAGGCCGAGGATCGCCCGCCGGTACATGGGCAGGTCGGTGATATCGTCGCCGTCGAGATAAATTCGCCCGCTGTCGGGCTTCACCAGCCCCATGACCGAATAGAAGCAGGTGGTTTTGCCGGCTCCGTTCGGGCCGAGCAGCCCGACCACTTCGCCGCGCGACACGCTCAGCGACACGTCGTGGAGCACCGCCTTGCGGTCATAGGCCTTGGCGATGGAGCGCACTTCGAGGCCGCGAACGATCACGTCCCGATGGCTGTCGGTCCGGCTCATGACGGCGGCTTCGTTCATCTTAATTGCCGCGCTGGGGGACGGTGAACCTGCCCGTCACGCGGCCGCCTGCCTGGCCGACACCGGCCGGGCCGCCGTCGATCACCGCTCGTCCGCTGTCGAGATCGATCACCAGCCGCGAGCCGTTGATCTGCGATCCGCCGCGGCTGAGCTGGACGTTGCCGACCAGCGTGATGAGCTTGCGGTCGAGATCGTAGATTCCGAAGCTTCCGCGGGCGGTCTCCGACGGGCTCCTCACGATCACTCCGCCGCTCGCGTCGAGGCGCCGAATCTGGACTCCGCCGGCGCTCGAATAGGCCACGGTCAGCCGCTGGGTCTCCAGAGTCAGCGAAGCCTGGCGAACATTGACGTTGCCGGCGAAGATCGCCCGGTCGGCGCGATCCTGGACTTCGATGCGGTCGGCGGCGACGTCGATCGGGGCATCGCTGTCGTGGCCCTTGAGGGCTGAAATCGGCTCCTGCGCCTGGGCGAGGCCGGCGACCGCGCCGAGGCCGGCCAAAGCGGCGAGGGACAAGACAAGGCGGCGCATCGGGTTCATCTGACCGCGCCCTGCACGATTTTCAAGCGAGCGCCGCGGTCGAGCACCACGGTCCGTTCACCAAGATCGGCCCGGAGACGCCCCGCCTGGAAACGACCGAGCGGCATTTCGCCCGTGACTCCGCCGTCGCCGGTCAGCGTTCGCGCCTTGAGGTTCACGGTGACGTCGCTGGTCGCCAGCCGATAGCGGTCCGGGCCGGTCACCCGCACCGGGCCAGTGATGGAAACCGTCTGCTCGTCGATATCGTAACGGCCCTGGTTGGCGGTGATGGTCGAGGGCCCCTGGACAAGGCTGAACCGGGCCAGCATTCCGCGGATATCGACGATCGGCTCGTCCGAGCTGCGCTGGATCGCCTGCCTTGCGACGATCAGGAACGGCTGTCCCTGGTTGTCCTGGCCGACGTAGCGCGCTTCCTCGACCCGCATTCGTTCCGGGGCATTGTCGACCTGGTTCTTGTCGAGGATGAAGCTGACGTCGCCTTCCTTGTCGAGCGGCGCGATCGCCAGGAACACGATCAGCACACCGACCGCGCCCGGCAGGAAGATTCGCGCAATCCGGACCAGCCGGTCGTGCGAGCTGCCTGGAACGGCCCAGCGCTGGCGAGAAGCTCGATCCCGCGTCGCCGCTTCAGACATGGTCAGCCGTCATGGGCGAAAATGTCCTGCTCGGCCCAGCCGGCTAGGTCGAGAAGCGCGCGGTCGGGCAGGAAGTCGAAGCAGGCCTGGGCGAGCTCGACCCGATTCTCGCGCTCGAGTCGCTCGTCGAGCTTATCCTTGAGCGCGTGCAGGTAGCGCACGTCGCTCGCTGCATATTCGCGCTGCGCATCGCTGATCTCCGCCGCGCCCCAGTCGCTGGTCTGCTGCTGCTTCGACAATTCGTGGCCGAGCAATTCCTTGACGAGGTCCTTGAGCCCGTGGCGGTCGGTGTAGGTCCGGACCAGTCGCGATGCGGTGCGCGTGCAATAAAGCGGCGCCGCCATGATGCCGAGATAGGCCTGCATGATGGCAACGTCGAATCGGGCGAAATGATAGAGTTTGAGCCGTTCCTCGTCGCCGAGCAGGGCCTTGAGGTTCGGCGCGGAATAGTCGCTGTGCGGACCGAAACGGACGAGATGCTCGTCCCCGCCACCGTCCGACAGCTGGACCAGGCACAGGCGATCGCGCCCCGGAACCAGCCCCATCGCCTCGGTGTCGACGGCGATCGGACCATTGCGGAAACGGACGTCTTCCGGCAAATCCTCCTCGTGAAAATGGATCGTCATCCGTGGTCCTCGTGCCCCAGCTTCAGCGCAATCACCCCCTCTAGCCGCCCAGCGCCATCGAATCACTAGAGCGGCCGTCATTTTTCCTGTAAGGCGGTGAATGGTGCGTGAGCAGACGTGCCGCGACCGGTTGCGCCTTCGAGCCCAGCGCGTTGGTTTGATATTCGAATCGTGGGCACAGGGAAGTTTGTAAGGGCATGGGTTTCGATCGAGGGCGTAAAGGCGACCGTGGCGGTCGCGGCAGGGACAAGCGCGACGGATTTTTCGCAGATGAAGGCAGCTCCGATCGCGGCGGCTTCGGCGACCGCCACGGT
>DATLGC010000032.1:0-9115 GCA_035540655.1 Sphingomicrobium sp. | reverse complement strand
GGACGCGACCATCACCCTCGACTTCGCCCTCGCCCGCCTGACGCAGGTGATCGACAAGCTGGTCGTCTATCCGGAGCGGATGCGAAGGAACCTCGACCGGATGGGCGGCCTCGTCCATTCGCAGCGCGTTCTGCTCGCCCTTACCCAGGCGGGCCTCAGCCGCGAGGATTCCTACGCCCTCGTCCAGCGCAACGCGATGAAGGTGTGGGAATCGGACGGCGAGCTCCAGCTGCTCGACCTGCTCAAGGCCGATCCCGAGGTCACTTCGCGGCTAGGCGCGGACGAGCTCGAGCAGCTGTTCGACCTCGATCACCATCTGAAGCATGTCGACACCATCTTCGAGCGGCTGTTCGGCCCGGCCTAATGGCTGTGCGTACGGGCGCCGTGGCTGTGCGGCCGAGGCGAGCCGCGCAAGCTCTTGTATACCGCTTCGACGAACTGGTCGGGCTTGATGAATCCGTCGGGAATCCCGTAGCGCGCCGCCGGCCTCGACGCCTGGATCTGGGCGAGCGTACGCCGCGCCTTTATCCCGGCCGCGACCTGCGCGCGCACGTCGACCAGCATGTCGCGGTAAGCGATTAGGTCCGCCCGGGTGGCGACCGGACCGTGGCCGGGAATGACCCTGGTGTTCGGCCCCGCCATTTCGAGCGCCCGGTTGACCGCCGCGATCAGCCCGTCGACCGAACCGCCCGAGCTCAGGTCGATGAAGGGGAAGGTGACCCGGTGGAAGAAGACGTCGCCCATGTGCAGCACGTCGGCATTCTGCCAGTGGACCAGCGCGTCGCCGTCGGTATGCGCGCGCGGCACGTGCACGACCCGCATGATGTCGCCGTTGAGGTGGAGCGTCACCCCTTGGGCGAAGGTCACCACCGGCAGCGCCTCCTTCGGCGACGGCGGCACCCGCACGTTCAGCGCCTCGAGAAACTGCTCGGCCGACATACGGGTCCGGACATTGTCGTGGGCGAGAATCACCGCCCCGGCCTTGCCGAAATTCTCGTTCCCGCCGGTATGATCGCCATGCCAGTGGGTGTTGATGACGAAGCGCACCGGCCGCGGGTCGAGCGTCGCGACGGCGGCCGCGATCTTCTCGGTGAGCGGCGCATATTGATCGTCGATGAGGACATTGCCGTCCTCGCCGTGAGACAGGCCGATGTTGCCGCCGTTGCCGAACAGGACGGCGACTCCCGGCGCCAGCCGTTCCACCCGTATCTCGACGCCGGACATGTCCTGCTGGGCGGCGGCGGGGACCGCCAGCAAGGCAAGCATCGCGGCTAGCATCCCAATCCGCATCATCGCCCCCTCGGTATCAAGTGCGACACACATAGCGCGGCTCGCCTTCGCGGAACAACATTCGCTCGGCCGCAGATGCCCGGCGACAACAGGCGGTCGATAAGCGCCGAAAATCAGGACTTTTTTGTTGCCGGAAATCGCTTATGGTGCAGGCTAGGGACTAGGGGGGCGGATCGTCTTGGCGAGCGACGGCACCGAAAGCGGCGACATTGCGCTGGTCGCGGACAAGCCGCGCATGCCGCCCATTATCCAGCCCTGGGGTTTGCTGCTCCTGCTGTCCGCCGACTGGCGGATCGACGCTGTCTCGACCAATGCCGAAGCGATTCTCGGTCTCCGGGCCGACGACCTGCTCGGCCGGCCGGTGGCGTCGGTGCTCGGCCCGGCCGCAATCCACGCGCTTCGCAATCGCTTCGCCCTGCTCGGCGGCAGCGGCGGTCCGGAGCGCCTTTGCAACCAGCAGCTGACCGAGGGCGGCCGGCAGCTCGATCTGCTGCTTCATCTCGCCGGGTCGCGGCCTCTCGTCGAGGCCTTCCCGGCGGCCGACCCCGAAGGCATTGACGTTGCCGCGATGACGGGACGGATGGCCGCCTGGATCGAAGGCAGCGAATCGATCGTCAGTCTCGGCGATCGCTCGGCCCATTCCGTTCGCGGAGTCACCGGCTGCGATTCGGTGTGCGTCTGGAAGGCTCGCGCCGGCCAGCCGCCCGAGCTCATCGCCAGTTACGCCCGGCCCGGATTCAGCCCCGCTCCGGCGTTCGCGGCGCCTTCATCGGCGGTCCGCTTCATTGCCGACTGCCACTCGCAGCCCTGCCCGCTGCTTGTCCGCGAAGGCACGGCCGCGCCCGACCTGGCAGCCTCGATGCTGGGCGTCGAGAGCGCCGGTTTCCGCGACTATGTCTGCGCCGGCGGAGCGTCTTCCGGCCTCCTGGTTCCGCTCATCGTGTCGGACCGCCCGTGGGGCTGGATCATCGGCCTCAACCGCGGCGAGCGGCAACTGGGCCTGGCGCGCCTTTCGGTCATCGAATTGTTCGCAAGGCTGATGTCGGCCGAGATCCGCCGCCTCGAGGCGCTTTCGTCCTAGGCCTGGAACATGTCGCGGATCCGGCTGAAGAATCCCTTCGCCGCCGGGCATTCGTCGCCGGTCTCCGTGCCGCGGAACTCCTCGAGCAATTTCTTCTGTTTGGCCGACATGCGAGTCGGCGTTTCAACCAGGATTCGAGCGACCAGGTCGCCGCGCCCGCGCCCGTTGAGGATGCTCATCCCGGCGCCTCGGTGACGCAATTGCTCGCCCCACTGGACGCCCGGCGGGATCTTGATCTCGATCCGGTTGCCGTCGATCCCGGGCAGGCTGATCGATCCGCCGAGCGCCGCGGTGGTGAAGCTGATCGGGCATTCCGCGACCAGGGTCGTCCCGTCGCGCGAATAGATGGGGTGGCGCTTCATGTGGACGAAGATGTACAAATCGCCGCTCGGCGCGTTGCGCACCCCCGCCTCGCCCTCGCCGCTGACCCGGATCCGCGTTCCCTCGTCGACCCCGCCCGGAATCCGAACGCTCAGCTTGCGCTGCTTGAGCGCCCTGCCCTCGCCGCCGCACGCCCCGCACGGATCGGCGATCACCTCGCCGCTTCCGCGGCATGACGGACAGCTTCGCTCGACGACGAAAAAGCCTTGCTGGGCGCGCACCTTGCCCTGGCCGCCGCAGGTCCCGCACTGGCGGGCGCAGCTGTCCGAGCTGGTGCAGCCGCGGCCCGCGCAATTTTCGCACTGGGCGAGCGCCTCGATCGTGATCGCCGTTTCCTTGCCGGAAAAGGCCTCCTCGAGGCTGAGCTCGAGGTCGTAGCGCAAGTCGGCGCCGCGGGCGGCATTGGCTCTGGCGCCGCGCTGGTCGGCAAAGTCGCCGAATATGGTCGAAAAGATGTCGGAAAAGCCGTCGAAGCCGCCGAACGGGTCCTGGCCGCCACCATTCTGGAACGCCGCCTTGCCGAACCGGTCATAGGCGGCGCGCTTCTGCGGGTCCTTCAGGCAGTCATAGGCTTCGTTGATCGCCTTGAACCGCGCCTCGCTATCCTTGCAGCCATTCTTGCGGTCGGGGTGATGTTCCTTGGCAAGCCGGCGGTAGGCGGCCTTGATGGTGCCGCCATCCGCGCCGCGCGGAACCCCAAGCAGTTGATAATAGTCCTGCTCGACCATCGTGCGTCAGCCCCTCAACACCGTTCGCCCTGAGCCCGTCGAAGCCCTGTCCCACCCCTTCCCTGAAGGAAGGACGGCCCTTCGACTGGCTCAGGGCGAACGGCGGCGTGCATCAGCCCTTCTGCTCGTCATCGACCTCGGAAAATTCCGCGTCGACCACGTCTTCGGCGGCTGGCTGCGCCTCGGCGGTCGTCTCGGCACCCGCGCCGGTGCCTTCCGGTGTCGCCTGCGCCTGCTGCTGCTCGTAGATCGCCTGGCCCAGCTTCATCGCCGACTGGGTGAGCGCCTGGGCCTTCTGGGTCATCTGGTCCGGGTCGCCCGATTCGACGGCGCTCTTGGCCTCGGCCAACGCCGTCTCGATCTCGGACTTCACCTCGGGCGAGACCTTGTCGCCATGCTCTGCGAGCTGGCGCTCGGTCGAATGGATCAGGCTCTCGCTATTGTTCTTGGCCTCGGCGGCGGCACGGCGCTTCTTGTCCTCCTCGGCGAACTGCTCGGCCTCCTTGACCATCTTGTCGATGTCGTCGTCGTTGAGCCCGCCCGAAGCCTGGATCCGGATCTGCTGCTCCTTGCCGGTGCCCTTGTCCTTGGCGCTGACGTTGACGATGCCGTTGGCGTCGATGTCGAAGGTGACTTCGATCTGCGGCACTCCGCGCGGCGCGGGCGGGATTCCGACCAGGTCGAACTGGCCGAGCACCTTGTTGTCCGCCGCCATCTCGCGCTCGCCCTGGAAAACCCGGATCGTCACCGCGCTCTGATTGTCGTCGGCGGTGGAAAAGACCTGGCTCTTCTTGGTCGGGATGGTCGTGTTGCGGTCGATCATCCGGGTGAAGACGCCGCCCAGGGTCTCGATCCCGAGCGACAGCGGAGTGACGTCGAGCAGAAGCACGTCCTTGACGTCGCCCTGCAGAACGCCGGCCTGGATCGCCGCGCCCATCGCCACCACCTCGTCGGGATTGACCCCGGTGTGCGGCTCCTTGCCGAAGAAGTCCTTCACCACTTCGCGCACGCGCGGCATCCTGGTCATTCCGCCGACCAGCACCACCTCGTCGATTTCCTTGGCCGAAATGCCGGCGTCCTTGATCGCCTTGCGGCACGGCTCGAGCGTCCGGTCGATGAGGTCGCCGACCAGCTTCTCGAGGTCGGCCCGGCTGATCGTCTCGACGAGGTGAAGGGGGGTCGTCGTCCCGCCTTCCATTCGCGCCGTGATGAACGGCTGGTTGATCTCGGTGGTCGAGGCCGACGACAGCTCGATCTTGGCCTTCTCGGCCGCTTCCTTGAGCCGCTGCAGCGCAAGCCGGTCGGTGCGAAGGTCGATGCCCTCCTTCGCCTTGAACTTGTCGGCGAGATAATCGACGATCTTGGCGTCGAAGTCCTCGCCGCCGAGGAAGGTGTCGCCGTTGGTCGACTTCACCTCGAACACGCCGTCGCCGATCTCGAGGATCGAGATGTCGAACGTGCCGCCGCCAAGGTCGTAGACCGCGATCGTCTTGCCGTCCTGCTTGTCGAGCCCGTAGGCGAGCGCGGCCGCGGTCGGTTCGTTGATGATCCGAAGCACTTCGAGCCCGGCGATCTGGCCGGCGTCCTTGGTCGCCTGGCGCTGGGCGTCGTTGAAGTAGGCGGGAACGGTGATCACCGCCTGGGTGACGGTCTCGCCAAGATAGGCCTCGGCGGTCTCCTTCATCTTCTGCAGGATGAAGGCGGAAATCTGCGACGGGCTATAGTCCTTGTCGCCGGCGTTGACCCAGGCGTCGCCGTTTGGTCCGCGCGTGATCTTGTACGGGACGAGCTCCATGTCCTTCTTGGTCACGGGGTCGTCGAAGCGGCGGCCGATCAGGCGCTTGACCGCGAACACCGTATTGTCGGGGTTGGTGACCGCCTGGCGCTTGGCCGACTGGCCGATCAGCCTTTCGCCATCCTTGGTGAAAGCGACGACTGACGGAGTGGTTCGCGCGCCCTCGACATTCTCGATGACCTTGGGCGTGCCGCCTTCCATGACTGCAACGGCGCTGTTGGTCGTGCCCAAGTCGATACCAATCACCTTGGCCATATTTTTTCCCTTCGTGCCCCTGTCTTCGGCCCTTGCTCAGAAGCGGCCGGACCATTGATTTCGCGGGCGATATAGGTGGCGCTTGGCAAGCGACAAGAGCATGAGGCACCGAGCATAACGCCGGATTTGCGGAGCGAATCCGCCGTTATGTCGAAGAGATGCCGAGTGCCGGCCGGCGGATCGCCGCAGGCGAGCCCGTCCGACGTCACGCGATTCACTCGCGTGACGGCCGTTACAGCATCGCCATTCCGCCGTTGACGTGCAGCGTCTGTCCGGTGACGTATCCGGCCTCGCGGCTGGCGAGATAGACGCAGGCCGCGCCGATATCCTCGCCGCTGCCCATCGCCCCCAAGGGGATGCGCGACAGGATTCCCTCGCGCTGCTGGTCATTGAGGGCATCGGTCATCGCCGAGGCCATGAAGCCCGGAGCGATGCAATTGGCGGTGATGCCGCGGCTCGCCAGCTCTTGCGCCACCGCCTTGGTCATTCCGATCAGCGCCGCCTTGGACGCGACGTAATTGGCCTGGCCGGGATTGCCGGTCACTCCGACCACCGACGTGACCGAGATGATCCGGCCGAAGCGCGCCTTCATCATCGGCTTGGCGGCGGCCCGGACGAGGCGGAAGGCGGCCTCGAGATTGACCCGGATGACCTCCTCGAACTCCTCGTCCTTCATCCGCATCAGAAGGTTGTCGCGGGTGATGCCCGCATTATTGACGAGGATGTCGAGCCTGCCGCCGAGCGCTTCCACCGCCTGCGGCACGAGGCTGTCGACAGCCGCGCCGTCGCCAAGGTTGCACGGCAGCGCGACATCCTCGCCGCCAAGCTCGCCGCGGAAGCGCTCGAGCTTGTCGGCATTGCTTCCCGAAAGCGCCAGCCGCGCGCCCTGCCCGCTCAGCGCTTTGGCGATGGCCGAGCCGAGCCCGCCCGAAGCCCCGGTCACCAGCGCGGTCATTCCGGACAAGTCGAACATCATGCGATCTCCTTCGCCAGCGCCTCGATGTCCTCGATGGAGACGACGCTGGTCACCCGGGCGTCGGGCGCGATGCGCTTGACCATCGGGCCGAGCACCTTGCCGCCGAGCTCGACGAATTCCTCCACCCCGGCCTCACCCATCGCCGCGACGCTTTCCCGCCAGCGGACCATGCCGGTCACCTGCTCGACCAGCAGGCCGCGAATGGTGTCCGGGTCGCTCTCGGGCCGAGCAGTGACGTTGGCGACCACCGGCACTGCCGGCTCGTCGAGGACGACATAGGACAAGGCGTCGCGCATCGCCTCGGCCGCCGGCTGCATTAGCGGGCAGTGGAAGGGCGCCGACACCGGCAGCAGCACCGCCCTTTTGGCGCCCATCTCCCTCGCCAGCCCGATCGCCCGGTCGATCGCGTCCTTGTGGCCGGAAATCACGACCTGCGAGGGATCGTTGTCGTTGGCGACGCTGCACACCTCGCCCTGGGCGGCCGCCTCGGCGATCTTGCGCGCCAGCTCGACATCGGCGCCGAGCAGCGCCGCCATCGCCCCCTGCCCCACCGGAACCGCCGCCTGCATCGCCTTGCCGCGCAGCTTGAGCAGCTTGGCCGTCGTCGCCAGGTCGAACGAGCCGGCGGCGCACAGGGCCGAATATTCGCCGAGGCTGTGGCCGGCGACGAAGCTCGCGGCCTTCTTCAACTCGACGCTCCCCTCGCGGGTCAGCGACGTGAACACGGCCAGCGCATTGGCCATGATCGCCGGCTGGGCATTTTCGGTCAGCTTCAGCTCGTCCTCAGGCCCCTCGCGCATCAGCCGCGCAAGATGCTGCCCCAGCGCCTCGTCGACCGCCTCGAACACGTCGCGCGCCGCCCGGCTCGCCTCGGCCAGCGCCGCGCCCATGCCGACCGACTGGCTGCCCTGGCCGGGAAAAAGGAATGCGCGCATGGTCTCTGGCCCCGTTGATTGCGCGAGCGCCGATTGCACAGGGGCGGCGAAGCTGCAACAGTCCGGCGATGACGGAGCATGAACGCGCGCCGAAGCGGCAGCTCGGCTTCTGGCTATGCCTCGCGCTCGTCATCGGCAATGTCATCGGCACCGGCATCTTTCTCCTGCCGGCCGCGCTCGCCCCTTACGGCTGGAACGCCCTGTTCGGCTGGATCCTGACGATCGGCGGGGCCCTGTGCCTCGCCTTCGTCTTCGCCCGGCTGACCCGGGCGCTGCCGCTGGCCGCCGGGCCTTACATGTTCGTCCACGAAGCGTTCGGAGCGCTTCCCGCCTTCACCGTCGCCTGGAGCTACTGGATCGCTCTGTGGGTCGGCAACACCGCCATCGCCGTCGCCGCGATCAGTTACCTGTCGCTGTTCGTCCCCGCGCTCACCCAGACCCCCGGCCTCGGCGCGCTTGCCGCCGCCGGACTGCTGTGGACCCTGACCGCGGTCAATTGCGCCAGCGTCCGCGCCGCCGGCGGAGTCCAGCTCGTCACCACCATCCTCAAGCTTCTCCCGCTGATCGTCGTCATCCTCATCGCCGCCGTGGTCGTCGGCCAGGGCAGCGCCGAGGTCCACACCCCGCTCCGCTCCCAGGATATCAGCCTCGATGCCGTCACTGCTGCGGCGGCGCTGACCCTGTGGGCGCTGCTCGGGGTCGAATCCGCCGCGGTCGCGACCCGCCATGTCCGCGATGCCGAGCGAACCGTTCCCCGAGCCACCTTGATCGGGATGCTGATCGTCGGCCTCGTCTACATCTTGGTGTCGACTCCGGTCGCCTTGCTCCTTCCGGCCGATCAGGCGGCGGCGTCGGACGCACCGCTGGCCGATTTCGTCGCCCGCTTCTGGTCGCCGGGCCTGGCCATGGCGGTCGGCCTGTTCGCCGCGATCAGCGCCATCGGCGCGCTCAACGGCTGGGTGCTGCTCCAGGGCGAGCTGCCGCTAGCCATGGCCCGCAACCGGGTCTTCCCGGCCTGGTTCGCGGCCGTCTCGAGCCGCGGCACGCCGGTTCGCGGGCAATTGCTGTCGAGCGGGCTTGCGACCCTTCTGATCGCCGCCAATTACAGCCGCACGGTCGCCGGCCTGTTCGTCTTCATGGCCCTGCTCGCCACCGCCGCGAACCTGATCCTCTATCTCGCCTGCTCGCTTGCCGCGCTTCGCCTGCAGCGCACCGGCCGGATCAAGGCCTCGTCCGCGCTGATCGCGATTGCCGCAATCGCCGCGCTCTATGCGATCTGGACCCTGACCGGCGCCGGCGGCGAAGCCACCGCCTGGGGCGCGGTCCTGCTCGCCGCCGGGATCCCGGTCTATTTCCTCATGCGCCCGAAAGCCGACTCCAGCCCGGCGCCGGCGGAGCCCCCAGCCGAGCTTCCGGGATCATCCGCCTGAGCTTGGCGGCGAAGCTCCTCAGGCAGACCTCGCTGGTCCCGAGCGGCCCCGGCTCATAGGCCGGCGATTGCATTCCGAGCTGCACCCGGGCGATCAGCTCGGTGTCCTCGGCATTGACCCGCCGGTTGATCCGCCAGTTCAAATAGCGCGCCGCCTTCATCTCGCGCCGCTCATCGGGCAGCGCGTAGCTGATCTCGCGGATCACCGTCTCGGTCGCGCTGACCGGCAGGAACTGCATGAAATC